>JANNZD010000474.1:0-9971 GCA_031410435.1 Betaproteobacteria bacterium | reverse complement strand
TGTGTTCCACCCCTGCAACGGTTTTGAGAACCCCGACGGCACGGTCACGCTCGACGTGGTGGCGCATGCCACGATGTTCGAGCACAGCCGCATCGGGCCGGATGCGGCCAGCTCGGCCTTCGAGCGCTGGACCCTTGACCCGGTGGCCCGCAAGGTGCGACGCCAGGTGCTGGACAGCCAGCCGCAGGAGTTCCCGCGCCCCGACGAGCGCCGCCTGGGCCAGCCCTACCGCTATGCCTATTGCGCCGGCCTCAAGCGCAGCAGCGAGGGCGCCTTCGTGCCCGACCAGGTGTTGATCCGGCATGACCTGCAAGGTGGTGAGCGCCTGCTGCATGACTTTGGCGCCGGCCAGCATGTGGGGGAGTTCGTCTTCGAACCCAAGCATGCCGGCGCCGCCGAGGACGAAGGCTGGTTGATGGGCTATGTGGTGGACGCCACGCAACAGACCAGCGCGCTGGTGATCCTGGATGCGCAGGACTTTGCCGGCCCGCCGGTGGCCAGCGTGCACATCCCGCACATCATCCCGGGCGGCTTCCACGGCAACTGGGTGCCTACGGTCGGCGTCTGAGAGCCGCTCAGCCGGGCGTTGAACCCGGTTGCAGCAGCCGCTGCATTAGCTGGCGCACGCCAGCCAACGCCAGTGGCTCGGTGCGGCGCGCCAGGGTCACCAGCCCGAAGCGGGCACTCGCGTCCAGCGGCGGGCGCAAGCCCAGCTCGACCAACTCGGGCGCTGCGGCCCGGATCGCCAGCACCACTGCGTCGCTGTTCTTAGCGACCTCCACCAGGCTCGGGATCTCGTCGCAGCGCAGCGTGACGCGCTCGTCGGGATGGGCCTGGGGGCCGTAGCGCTCGACCAGGGTGCGGGCCACCTCGTCGGACAGCGGGGTCGAGGCCATCGGGTAGGGCTGCAGATCGTCGAAACCCGGCGCCTGAAGGCGGCGCGCAAGCGGGTGGCCGCGCCGCACCATGAAGGCGCCCGGCAATTCGCCCAGCAGCTCGCTGCGCAAGTCGGGCGCGGGGCGCAGCGAGCGCGCGTCGACGACCAGCGAATCCAGCGCACGATCGCGCAGCGCCTGCACCAGCAGCGCGGTGCCGGCGCGCGAGATCGTCATCTGCAGGCGCGGCTGGTGCTGGGCGGTGTGCATCAACAGCGGCGTCATCAGCAGCGCGCCGGGCCCCGAGCCCATGCCGATGCGCAGCACACCGGCATCGCCGTCGCTGGCCTGCGGGCCGCCGGGCAGCAACTCGTCGGCATCGGCCACCAGCTGACGCGCCCGCGCCAGCCGGTCGCGGCCGAAGGGCGTCAATTCGATGCGCCGGCCGAGGCGGTCGAACAGCGGCGCACCGAAGCCGTCCTCCAGCGCACGGATGCTGCGGCTGAGCGCCGGCTGGGTCAGGAACAGCGCCTGGGCCGCCTTGCTGAACGAGCCGACCTGCGCCAGCGCGATGAAGTGTTTGAGCTGCACCAGGGTCATGGCAGGGCCCTCAGTTTGTATGCCTAAAACTCATCATAGGACTCACAACAATGCATTGGACTTTGGAATGACCCAAACCTACAGTGGCCCCGCACCCCGCCCGACCTCACCCCTCCCAGGAATTGCCATGACCAAGCTCCACCGCTCGCTGACCGTGATTGCCGCCCTGCTGCTCAGCGCGGGGGCCGCCCTGGCCCAGGGCTGGCCGACCAAGCCGGTCAATCTGATGGTGCCCTACCCGGCGGGCGGCCCGTCGGACGCCATCGCCCGCATCTTCTTTAACCCGCTGGGCAAGGAGCTGGGCCAGCAGGTGCTGGTGGAGAACCTGGGCGGCGTCAGCGGCGCGATGGCCGCGCAGAAGGTGCTGGCAGCGCCGGCTGATGGTTATTACATCTTTCAGGGCTCGCCCAACGAGGTGATCCTGTCGCCGCTGGCCAATGCCGCGGTCAAGCTCAAGACCGAAGACTTCCGCCTGGTGCACCCGCTGGCCGATGCGGTGATGGTGTTCGTCACCCGCAAGGACCTGCCGGTCAACAGCGTCGACGAGCTGATCGCGCTGGCCCGCAAGTCCACCGACAAGCCGCTGACCTATGGCAGCGTGGGCGTGGGCTCGCTCTACCACCTGATCCTGGAGAACGTGCAGGCCAGCACCGGCATCAAGCTGGCGCATGTGCCCTACAAGGGCAATGCCCCGCTGCTGCAGGACATCGGCGGCGGCCAGGTCGACTTTGCGGTGCTGGTCTACAGCGCGGCCATGGGTGCGCTGGCCGAGCAAGGCCGGCTGAAGGTGATCGGCCAGCTCGGCGCGCAGCGCTCGGAGCTGCTGAAGAACCTGCCCACCGCCAGCGAGGGCCAGGCCCTGAAGAACTTCTCGTACAAGATCTGGACTGGCTTCATGGTGCCGAAGAACACCCCCGAGGACGTCGTCACCCGCCTGCATGCCGCGGTGGGCAAGACCCTGCAGGACCCGGCGGTGCGGGCCCAGCTGGCCGCGCAGACCCAGGTGGCATCCGCGCCGATGACGCTGGCCGAATCGGCCAAGTTCTTCGACGCCGAGACGGCGCGCTACCGCGCCATCGCCAAGCAGATCAACCTGCAGCCGCAGTGAGCCGGGCATGACCTACCTGCTGCAGGCGCTGCAGGCCCGGGCGGGTGAATTCATCCGTCTGCGGCGCGATATCCACCAGCATCCCGAGCTGGCCTTCGAGGAGCACCGCACCGCCGCCTTGGTGGCCGCCAAGCTCGAGGCCTGGGGCTATGCGGTGGAGCGCGCCATCGGCGGCACCGGCGTGGTGGGCACGCTGGTGCGCGGCAGCGGCAGCAAGCGCCTGGGCCTGCGCGCCGACATGGACGCGCTGCCCATAGCCGAGGCCAGTGGTGCCGAATGGTCCAGCCTGCACCGGGGCGTGATGCACGCCTGCGGCCATGACGGCCACACCGCGATGCTGCTGGCTGCGGCCCGCCACCTGGCCGAGCAGGGCGGCTTCGACGGCACGCTGCAGCTGATCTTCCAGCCGGCCGAGGAAGGCGGCGGCGGCGCGCTGCGCATGATGGCCGACGGCCTGTTCGAGCGCTTCCCCTGCGACGCGGTGTTCGCGATGCACAACATGCCCGGCATTGCGCAGGGCCGCCTGGTGCTGCGCGAGGGCCCGGCGATGGCCTCGTCGGATTACGCCAGCATCACGCTGCACGGCATCGGCGGCCACGGCGCGATGCCGCACCGCGCGGCCGACCCCATCGTCGCCGCAGCCAGCATCGTGATGGCGCTGCAGACCATCGTGGCGCGCAACATCGACCCGCTGCAGGCGGCGGTGGTCACGGTCGGCGCGCTGCAAGCGGGCAAGGCCAACAACGTGATCCCGGCCAGCGCCTCGCTAGAGCTGAGCGTGCGGGCGCTGGACAGCGAGGTGCGCAGCACGCTGGAGCGGCGCATCAAGGCGCTGGTGGCGGCCCAGGCCGAGAGCTTCGGCGTGACGGCGCAGATCGACTGGCGGCCCGGCTACGCGGTGCTGGTCAACAGCCCGGCCGAGACCGACTTCGCCCGCGCGGTGGCGGTCGAGCTGCTAGGGCAGGATCAGGTCACGCTGCAGGGCCCGCCGCTGACCGGCAGCGAGGACTTCGCCTTCATGCTCGAACAGGTGCCCGGCAGCTACCTGCTGATCGGCAACGGCAGCGGCGAGCAAGGCGGTGCAGGCGCCTGCATGGTGCACAACCCGGGCTACGACTTCAACGACGGCAACATCGCCATCGGCAGCGCCTATTGGGTGCTGCTGGCCCAGCGTTTTCTTGCGGCACAGGAGCCCGCCACAGCCCCTTAAGATCCCACCCCGCAGGTGAGTGCCCCGGCGCAAGCGGGGGCCACCGAAGGCGCAAACTCCCATGCACGCTCAGGTCCCGTACTGCACCTCACCACCATCGCCGTCTGGAGAGCCGTCACGCCCGTGACGCACCGAAGGAGCAAGGCCCGGACGACCCGGGCTGAATCTCTCAGGTACCAAGGACAGGGGGAGCGGCAAGCGAACGACGCCGGTCGCCGTTCGCACCACCCCTGAATGGAGCCCTTCCCCATGAAAGTTCTCGTCCTCGGCGCCGGCCTGCTCGGCGTCACCTCGGCCTACTTCCTGCGCCAGCAGGGCCACGAGGTCAGCGTGGTCGACCGCCAGGCCACGCCGGCCGCCGAGACCAGCTTCGCCAACGGCGGGCAGATCTCGGTCAGCCATGCCGAGCCCTGGGCCAACCCGAGCGCGCCGCTGAAGCTGCTGCAGTGGCTGGGCCAGGAGGACGCGCCGCTGCTGTTCCGCATCCGCGCCGACCTGCGCCAGTGGCTGTGGGGCCTGCAGTTCCTGCGCGAATGCACGCCGGCCCGCACCCGCCACAACATCGCCCAGATCGTGCGCCTGGGCAGCTACAGCCGCGACATGCTGCAGCAACTGCGCCGCGACATCGGCATCGCCTATGACGAGCGCAGCCAGGGCATCCTGCACTTCTACACCAGCCAGAAAGAGTTCGACGGCGCCGAAGCCCCGGCCGCGCAGATGCGCGCGCTGGGCTGCGACCGGCGCGTGATCTCGGCCGACGAGGCGGTGCGGCTGGAGCCCGCGCTGCGCCACATCCGCCCGCAGCTGGCCGGCGCTACCTACACCGCCGAGGACGAATCGGGCGACGCCAACCGCTTCGCGCGCGAGCTGGTCAAGCGCTGCCAGGCCGACGGCGTGCAGTTCCGGATGAGCCACACCGTGACCGCGCTGCGAGCGGCGGCTGGGCAGATCGACCATGTGGAGGCCACCGACGCCGAGGGCCGCTTCCAGCGCCTGCGCGCCGATGCCTATGTGCTGGCGATGGGCAGCCTGAGCCCGCTGTATGCCCAGCCGCTGGGCATCCGCCTGCCGATCTACCCGGCCAAGGGCTACTCGGTGACGATGCCGGTGAAGGACGCGGCCATGGCCCACCAGGTGTCGCTGACCGACGACGAGTACAAGCTGGTGTTCTCGCGGCTGACCACGCCGCCGACCGCCTCGGCGCCGGGCGGCGACCGACTGCGCATCGCCGGCACTGCCGAGTTCAACGGCTACGACCGCGACCTGAACCGGGTGCGCTGCGAGGCCATCGTCAGGCGGGTGGAGCAGCTCTTCCCGGGCGCCGGCGACACCACCCAGGCGCAGTTCTGGACCGGCCTGCGCCCCGCCACGCCCAGCAATGTGCCGATCATCGGCCGCAGCAAGCTGCCCAACCTGTTCCTCAACACCGGCCACGGCACGCTGGGCTGGACCCATGCCTGCGGCTCGGGCAAGAGCATCGCCCGCATCGTCAGCGGCCTGCAGCCCGAGGTGGACTTCGCCTTCGCGACGGCCTGATGCCGCGGCGCGCGGCCTGGTGGGGTCGGCCCTGGCATGATCCTGGCTCCACCCGGGGGCTGCGCCATGACCGACCTGATCCGCCCGTTTCGCATCGCCATCGCCGATGCCGCGCTCGACGACCTGCGCCAGCGCCTGCAGCGCACCCGCTGGCCCGAGGCCGAGACGGTGGTCGGCACGGCCCAGCCCTGGTCGCAAGGGGTGCCGCTGAGCTGGCTGCAGCCGCTGGTAGCGCATTGGGCCACGGCCTATGACTGGCGCGCGCGCGAGGCCTTGCTGAACCGCTGGCCACAGTACCTGACCGAACTCGACGGCCTGGACATCCATTGCCTCCATGTGCGCTCGCCCCAGCCCGGCGCGCTGCCGCTGGTGATGACCCATGGCTGGCCGGGCTCGATGGTGGAGTTCCAGCAGGTGATCGGCCCGCTGACCGACCCGCTGGCCCATGGCGGCCGGGCCGAGGATGCCTTCCACCTGGTCTGCCCCACGCTGCCGGGCTTCGGCTTCTCGGCCAAACCCACCGCCAGCGGCTGGGGCGTGGACCGCATCGCTACGGCCTGGGCCACGCTGATGCAGCGCCTGGGCTATGCCCGCTACGGCGCCCAGGGCGGTGATTGGGGCTCGGCCGTCACCCGCGCCATCGGCATGCAGGATGCGGCCCATTGCGTCGGCATCCACCTGACGCTGGCGATGGGCAGCAAGCCCGCCCCAGCCGACCCGCCCACCCCCGAAGAACAGCGCGCGCTCAAGGGCCTGCAGCATTACCGCGACTGGGATTCGGGCTACTCGCTGCAACAGGCCACCCGGCCGCAGACCCTGGGCTATGCACTGAGCGACTCGCCGGTGGGCCAGGCGGCCTGGATCCTGGAGAAGTTCTGGGCCTGGACCGACCATGGCGGTGATCCGCTGGGCAGCCTGGACCGCGACGACCTGCTCGACAACCTGATGCTGTACTGGCTGACGAACAGCGCCGCCTCGTCGGCCCGGCTCTACTGGGAGAGCTTCCGCCCGGGCAGCCGCCAGACCGCGCCGGTGCGCGTGCCCACCGGCGTGGCGGTCTTCCCCAAAGAGATCATCGCGCCGGTGCGGCGCTGGATGGAGGCCGACTTCCCCAACATCCAGCACTGGACCGAGATGCCGCGCGGCGGCCACTTCGCGGCCTTCGAGCAGCCCGCGCTGCTGGTCGACGATGTGCGGGCCTTCTTCCGGCCGCTGCGCAAGGCTTGATCTGGGACAAGCCGCGCCGGCGGGCGCGGCCTAGGCTGCGGCATCCCATCCGCCAGGAGCACCGCATGGCCCGCCAAATGAAAGCCGCCGTGTTTGTCGAACCCGGGCGCATCGTGCTCGACGACAAGCCCATCCCCGAGATCGGCCCGCTGGATGCGCTGATGCGCATCACCACCACCACCCTCTGCGGCACCGATGTGCACATCCTGAAGGGCGAGTACCCGGTGGCCCCGGGCCTGACCATCGGCCACGAGCCGGTGGGCGTGATCGAGCGGCTGGGCTCGGCGGTGCAGGGCTACCGAGAGGGCCAGCGCGTGATCGCCGGCGCCATCACGCCCAGCGGCTGGAGCAATGCCTGCCTGTGCGGCACCCACTCGCAGGACGGCGCCGGCACCGAACATGGCTGGAAGGCGATGGGCGGCTGGCGCTTTGGCAACACCATAGACGGCTGCCAGGCCGAGTATGTGCGGGTGCCCGACGCGATGGTCAACCTGGCGCCGGTGCCCGACGGCCTGAGCGATGAGCAGGTGCTGATGTGCCCCGACATCCTGTCCACGGGTTTCAGCGGCGCCGAGCGCGCCAACATCCGCATCGGCGACGTGGTGGCGGTGTTTGCCCAGGGCCCGATCGGCCTGTGCGCCGCCGCCGGCGCCAAGCTCAGCGGTGCCAGCGTGGTGATAGGCGTCGACCGGCTGGCCGGCCGGCTGGCGATGTCGCGCCAGCTGGGCGCCGACCATGTGATCGACGCCAGCCTGGTCGACCCGGTGGACGAAATCATGCGCCTGACTGGCGGCCGCGGCGTGGACGTGGCGATCGAGGCCCTGGGCACCCAGGCCACCTTCGAGGCCGCGCTGCGGGTGCTGCGCCCGGGCGGCACGCTGTCCAGCCTGGGCGTGTACTCGACCGACCTGACCCTCCCGCTGGGCGCCTTTGCCGCCGGCCTGGGCGATCACAAGATCGTCACCAGCCTGTGCCCCGGCGGCAAGGAGCGCATGCGCCGGCTGATGTCGGTAATCGCCAGCGGCCGGCTCGACCTGGGCGCGATGGTCACCCACCGCTTCAAGCTCGACGCCATCGAGGCTGCCTACGACCTGTTCGGCCACCAGCGCGACGGGGTGTTGAAGGTGGCCATCACGCCTTGACGGCACTGCGGGCCAGGCGGCCTCGAGGCGTGAGAATGACGGCCGGCGGGCCCGACCCGCGCCCATCCCTACCTCAAGGACAAGCCCCATGGACCTGCAACTGCAAGGCAAACGCGCCCTCGTCACAGGTGGCAGCAAAGGCATCGGCAAGGCCATCGCGCTGGCACTGGCGCGCGAGGGCGTGGACGTGGCGCTGCTGGCGCGCGGCGAAGAAGCGCTGGCCAGCGCGGCCGCCGAGCTGAGCGTGGCCACTGGCCGCAAAGTGGTGGGCGTGCGCGCCAGCACCACCGACGCCGCCCAGGTGCAGGCGGCGGTGGCCAGCGCAGTGCAGCACTTGGGCGGGGCCATCGACATACTGGTCAATGCGGCGGCCGAGCCGGCCGGCTTTGCCGCGCCGCCCACGGTGCGGCAGATCGAAGCCGGCCACTTCCAGACCGAGATGGACACCAAGGTGATGGGCTATCTGCGCTGCGCCCAGGCGGTGATCCCGGGCATGCAGGCCGGCGGCTGGGGCCGCATCGTCAACATCAGCGGCCTGGCCGCGCGCCAGACCGGCAATGCGGTGGGCAGCATGCGCAACGTGGCGGTGGCCGCGCTGACCAAGAACATGGCCGACGAGCTGGGCCCGTCGGGCATCAACGTGACGGTGGTGCACCCCGGCCTGACCCGCACCGAGCGCACCGCGCCGCTGGTGGCCGCGCGCGCCGCGGCGGCCGGCGTGTCGCCAGCGCAGCTGGAGGCGCAGATGGCGGCCGGCAATTCGATTCAGCACCTGGTGGACGCCGTCGAGGTGGCCGACGTGGTGGTGTTTCTGTGCTCGCCGCGCTCGCGGGCGATCAATGGCGATGCGATTGCGGCGGGGGGCGGGGTGCCGAAGGCGATCCACTACTGAGCAGGACGTCCCGCTGGTCCGGCAGTTCACCTGGCGCCAAATCGCTGCGGACGCCTGCGACCGCCGGGTCGCCCCAAGGGCGAGTTCCGCAGTGCCCAGCACGAAGGTACTCCAGTGAGCGCGCACAATCACACGTGGGTCTGCTGGCGTCAGTACATCCATCGTGTGTCTGGCTTGCGGCGCGGAGTCTGCCGCTGCTGCAAGCTGCAATCATGACGGCGCGATCCGAAGTCAGGTGCTGGCCGCCTGCGCCGGTGCGCTGACGGCGCCACAAGTTGGGGCCGGCGAGAAAACGCGGCGCCTCGCGGTCCTGACCGAGCTCGCCTCGGCCGCATCCAGGCCCTATCTCGACGCGCCGTACGACGGCTTGCAAGATCGGGGCTGGATCGAGGGACGCAATCTGGTCATCGATTGCGCCTGCGGCCGAGGCCGGAGTGTTGATGAGCTGCAACGTGGACTTCTTCGACCGGTATCGCCGCTCGACCCGAGGGGTGGATCAAGTCCTCAAGGCGCCGACTCGGCCGAAATCCCGGTAGAACAGGCCCATGTTCACCAACGGGTGCTGAACCAGCGCAGGGCCCAGGCCATCGGCATCGTGTTTCCTCGCACGCTGTTGTTGCGTGCCGCGAGAGCGCTTGACTGATCGGGTAGATCGGGGCCGCGCTAGACCCCTGCAGGCCAGGGCCACCGGGATTTAGCACTTGTCAAGGCAGCAGACGCAGGTGCTCAGGCACTCATCTCATCACAGCCTGAGCGCAATCGCCGGGCCGCCAGCAAGCCGCAGCAGCGTCACAGACAGCCGGCCACCGCAGGCGGGCCCGACAGCCTGCCCTTCAGCTTGGCCTGCATCAAGGCCTACAGGTGGCGCGCCTTCCAGAATGTCCCATCCCCACGGTGCAGCACAGTGCCGCGCCTAACAGCCACAAGCACCGCAAGCCCTCAGCCAGCCCGCCACCCCCATGCCCGCAAGCCCCACCGCTGAAGCCAGCGCCCCCGGCCGCGCCGAAGAAACCCCCTTCCAGCGCCTGGACCGGCTGGTGCACGCCAGCGCCGCGCCGCTGACATCCGGCCTGTCGCCGGTATCGCTGTCCCTGGCGCAGGCCGATTGGGCCTGGCACCTGGCTGCCTCACCCGGGCGCCAGCGGGAGCTGGCCGGGCTGGCCACCCAGCTGGGCCTGCAGACCCTGCAGGCCGCGGCGCCAGGCGCACAGACTGAGGCCGCCCCCGCCGGCGCTGCCGATGACGCCCCACGCTTCCGCCATGCGGCCTGGGCCAACTGGCCCTTCAACACGCTGCGCACCGGCTTGCGCAACACCGAAGCCTAGTGGCGCGAGGCCGCCCGCATGCCCGGCATGACGGCCCACCATGCCGCGATGACCGA
>JANNZD010000473.1:0-1969 GCA_031410435.1 Betaproteobacteria bacterium | reverse complement strand
GGCCTGCTGGCACCGCTGGTGGTCAACCGCAAGGGGGTCTACACCGACCTGGCCAAATGGGCCAAGGCGCGCGGCCACACCCACCTGCGGGTGGATGGCGAGTTCATCAAGCTCGACCCCTGGCCGCGGCTGGACCGCTTCAAGGAGCACACGCTGGAGCTGCCGGTGGGCAGCCTGGTGGTCAATGCCGCCAACGAGGCCGAGCTGCGCGCGCTGCTGGCCAAGAGCCTCGACCTGGGCAAGGGCGTGCTGCATCTGCTGGCGCCGCTGGACGGCCTGGCCGAGGCGATGGATGGCGGGCACCCTGCGGCCGGCATCGGCACGCTCAAGGTGTTTTCCACCAAGCGCGCCTGCCCACAATGCGGCACCAGCTACCCCGAGCTGGACCCGCGCATGTTCAGCTACAACAGCAAGCATGGCTGGTGCAAGGGCTGCGTCGGCACCGGCCTGACCCTGACCCGCGAGCAGCGCAAGGCCTATGACGATTCGCAGCGCGACGATGAGCAGAAGGGCCGCGAACAGAGCTTCCCGTCCGAGGAGGCCGAGGTCGAAGGCGTCAGCGGCGAGCCCTGCCCGGATTGCGAAGGCAGCCGGCTCAACCCGATCTCGCGCAACATCCGCTTCGACGGCCACACCATCACTGCGGTGGCCGGCTGGGCGGTGGGCGATGCGCGCGCCTGGGCCGGCGGGCTGGACCTGCTGGGCCGCGACGCCGCGATCGCCCGCGACGTGGTCAGCGAGATCCGCAGCCGGCTGGAGTTTCTGGAGGAAGTGGGCCTGGGCTACCTGACGCTGGACCGTGCCGCGCCCACGCTGAGCGGCGGCGAGGCCCAGCGCATCCGCCTGGCCGCTCAGCTCGGCAGCAACCTGCAGGGCGTGTGCTATGTGCTGGACGAGCCCACCATCGGCCTGCACCCGCGCGACAACGCCATCCTGCTGCGCGCGCTGGGGCGGCTGAGTGCCCAGGGCAACACCCTGGTGGTGGTGGAGCATGACGAAGACACCATCCGCCGCGCCGACCACATCATCGACATCGGCCCCGGCGCCGGCAAGCGTGGTGGCACGGTGGTGGCGCAGGGCACGGCGGCCGATCTGTCGGCCAACCCCGAATCCCTCACCGGCCGCTTCCTGGCGCACCCGCTGAAGCACCCGCTGCAGGCGCGCCGGCCGGTGAATCGGGCCACCTTCCACCTGGGCCTGACCGGTGCCAGCCTGCACAACCTGCAGCAGGTGGATGTGCAGGTGCCGCTGCAGCGCCTGGTGGCCGTCACCGGGGTGTCGGGCTCGGGCAAGAGCACGCTGGCGCGCGATGTGCTGCTGGCCAATGTGCAGGCCATCGTCGCCACCAAGGTCAGCAAGGCCGGTCGCGATGCGCTGGCGGCCGGCGTGCTGCCGCCGCTGCTGGGCTGCACCGGCCTGAGCGGCTTCGAGCCCGTCGACCGGGTGCTGGAGGTGGACCAGACCCCGATCGGCAAGACCCCGCGCAGCTGCCCGGCCACCTACATCGGCTTCTGGGACATCATCCGCAAGCTCTTCACCGAGACCCTGGAGGCCAAGGCGCGCGGCTATGCGGCGGCGCGTTTTTCCTTCAACACCGGCGACGGCCGCTGCCCGGGCTGCGAGGGGCAAGGCATGCGCACCATCGAGATGAGCTTTCTGCCGGATGTGAAGGTGCCCTGCGACCTGTGCCATGGCCAGCGCTTCAACCCCGAGACCCTGGCGGTGAGCTGGCGTGGCAAGAGCATCGGCGACGTGTTGCGCATGGAGGTGGACGAGGCGGTGGATTTCTTCGCCAGCATGCCCAATATCGCCCACCCGCTGCAATTGCTCAAGGATGTCGGCCTGGGCTACCTGACCCTGGGCCAGCCCAGCCCCACGCTGAGCGGCGGCGAGGCCCAGCGCATCAAGCTGGTGACCGAACTCAGCAAGGTGCGCGACGACATCACCCGGCGCGGCCAGAAGCCGCCAC
>JANNZD010000472.1:0-9373 GCA_031410435.1 Betaproteobacteria bacterium | reverse complement strand
TCGAGCGCTCGCGCAGCCTGCGCATCGGCTTGCTGCAGGCCGGCTACAACATCGTGGCAGTGCTGCCGGCCGACATGTTCCTGCCCCACCAACTGGCGCAGATCCAGCCCGACATGGTGATCATCGACGCCGAAAGCCAGGTCCGCGACACCCTCGAACATGTGGTGATGGCCACCCGCGACGACCGCCGGCCGATCGTGATGTTCACCGATGACTGCGAGACCAGCCATGTGGGCGACGCGATCGCCGCCGGCGTGACCGGCTTGGTGGTGGCCGGGCTGGCGCCCGAACGGGTCAAGCCGGTGCTGGAGGTGGCGCTGGCGCGCTTCCAGGTGGAAGAGTCGATGCGCCAGGAGTTGGCCGATGTGCGCAGCCAGTTGCATGAGCGCAAGCTGATCGAGCGCGCCAAGGGCCTGATGATGACGCGCCAGGGCATCACCGAGGAGGTGGCCTATGCGCGGCTGCGGCGCGGCGCGATGGACCGCAAGCTGCGCTTGGCCGACCTGGCCCAGCGGGTGATCGACGCTGCCGATCTGCTGGGCTGATGCACCGCCCGGACGCACCGAATGATGGCGGCTTCGCGCCCCTTTTGGTGCATCGCAGCATTGTTGAGCGAATCCAGTGACCCGGCTTCGCCGCTGTGGGCATCCAGCTCAGGGCCAGCGCACCCCAGGCCTGGCCGGCCACATTGCCTGGCACAGGGATTGCTTAATTTGGGTAGACAGGTTCAACGCTGAGCCTGGACTAACAAACTGGCCCTCCTCAATGGCGAGAGGGGTCAGACGGACGACGGCGTCCCCACCCACGGCCCCTGCGGGCTGCGCGGTGAGGGCGCCGTCTTTTTTTTTGCCTGAACAGGAGAGCCCCCATGTCCCGTTCGAACCAGGAATCCCCCGCCATGACACGACGCACCGTCATCCAGGCCGCCGCCGCAGGCAGCGCCGGGCTGCTGCCCGGGCTGCGCAGCGCGGTCTACGCCGCCGGCTCTGACAAGCCCGAGAAGGACGAAGTCAAGATCGGCTTCATCCCGCTGACCGACTGCGCCAGCGTGGTGATGGCCTCGGTGCTGGGTTTCGACAAGAAATACGGCGTCAAGATCGTCGCCAGCAAGGAGGCCAGCTGGGCCGGCGTGCGCGACAAGCTGGTCAATGGCGAGCTGGACATGGCCCATGTGCTCTACGGCCTGATTTATGGCGTGCACCTGGGCACCGCCGGCCCCAAGAAGGACATGGCGGTGCTGATGAACCTGAACCACAACGGCCAGGCCATCACGCTGAGCAAGGCCCTGGCCGACAAGGGCGCGGTGGACGGCCCCAGCCTGGCCAGGCTGATGGCGCGCGAGAAGCGCGAGTACACCTTTGCCGGCACCTTCCCCAGCGGCACGCATGCGATGTGGATCCACTACTGGCTGGCCGCCGCCGGCATCAACCCGCTGTCGGGCGCCAAGCTGATCACCGTGCCGCCGCCGCAGATGGTGGCCAATATGCGGGTGGGCAATATGGACGGCTTCTGCGTCGGCGAGCCCTGGAACCACCGCGCCATCATGGACGGCATCGGCATCACCGCCAACACCACCCAGGACCTGTGGAAGGACCACCCCGAGAAGGTGCTGGGCACCAGCGCCGAATTCGTCAAGAAGTACCCCAACACCACCCGCGCGGTGATGATGGCGGTGCTGGAGGCCAGCCGCTGGATCGATGCCAGCCTGGGCAACAAGATGAAGATGGCCGAGACGGTGGCGGAGAAGAGCTACATCAATACCAGCGTCGACGCCATCAACCAGCGCATCCTCGGCCGCTACCAAAACGGCCTGGGCAAGACCTGGGACGACCCCAACCACATGAAGTTCTTCAACGACGGGGCGGTGAATTTCCCCTACCTGAGCGACGGCATGTGGTTCCTGACCCAGCACAAGCGCTGGGGCCTGCTGAAGGACCACCCCGACTACCTGGCGGTGGCCAAGCAGGTCAACCAGATCGATCTCTACCGCGAGGTGGCTGGTGCGATGAAGGTCAACCTGCCCAAGCACCCGATGCGCAGCAGCAAGTTGATGGACGGCGAGGTCTGGGATGGCAAGAACCCGGCCAAGTACGCCGACGGCTTTGCCATCAAGGCCTGACGGCTACCGGCATCCGCCCCTCAACGATCCGAAGGAGCCCTCCATGGTCAGTGCCGTCTTCCATTCACCGCTCGAGGCTGCCGCCGAGAGTGCCCGTGCCGCGCGCAGCGCCGCAGCACCCAGAACCACCGCGCCAGCGCAGGCAGAAGCTGTTGCCGTCAGCATGCCAGCCAAACCCCCGCGCCAGCCCATAGCCTGGCGCGAGGTCTGGCTCAAGGTGCTGCCGCCGGTGGCCGGCCTGGCGCTGTTGATCGGGGTCTGGGCCCTGCTGACGATCAAGAGCACCCGCTTCCCGACGCCGGCCGCCACCTTCGAGGCGGCGGTCCAGCTGTTTGCCGACCCCTTCTACCGCAAGGGCCCGAACGACCAGGGCATAGGCTGGAACATCCTGTTCTCGCTGGAGCGGGTGGCGGTGGGCTTCGGCCTGGCCGCGCTGGTGGGCATCCCGCTGGGCTTCATCATCGGCCGCTTCGAGTTCTTCAGCCGCATGTTCTCGCCGCTGATCAGCCTGCTCAAGCCGGTGTCGCCGCTGGCCTGGCTGCCGATCGGCCTGCTGGTGTTCAAGAGCGCCAACCCGGCGGCGATCTGGACCATCTTCATCTGCTCGATCTGGCCGATGGTGGTCAACACCGCGGTGGGCGTACAGCGGGTGCCGGTGGACTACCTGAACGTGGCCCGGGTGCTTGCCTTGAGCGAGTGGAAGATCATCACCCGCATCCTCTTCCCCGCGGTGCTGCCCTATATGCTGACCGGCGTGCGCCTGAGCGTGGGCACGGCCTGGCTGGTGATCGTGGCCGCCGAGATGCTGACCGGCGGCGTGGGCATCGGCTTCTGGGTCTGGGACGAGTGGAACAACCTCAATGTCAAGCACATCATCATCGCGATCTTCGTGATCGGCATCGTCGGCCTGCTGCTGGAGCAGGCGCTGATGGCGGTGGCCAAGCGCTTCTCGTTCGACTGAAACAAACCCACCGAGATCACGACCATGAACAAGTTCATCGATGTCCAGAACGCCGAGATGGTGTTTGCCACCCGCAAGGGCCGCTTCCATGCGCTGCGCGAGATCAATCTCAGCGTGGCCCAGGGTGAGTTCGTCAGCTTGATCGGCCACTCGGGCTGCGGCAAGAGCACGCTGCTGAACCTGATCGCCGGTCTCACGCTGCCCAGCAGCGGCGTGCTGCTGTGCGACAACCGCGAGATCAAGGCCCCCGAGCCTGAGCGCGCGGTGGTGTTCCAGAATCATTCGCTGCTGCCCTGGCTGACCTGTTTCGAGAACGTCTACCTGGCGGTCGAGCGGGTGTTTGCCGCCACCGAGGGCAAGGCCCAGCTCAAGGCCCGCACCGGCGCGGCATTGGCGCTGGTGGGCATGAGCCATGCGCTGGCCAAGCGGCCGCACGAGGTCTCGGGCGGCATGAAGCAGCGGGTGGGCATCGCCCGCGCACTGGCCATGGAGCCCAAGGTGCTGCTGATGGACGAGCCCTTCGGCGCGCTCGACGCCCTCACCCGCGCCCACCTGCAGGACGAGCTGCTGAAGATCGTGGCCCGCACCCAAAGCACGGTGGTGATGGTCACGCACGACGTGGACGAGGCGGTGCTGCTGTCGGACCGGGTGGTGATGATGACCAATGGGCCGGCCGCCACCATCGGCGAGATCCTGACCGTGAACCTGGCGCGCCCGCGCAACCGGGTGGACCTGGCCGAGGACGCCAACTATGTGCACTACCGCAAAGAGGTGCTGGATTTCCTCTACCGGCGCCACGGCCATGTCGAACGCGCGGCCTGAACCCGCGCGGACGCCCAGGTCACGGCAGTGACAAGGCGGCCCCCCGGCGGCTGGCCACAATCGGCCGCATGGGAACCCTCTACCTCGTGCGCCATGGCCAGGCGTCCTTCGGCGCTGCCAACTACGACCAGCTCAGCCCGCTGGGCCGGCAGCAGTGCCTGCAGCTGGGCCGCTATTTCAAGGCCCGCGGCCGGCGCTTTTCCGCGGTGATCACCGGCACGCTGCAGCGCCAGGTGCAGAGCGAGGCGGCAATCGCCGAGGGCCTGGGGGCGCTGCACCAGCCGCTGCAACTGCCCGGCCTGAACGAGTACGACAGCCATGCGGTGATCGCAGCGGTGCATCCGCAGCCCCTGGCCAAGGCCGACACACCCGAGCAATACCGGCAGCACTTCCGCATCCTGCGTCACGGCCTGAGCGCCTGGATGGCAGGCACGGCGCAGCCGACCGGCATGCCCGGCTATGCCGATTTCGTGGCCGGCGTTGACGCTGCGCTGGACCAGGCCCGCGCGGTGGCAGAGGGCGACGTGCTGATGGTCTCCAGCGGCGGCCCTATCGCCACGGCCGTCGGCCGGGTGCTGGGGGTAGCGCCGCAGTCCACCATCGAACTGAACCTGCGCATCCGCAACAGCGCCGTGACCGAGTTCGTGTTCAACCCCAAGCGCCACAGCCTGCTCAGCTTCAACGGCCTGCCCCACCTGGACGCGGATGAATTCGCCAGCTGGGTGACCTACACCTGAGCTACACCTGAGCTACACCTGAGCGGCTGGCCCGCCGGGTGGCGGCAAGGCCAGCGCCCAGCGAATGTGCTCGGCCACCAGGTCGTCGGCAGCGGGCAGCGCGGCCTGCAGCGCCTGCAGGATCTGCCTGTCACCAGTGGTCTGCCAGGCGTTGCCCAAGGCCACCGCCAGGTTGCGGCGCCAGCGGCGGTAGCCGATGCGGCG
Organism: Betaproteobacteria bacterium; assembly: GCA_031410435.1. GTDB lineage: Bacteria > Pseudomonadota > Gammaproteobacteria > Burkholderiales > Burkholderiaceae_C > Pseudaquabacterium. The sequence continues at coordinate 4,530 of JANNZD010000472.1, read as the reverse complement.
AATCGCGCTGCCTTCCGTCTGGCGCAAGAAGTCGGCAGCGCTCCAGGCCCACAGGTCCAGCAGGGTGGACCGGTCCAGCCCGGCGCGCGGATCGAAATCCGGCAGCGGGCTGCGCTGGGCAAACTTGTTCCAGGGGCAGGCCAGCTGGCAATCGTCGCAGCCATAGATGCGGTTGCCGATGGCCGGGCGCAGGGCCTCCGGTATCGCACCGGGGTGCTCGATGGTCAGGTAGGAGATGCAGCGGCGCGCGTCCAGGCGGTAGGGCGCAATGATGGCCGCCGTGGGGCAGGCCACCAGGCAGGCATTGCATTCACCGCAGTGGCCGCTCACCGGCGGTGTCAGGGGCAGGGGCAAGTCGACGAACAATTCCCCCAGGAAGAACATCGACCCGGCATCGCGCGACAAGGCCAGGGTGTGCTTGCCGCGCCAGCCCAGGCCGCTGCGGGTGGCCAGGGCCACCTCCATCACCGGGGCCGAGTCGGTGAAGACCCGGTGCCCGGTGGGCCCCACCACCTGCTGCAGCTGCTCGGCCAGGCGCTGCAGGCGCTGGCGCAAGACCTTGTGGTAGTCGCGTCCATGGGCGTACACCGACACCACCGCCAGGCGGGCGTCGGCCTGGCGCGCCAGCGCGGCGGCGGGCCAGGCCGTGGGGGCTGAGCGGGGTAGATAGTCCATGCGCACCGTGATCACCCGCAGCGTACCGGGCACCAATTCGGCCGGCCGGGCCCGCTTCAGGCCGTGCGCGGCCATATAGCCCATGCTGCCGTGGCTGCCCTCGGCCAGCCAGGCCAGCAGGCCCGGTTCGGCATCGCGCAGGTCTACGTCAGCCACCCCGATCTGGGAGAATCCCAGGGACTGGGCCCAGGCCTGCAATTGCAGCCACAGCGCCTGCATGGCCTGCGCCATGCCCGCCTCTTGAACCCCGCCTTGACCGTCGACCATCCCTTGATTCTAGAAACCCGCCAGCTGCTGTGGCCCGATGAGCCGGCCTGCGCCGGCTGGGCCCGGGCGTTGGCCGCCAGGCCCGGGCTGGCGCAGGCCTGCATCGAGCTGCAGGGCCCGCTGGGCGCCGGCAAGACCACCCTGGTGCGCCACCTCTTGCGGGCCTTGGGTGTGACCGGCCGCATCAAGAGCCCCACCTACACGGTGATGGAGCCCTATGTGCTGAGCGACGGCGGCGCGGCCACCCATTTCGACTTCTACCGCTTCAACGACCCGCGTGAATGGCTGGATGCCGGATTTCGGGACGTCTATGCCGCCCCGGGGCTGAAGCTGGCCGAATGGCCCGACAAGGCGGCCGGCCTGCTGCCCCTGCCCGACCTGCGCCTGTGGCTGCAGCCGCTGGATGAGGGGCAACGCCAGGTGCGCGCCGACGCCCTGAGCCCGCTGGGTCAGGCCCTGCTGGCATGAGGCCGCCAGCGCGCCGCCGGGCCCTGCAGCAGCTCGGCCTGCTGGCCCTGGGCCTGGGCCGGGCCGACCTGAGCTGGGGCGCCACCATCCTGGCAGTGCGGGTGTGGCCGGCCGCTGACTACACCCGGGTCACGCTGGAAAGCGACCAGCCCCTGGTGGCCCGGCAATCGCTGGCCGACAACCCGCCCCGCCTGGTGATCGACATCGACGGCCTGGAGCTCAGCCCCGCGCTGCGCGAACTGGTGGGCAAAGTGCAGGCCGACGATCCCTTCATCGCCGGCGTGCGCATCGGCCAGTACCAGCCCCGGGTGGTGCGCCTGGTGATCGACCTGAAGCAGGCGGCCGCGCCCCAGCAGCTGAGCCTGGCACCGGTTGCCGCCTACCGGCACCGGCTGGTCTTCGACCTCTACCCGACCGAGGCAGCCGATCCCCTGCTGGCGCTGATCCGCGACCGCGAGCAAGCCGCCGCCCAGGCCGCGCAGAGCGTGCAGGATGCGCTGGGCGACTTCATCGGCCGCATCGAAAAACCCCTGCAAGCCGGCGGTGCGCAGGCATCGGGGCCCTTGCTGGCCCAGCGCAGCGGCCCGCCGGCAATTCCCGCATCGGGCGCCGCGCCACCGCCCCAGTCCACCCCCGCGCCGGTGCCCACGGCGCTGCTGCCCGACGAGCAACGCAGCATCGACCGGCTGGTGGTGGTGGCGCTCGACCCGGGCCATGGCGGAGAGGACCCCGGCGCGGTCGGCCCCAGCGGCCTGCGCGAGAAAGACGTGGTGCTGGCCGTCGCCTTGAAGCTGCGCGACCGGCTCAACAGCGTGCCCGGCATGCGCGCGATGCTCACCCGTGACGCCGATTTCTTTGTGCCCCTGCATGAACGGGTGCGCAAGGCCAGGCGGGTGCAAGCCGACCTGTTCGTGTCCATCCATGCCGACGCCTTCATCACGCCGGCCGCGCGCGGCGCGTCGGTGTTTGCCTTGTCCGAGAACGGCGCCACCAGCGCGGCGGCGCGCTGGCTGGCCAACAAGGAAAACGCTGCCGACGGCGTGGGTGGCGCAGGCGTCGCATCGGTCAAGGACGCCCAGGTGCTGCGGGCCATGGCCGACATGAGCACCACCGCGCAAATCAAGGACAGCCTGCGCATCGGCGGCGAGGTGCTGGGGCTGATCGGCAAGGTGGGTGCGCTGCACAAGCGCCGGGTCGAGCAGGCCGGCTTTGCGGTGCTCAAGGCGCCAGACATCCCCAGCATCCTGGTCGAGACCGCCTTCATCTCCAACCCCGACGAAGAGGCCCTGCTGCGCGATGTGGCCTACCAGGACCGGCTGGTCGAGGCGCTGTTCACTGGCATCCGCCGCTACTTTGCGCGCAACCCGCCGCTGGCGCGGCATCGCGCGCTGTAGTGCAAGCGGCGGACGGCCTGCGCCGCCGCCCCGCCCGCATCAAGACGCCTTGACCCGGGCCCGCAGCGCCCCGACCAGGATCACGAGCCCCGGGATCAGGATCATCGCCCAGATGATGTAGGACAGATTGCGCGATACCCAGGGGATGTTGCCGAACAGATAACCGGCGGTGACCAGGCTGCCCACCCACAGCGCGCCGCCGGTGACATCGAAGAAGGTGAAGCGGCGATGGGTCATGGCCGCCACGCCCGCCACAAACGGCGCAAAGGTGCGCAGAAAGGGCATGAAGCGCGCCGCCACGATGGTGACGCCGCCGTACTTCTCGTAAAAGGCATGGGCCTGTTCGAAGGCCCGCTTGTTGAACCAGCGCGACTGCTCCCAGCCAAAGACCTTGGGCCCCAGCGCCCGGCCGATGGCGTAGTTGGTCTGGTTGCCCGCCACGGCGGCGACCAGCAGCAAGGCCATCACGCCGGGGTAGCTCATCAGCCCGATACCGGCCAGCGCACCCACCACGAACAGCAGTGAATCCCCGGGCAGGAAGGGCATCACCACCAGCCCGGTCTCGACGACGATGATCAGGAACAGCAGGGCATAGACCCAGCCGCCATAGGCGTCCACAAACTCGCGCAGGTGCCGGTCGACATGCAGCACGAAATCGACCAGGGTCATCAAGGTATCCATTGCCAGATTATCAGGGGGGCGCGGGCCGGGATAATCGGGCCATGCCCGAGCCCACCGCCTTGCCCGCCGGGGCGCGCCCGATCCGCGCCCTGCCCGATGAACTGGTCAGCCAGATTGCCGCTGGCGAGGTGGTGGAGCGGCCGGCCTCGGTGGTGCGCGAGCTGGTCGACAACGCCCTGGATGCGGGCGCAGGCCAGGTGACAGTGCGCCTGCTGGCCGGTGGGGTGCGGCAAATCAGTGTCGAGGATGACGGCTGCGGCATCGCCCCGGACCAGTTGGTGCTGGCCCTGCAGCGCCACGCCACCAGCAAGATCGGCAACCTGCATGACCTGGAATCGGTGGCCACCATGGGTTTTCGCGGTGAGGCCCTGGCCGCCATCGCGTCGATTGCCGACCTCAGCCTGACCAGCCGCACCGCCCAGGCCGGGTTTGCGTCCCGCCTCGACGCCCGCAGTGGCGAGTTGCAGCCGGCCGCTCGCGCCGTGGGCACCACGGTGGAGGTGCGCGAGCTGTTCTTTGCCACGCCGGCGCGGCGCAAGTTCCTCAAGACCGACGCCACCGAGCTGGCCCATTGCCTGGAGGCCGTGCGCCGCCACGCGCTGGTGCGGCCGGAGGTCGGCTTTGCGGTGTGGCACGAGGGCAAGCTGGTGGCGCAGTGGCGCAGCGCCAGCAGCGAGCAGCGCATCCAGGAGGTGCTGGGCGCTAGCTTCATCGACCAGAGCCGGCCGCTGGTCGCCTTGGCCGCGATCGGGCCGCAGGCTGGTGCGGCCGGGCTGCGGGTCTGGGGCCGCATCGGCCTGCCCGATGCGGCGCGCGCCCGCGCCGACCAGCAATACGCCTATGTCAATGGCCGCTTCGTGCGCGACCGGCTGATCGGCCACGGCGCGCGCTCGGCCTACGAGGACGTGCTGCACGGCAACCGCCAGCCCAGCTGGGTGCTGTTCGTCGAGATCGACCCGATGCGGGTGGACGTGAACGTGCACCCGACCAAGATCGAGGTGCGCTTCCGCGACGGCCGTGAGGTGCACCAGGCCGTGCGCCATGC
>JANNZD010000471.1:0-2893 GCA_031410435.1 Betaproteobacteria bacterium | reverse complement strand
ACGGACGCCAAGACAATCCAAGGAGACCGCCATGAACGACATGAACGGCCACGACATCGAAGACCTTCAGGTGGGCATGCACGCCACGTTCTCGAAGACCATCACCGAGGCCGACATCGTGCTGTTTGCCGGTGTCTCGGGAGACAACAATGCCGTGCACATCAACGAGGAGTTCGCGGCCACCACCCGATTTGGCGGCCGCATCGCCCACGGCTTCCTGACGGCCAGCGTGATCTCTGCGGCGGTGGCGAACCGCCTGCCTGGGCCGGGCACGATCTACCTCAGCCAGCAACTCAACTTCCGCGCGCCGGTGCGTCCGGGACAGACAGTGCATGCCAGCGTGAGCGTCAGCGCGATCGACCTGACTCGTCGACGCGTCACACTGGACACCGTATGCCGCGTCGGCGACACGGTCGTGATCGATGGCCAGGCGCTGGTGATGACGACCTCGTCCGCCAAGCGCCGTGCGGAAGTGCCCGCAACGGTTGAGTCGCAACTCAACACAATCTGAGGCCGAGGTAAAGGAAGGTCACTCTTCAAACCACATGGATGTGGGGCAGCAGTCCACCGATGGGTGCCTGAGCAGCTGACGTCCGGCTATGGCAACAGTTGACCGAAGGCAAAAGGTCAATCCGCAATGAAGCCGACATTGCCCTGCGTCGCTAAGTTCCAAAACTCAGAGCACACCACACTAGAATCCGCCGGCTGCGCGCCCCGGACCTGCACTGTGCTTGCGCGAACCCGCCGTTTCATCCACCTCTTCATCTGCCATCACCGGGCCCGCAGGCCCGGCCCGGTAACACCAGGACACCCCATGGGCGCGCAGTGGAAAGCCAAGCACAAGGATCTGGCGGCGAATGCCAAGGGCCGCCTGTTCGGCAAGCTGGCCAAGGACATCATGATCGCCGCGCGCCACGGCGCCGACCCCGGCGCCAATGCCAGGCTGCGCCTGGTGATGGATCAGGCACGTAAGGTCTCAATGCCCAAAGAGACCCTGGATCGCGCGATCAAGAAGGGCGCCGGCCTGACCGGCGAGGCGGTGCATTTCGAGCATGCGCTCTATGAAGGCTTCGCGCCGCACCGGGTGCCGGTGATGGTGGAATGCCTGACCGACAACGTCAACCGCGCGGCATCCGAGATGCGGGTGCTGTTCCGCAAGGGCCAGCTCGGCAGCTCGGGCTCGGTGTCCTGGGATTTCGATCACCTCGGCCTGATCGAGGCCGAGCCCGCCAGCGCGGGCACCCGGCCCGACCCTGAATTGGCCGCCATCGAGGCCGGCGCACAAGACTTCTCACCGGCCGACGACGAAGGCGTGTGCGTCTTTCTCACCGACCCCGGCGACCTTGACATGGTCAGCCGCGCGCTGCCGGCGCAGGGCTTCACCGTGCTGTCGGCCAAGCTCGGCTACCGGCCCAAGAACCCGGTCAAGCCGGCCAGCCTGAGCGCCGAGCAGCTGGAGGAGGTGGAAGCCTTTCTGGCCGCACTGGACGCCAACGAGGACGTGCAGCATGTCTACGCCGGCCTGGCCGGCTGACCTCACCCGCAAGCAAACCAAACCATGAGCACCGACGAACCCCTGCCCCCGCTGCCCGACCACCTGTCCACCGACCCGCGCAGCCCGCACCACGATGCGGCGGTGTTCCAGCGCGACATCGGCATCCGCTTCAATGGCAAGCAGCGCCACGATGTGGCCGAGTACTGCGTCAGCGAGGGCTGGATCAAGGTGCCCTCGGGCAAGTCGGTGGACCGCAAGGGCCAGCCGCTGATGATCAAGCTCAAGGGCTTGGTCGAAGCCTATTACGCCTGAGCCAGGCGTCCAGGCCGGGCGGCGGCGAGGCGCGCGCCCCCCGGCCTGCGCCGGCCTAGAACTGCGCCGGCAGGTCCTCGATGCGGGCGTTCATCGCCTGCTCGACGAATTGACTGGGCAGGTAGACGCCCGAGTTGACGATTGCCACGACGGGCGGGGATGCCGTAAAGCGCGCGCTTGCCGCCGCATCCAGTGAAGGGCCGGTCACATAGAGGGTTTCCAGTGCAATCACGGCGGCGGTGGCGAGCAAGGCGCCGATGCCGATGGCTACGGTGTGTTCTCTGAAGTTCGCGATCCAGCGGGGATGCGCTTCAACCCAGTGCGCTGCGTAGAGGTGGAGATGATTGGTGTGGGCCATGACGACTCCTAGACTGGCTGAAGAACATGCCACAGACGTGACACCGCCTTTGTACGCCAATCGGTGTGGCCGTCGCATCCGCTGGCCTATGGAGACGGTGCGCCCGCTTGGCAGCGCAGATCGAAGCACCCGCCTGCCGCGTCAGCCAACAACCTTGCCCAGCGCCCGCAGGATCTTCTGCGGCGTGATCGGCTGCGACGCCACCCGCGCCTTCAACGGCGCCAGCGCGTCGTTGATGGCATTCATCACCGCCGCCGGCGCACCGGCAGTGCCGGCCTCGCCGGCGCCCTTGGCGCCGAGCTGCGAGCTGCGGGTGGGCGTCTGCACATGGGCCACCACGATGTCGGGCATCTCGCCGGCCATCGGCACCAGGTAGTCGGCCAGGCTGCCGTTGCACATCGCGCCACTCTCGTCGTACAGGCATTCTTCGAACAGCGCGCCGCCTATGCCCTGCACGATGGCGCCGCGCATCTGCTCGTCCACCAGCATCGGGTTGATCACCCGGCCGCAGTCCTCGATGGCCCAGTGCCCCAGCAGCTTGACGAAGCCGGTGTCGGTGTCCACCTCCACATACGACACCTGCACCCCGTTGGTGAAGATGAAGGGGTAGTCGCGCTGCGCATAGTGGCGCGTGACCATCAGCTCGGGCGTGAAGCTCTTGGGCAAGGTGTCGCTGCGGAAGTAGGCGATGCGGCCCAGCTCGGCCAGCGCCAGCAGCGCCGCGCCGC
>JANNZD010000470.1:0-8498 GCA_031410435.1 Betaproteobacteria bacterium | reverse complement strand
CACGGCCCGGCCTTCTACGGCCTGCCGCGCAACCGCGGTTCGGTGACGCTGAAGCGCGAGACCTGGACCCTGCCCGAGACCTTGCCCTTCGGCGAGGCGACCCTGAAGCCGCTGCGCGGCGGCGAAACGCTGACCTGGAAGCTCCAATGAACAAGCAACTGCGGGTGATGCTGCTGATCGACGCCGACAACGTGTCGGCCGATGTGATCGAGCAGGCGATCGAGAAGGTGCATGCCGAGCATGGCGCGATCCACGTGCGCCGCGCGTACTGCACCGCCGAGTCGGCGCTGGCGAACCTGAAGCTGTTCAAGGCGCATTCGATCCGCCCGATCGTCAACCTGTCGACCGGCAAGAACTCGACCGACATCGCACTCGCCGTCGACGCGGTCGACCTGGTGACGATCGAACGGCCCGACGTTGTCGTCGTCGTCTCGTCCGACTCCGACTTTGCACCGCTCGTGATCAAGCTGCGCGAGAAGGGTTGCCGCGTCGAAGGCATCGGCCAGCAAGGCAAGACGGGTGAAGACTCGAAGCCGGTGTACGACGACTTCACCGACATCGAGCACCGCAGGGCGCACTCTGGCAGGACATCTGTGCCACGCAAGCGTGCTGCGCCCGCGCGCAAGCCCGCGCGGGAACCCGCGGCGGAACCCGTGACAGCCCCGGTGGTGTCTGAGCAGGCACCGAAACCCGCGCCTGCATCGCGGCGCCAGCGCACGAGCCGTGCCGCGGCGGCGAAGGCATCTCTGCAGCCTGCCGAAGCGGCAGCACCGGCGCCGTCGGTGCGCGTGATGCCCGACGACTTGCGCCGTATCCTCGCGGTGCTGCCCGAACTCGTGCGCGGCGCGAAGATGGAGCTCGGCATCGCGGCCGAACGATTGCGCTCGGAAAGCCTGCTGGCGAAAAATGCGCCGTCGACCAAGCTCTTCAAGAAGTACCCCGACTGGTTCGCGCTGTCGCCCGAAGGCCAGCCGAACAAGGTGCACTACCTGGGCTTGCAACAGGCTTGACGAGCGTCGACACCACGCTGGCGGTCTGGGCGCGAAGCGACGCCGAGTGGCCGCCCTGGATGGCGCCGTACCGCGCCGCCGCGATGCGTGTGGCGGCGGTGCACGTGGAAGGTCGGCCGCTGGCGCAAACGCTCACAAAGGCGCTGGCTCACGGGCTGAGCCAGCGGTCCCGCGACGGCGCCATCGGCTTGCGTGCCGGCCGCTTGCGCTTCGTGCAGCAACACGAACTCCCGGCCAGTGAGCCCTACGAAGCCTTCATCGCCCGCACCGCCTGCGTGCCGACGCGCGACAACCTGCACGACTTGTTCAACGCGCTGGTGTGGCTGACCTTCCCGGTGTTGAAACGGCGCTTGAACGAACTGCAGTCGCAGCAAATCGCCACCGACGGCATCCGCGCCACGCGCGGTGCGGTGCGCGATGCGCTGACCGTCTTCGACGAAAACGCCGCGTGGTGGCAGGCCCCGAGCGTGCTGGTCGAGGCGCTGCGAAAGCGCGACTGGCACGGCCTGTTCATCACCCACCGCGCGGCATGGCAGCGCACGCAACTCACGCTCTTCGGCCACGCATTGTTGGAAAAACTGACGCTGCCGCGAAAGAACATCACCGCCCACGTGTGGTTGCTGCCGCCAGTTGCCGACGGCCCAGTGGACGCCGACCTCGATCTCGCGGCCCGCCTGACACCCGAGCTGCTCGCCACCCGAACGCACCTGCCATTGCCGGTGCTCGGTGTTCCCGGCTGGTGGCCCGGCAACGAAGCGCCTGGCTTCTACGCCGATGCAAGCGTGTTCCGGCCGGCGCCCCGTGGGACAATCGCCCCGTGAAGCAAGCCAGACCGCCGCTGGTGCAAGGCTCGAAAGGGCGCACTGGAGGAATGTCCGGACTGCACAGGGCAGCGTAGCAGCCAACGGCTGTCCACCGCGAGGTGAGGATCAGAGCAACAGAGACGAGTCTGGACGGACGAACCCCCAGGGTGCTCTGTGGGCTGCCGGCGCACGCCGGCAACCGGATGGCGCAAGCCAGTCGGTCCGAGCGCAAGCTCGGGGCCCGCAGCCACTCTGGGCGGCAAAGCCGCCCAGAGTGAAACGGGCAATCTCTACGCGCAGCAACACCAAATAGGCCGGCGATGATGTAGCTCTGCGGAGCCGGCGGGTAGGTGGCATCGAGCCGGTGGGGCGACCCCCGGCCCAGAGGAATGGCGGTCACGGCCGGCCTGGCCCGCAAGGGCTGGGGCGGCTGCACAGAATCCGGCCTATCGGCCCACTTCACACTTAGTCCAGGCGGGTCGACCACGGCAGGGTCGGCCCGCCGTCCGTTCAAGGCCCGATGAATCCCGACGCTTACCGACTCTGGCCCCACCCGCGCTGGGCCCTGGCCATGCTGCTGGCCTGCCTGGGCACCCTGGGCCCCTTCTCGATCGACACCTACCTGCCGGCCTTCTCGGGCATGGCCCTGTCGCTGGGCGCCAGCCCGGCGCAGATGCAGCAGACCCTGTCGGCCTACCTGTTCGGCTTTGCGCTGATGAACCTGTTCCACGGCGCGCTGTCCGACAGCTTCGGGCGCCGGCCGGTGGTGCTGATCGGGCTGGCGCTGTTCACGCTGGCCTCTCTGGGTTGTGCGTTGTCGCAGACCATCGGCCAGCTGGTGACCTTCCGGGCATTGCAGGGCATGTCGGCCGGGGCCGGCGTGGTGGTCTCGCGCGCCATCATCCGCGACATGTGCCCGCCCGACGAGGCACAGCGCCTGATGTCGCAGGTGACGATCTTCTTCGGCATTGCGCCGGCCATCGCGCCGGTGCTGGGCGGCTGGCTGTTCGTGCACCTGGGCTGGCATTCGATCTTCTGGCTGCTGGTGGCGGTGGGCCTGCTGCTGCTCGCCGTCAATGCCCGCTACCTGCCCGAGACCCTGCACCCCGACGCCCGCCAGTCCTTCGCGCCCGGCCCGCTGCTGCGGGCCTATGCCGAGCTGGTGCGCAAGCCGCAGTTCATGCTGCTGGTGCTTGCCAGCGGGGTGCCGTTCAATGGCATGTTTCTCTACGTGCTGTCGGCGCCCGAATGGCTGGGCACCTTGCTGGGCCTGGGGCCGACCCAGTTCTTCTGGTTTTTCGGCCTGACCATAGGCGGCATCATGAGCGGTGCCTTTGTCAGCGGGCGCCTGGCCGGTCGCATGCGGCCGCGGCGCCAGATCCGCATCGGCTTCGCGATCATGCTGGCCATGGCGCTGCTCAACCTGCTGCTCAATCTGTGGCTCACGCCGCACCCGGGCTGGGCCCTGCTGCCCCTGGGTGTGTTTGCCTTCGGCTGGTCGCTGATGGTGCCGGTGGTCACGCTGATGGTGCTGGACCTGGCGCCCGAGCGGCGCGGCATGGCCTCGTCCTTGCAGGCCTGCGTGGGCAGCGCCGCGAATGGTCTGGTCGCCGGGGTGCTGGCGCCCTGGGTGATGCATTCCACGGTGGCCCTGGCCAGCGCCTCACTGGCCTTGATGCTGGTGGGGCTGGTGGCCTGGATTTGGGCACGCAAGCTGCAAGTTTGAGCAATAGTGCCGGCCTGCGGGGTGTTCCTGGCGGCCGGGCGCCGGGCCGCCCTCAGCTTTCCGGGGCGCTGGCCGAAACCGCCTTGGTACAGGCCGCTTCTTGGGATGGCCTGGCCCACCGTTGCGAGCCTCAGCCATGCCCCACACCCTGACCCGTGCCCCTATCGGATGGAGCCCCCGCTGGGCCCTGGCAGCCCTGGCGGCCGCCTGCGCCCTGGCGACGGCGCCGGCGCGGGCGGCAGACGCCCATGCCGAGCCGGCCAAGCCCGCAGCCAAGGCCGCTGACACGCATGCGCCAGCGGCCAAGCCAGCCGACGCGCATACTGCGCCGGCCCCCGCCAAGCCGGGCAAGGTGGCGCCGGCCAAAGCCGCAGGCGCGGCGCCGGGCGACCCGATGGATACCCTGCGCGAAAAGCTGGCGAGCAAGCTGGGGGCTGCCAAGGCGCCCGAGGCGCCGTCACCTTATGTGGTGCGGGTGGTGGCCAAGGCCGGCGATGGCGCGCAGGGCGCAGCCAAGGCCGATGGGCATGGGCCCAGCGCGGCGGCAACCGCTGGCAAAGTGGCCAGGTTGCGCGCCGAAAAAGCGGCCGCCGGGCATGCCGCCGACGGCCACACCGCCCATTGGGGCTATGGCGGCGCGGGCGGGCCCGAGCAATGGGGCCAGCTGAAGCCGGAGTTCTCGACCTGCGCCAACGGCAGCCGCCAAAGCCCGATCGATATCCGCAGTGGCGTCAAGGTCGACCTCGAGCCCATCCAGGTCGACTACCGGCCGTCCGGCTTCAGCGTGGTGGACAACGGCCATACCATCCAGGTCAATATCGAGGGTGGCAACTCCATCGAGGTACAGGGCCGGCGTTATGACCTGCTGCAATTCCATTTTCACCGCCCGTCCGAAGAGCGCATCGATGGCCGCCAGTTCGACATGGTGGCCCACCTGGTTCACAAAGACCCCGAGGGCCGCCTGGCGGTGATTGCGGTGCTGCTCGACCGTGGCAGTGCACACCCGCTGGTGCAGACCGTCTGGAACAACCTGCCCCTGGAAAAAGGCACCGAGATGCGGGTGCGCGGCGGGCTGGACATGAGCCACCTGCTGCCGGCCGACCGGCGCTACTTCACCTATATGGGCTCTCTGACCACCCCGCCGTGCAGCGAAGGCGTGCTGTGGATGGTGATGCAGCAGCCGGTGCAACTGGCCACCGATCAGGTCAATGTGTTTGCCCGGCTCTACCCGATGAACGCCCGGCCGATCCAGTCGGTGGCCGGCCGCCTGATCAAGCAGAGCAACTGAGCCGCGCCGGGCGGCTGGCCCGGCCCGATCTGCCGCTGCAGCCCCGCCCGCCCGGCCGTCTGGCCCTGGCGGGCCTTGGCTTGCCTGGGGCCCGCGCCGCATTGGCGACAATGGGGCCTGGCGCAGCCTGGAGTGTCTGCCGCGGGTCGGTTTGTGACGGCTTGTCAGGAGACCTGGACGCGCTACTGCTCAGCCAATACTTTCACAAGCCCTCGCAAGTCCCTATTTTTAAATGAATTTCACGGCTTTGGCCGCTTGAAGGAAGTCACTCAAGTAGTTGATTCCATTGATTTTTTCTAGTCCGCGCCGCTGTCACCCCCCACGAATTGAAGTAAAGTGGAGTTTGGTGGGAAATGGTGGAGCAAAGTGGCTGGATTCGTGTTTCAAGGGACGTCAGCGTTGTCGCTGGATGGCAAAGGGCGCATCTCGGTGCCCGCACGCCATCGCGACGCCCTGGCCGCCTTGTCCGCCAACCAGCTCACCCTTACCCAGCATCCGGTCGGCTGCCTGCTGGTCTTTCCGCGTCCGGCCTGGGAGGGCTTTCGCGCGCAGCTGATGGGCCTGCCGATGGAAGCCGATGGCTGGCGTCGCTTCTTTGTCGGCAGCGCGGTGGATGTCGAGATCGATTCGGCCGCCCGGGTGCTGGTGCCGCCTGAATTGCGCGCGATGGCCGGCCTGGACAAGGACGTGCTGCTGCTGGGCATGGGCCAGCGCCTGGAATTGTGGGACGCCACCCGCTACGCCGCCAACCAGGCCCAGGTGATGGCCGGGCCGATGCCCGATGCGATCAAGAGCTTCGTCTTCTGATGAGCGCCGCCGCTGACCTGCAACACACCACGGTCTTGCTGGCCGAGGCGGTGGACGCCGTGGCGCTGCGGCCCGAGGGCGTCTATGTGGACGGCACTTTCGGCCGCGGCGGCCACAGCCGGGCACTGCTGGCCCGCCTGGCGTCGGGCGGGCGCCTGATCGGTTTCGACAAGGACCCCGAGGCAGTCGCAGAGGGCGCCCGGCTGGCCGCCGTCGACGCCCGGTTTGCCATCCTGCACGAGAGTTTTGCCGATCTGGCCAGCGCGCTGCGCAGCCGTGGCATCGCCCAGGTGGACGGCCTGCTGCTGGACTTGGGCGTGAGCTCGCCCCAGATCGACAACCCCGCGCGGGGTTTCAGTTTCCGGTTCGATGCGCCGCTGGACATGCGCATGGACACCACCCGTGGCGAAACCGCCGCTGAGTTCCTGGCCGGCGCCTCCGAGCGCCGCATCGCGGAGGTGATTCGTGACTATGGCGAAGAACGGTTTGCTGTACAGATTGCAAAGGCGATTGTTGCTGGCCGCGCAAGCGGGGACGCCCTGTGCACCACCCACCAGCTTTCCCTGCTCGTGGCTCGTGCGGTCAAGACCCGCGAGCCGGGCCAGAACCCTGCAACGCGCACATTTCAAGCTCTTCGGATTTTCGTCAACGCTGAGCTCGAGGCACTCGAGCAGGGGCTGAATGCGTCGCTCGAGCTGTTGGCGCCGGGCGGCCGCCTGGCGGTGATCAGCTTCCACTCGCTCGAAGACCGCATCGTCAAGACCTTCATCGCCCGTGAAAGCCGCGAGGTGGTGGACGCCCGCTCGCCCAGCCTGTATGCCGCGCCGCGCGCGATGCGCCTGAACGCCCTGGGGCGCATCCGCCCGTCGGCAGCCGAGGTCAAGGCCAATCCGCGCGCCCGCTCGGCCACCTTGCGGGTGGCCGAGCGCACCTCGGTGCCGGCGGCACCTGTCTGGGGCCGCGCATGACCCGCTTCAACCTGCTCTTGCTGGCCGTGCTGATCGCCAGTGCGCTGGTGCTGGTGCAGGCGTCCTATGACGCGCGGCGCCTGTTCAACGACAAGCACCGGGCCGACAACGAGGCCACCCGCCTGGCCGGCGAATTCAAGCGCCTGGAGGCCGAACGCCAATTGCAGGCCACCAACCTGCGGGTCGACCGAACCGCACGCGAGCGGCTGAAGATGAGCACGGTGACCCCGGCGATCACGATGTATGCGCCCGCCGCACCGGTTGCCGCGCCGCCGGCGCAGGCCGCAAACGACCCGGGGGTTCGATGAAAAAGCTGATCAGCCCGTCCAGCGTGCGTGGCGTGAACTACGCCACCAGCCCCCTGCTGGCCAGCAAGACGCCCAAATGGCGCAGCCGTTTCATCGTCGCGGCGGTGGGCCTGGGTTTTGCCGGCCTGCTGGGGCGGGCGGCCTATATCCAGATCATCGGCCCCGATTTCTTCCAGCGTGAGGGCGAGAAGCGCTACGCCCACACCCTGGACGTGCCGGCCACGCGCGGGCGCATCGTCGACCGTGGCGGCCAGCTGCTGGCCACCAGCGTGCCGGTGCCCAGCGTCTGGGCCATCCCCAAGGATTTCAAGGCCGGCGCCGGCCAACGCGCCCAGCTGGCGCGACTGCTGGACATGGACGCCCGCGAGCTGGAGACCCGCCTGGCCGGGGGCAGCCCCAACTTCACCTGGATCAAGCGCAAGATCGACGCCGAGACCTGGCCACAGATCCAGGCGCTTGGCATCAAGGGCCTGTACCAGAGCGGTGAATACCGGCGCCGCTACCCCGAGGGCGAGTCGGCGGCCCATGTGGTGGGCTTCACCGATGTGCGCGACCTGGGCCAGGAGGGCATCGAGCTGGCTTTCCAGCAGCAGCTGCAGGGCCACAACGGCCAGCGCGGCGTGATCAAGGACCGCCTGGGCAAGGTGGTGGACGACCAGGGCACCCAGGTCGACCCGGCCAATGGCAGCGACATCACCCTGTCGGTTGACGCCAAGGTGCAGTTCTTCGCCTACCAGCGGGTGCGCGAGGCGGTGGCCGAGCACAAGGCCAAGGCCGGCAGTGTGGTGGTGCTGGACGTGCAGACCGGCGAGGTGCTGGCGCTGGCCAATTACCCCAGCTATGACCCCGGTGAACGTGGCAGTCGCAATGGCGAGCAGCTGCGCAACCGCGCCCTGACCGACATCTTCGAGCCGGGCTCCACCATGAAGCCCTTGGTCATGGCCTGGGCCCTGGAGACCGGCCGGGTCAAGCCCGAGCAGACCATCATCACCGCCCCGGGCAGCGTGGTGGTGGGCGGCATCCCGATCAAGGACGCCCACGGCCATGCCGCGCTGAGCGCGCGCGAGGTGATCCAGAAGAGCAGCAACATCGGCATCGTGCGCATCGCCATGCAGATGCAGCCGCGCGAGCTGTGGGAGCTGTACTCCAACGTCGGCTATGGCCAGAAGCCGCAGATCAACTTCCCCGGTGCCATCAGCGGCCGGCTGCGCCCGTTCAAGACCTGGCGGCCGATCGAGCAGGCGACCATGGCCTATGGCTATGGCCTGTCGGCCTCGCTGCTGCAGATGGCCCATGCCTACACCGTGTTCGCGCGCGATGGTGAGGTCATCCCGGTCAGCCTGCTCAAGCAGGACCATCCGGTCTCGGGCCTGCGCGTGCTCAAGCCCGAGACCGCCCAGGAGATACGCCGCATGCTGCAGATGGCGGCTGGCCAGGGTGGCACCGCGCCCAAGGCCCAGACCATCGGCTACTCGGTCGGCGGCAAGAGCGGCACCGCCCACAAGCAGGAAGGGCGCGGCTATTCCAGCAACAAATACCGGTCCTGGTTCGTTGGCATGGCGCCGATCGACAAGCCGCGCATCATCGT
>JANNZD010000469.1:0-2933 GCA_031410435.1 Betaproteobacteria bacterium | reverse complement strand
GCCCCTGGTCCTGCGCGTAGCCGCCGCAGGAGAACACCGGCAGCCCGGATTGCAGCACCTCGGGCGTGTCGCGCGAGTAGCCGTCCAGCACCGCGCCGGCGGCCTTCAGGTGCAGCGCGCGGGTGGTCATCAGGCCGCCCCACAAGGCGAACTGCG
Organism: Betaproteobacteria bacterium; assembly: GCA_031410435.1. Lineage (GTDB taxonomy): Bacteria > Pseudomonadota > Gammaproteobacteria > Burkholderiales > Burkholderiaceae_C > Pseudaquabacterium. The sequence continues at coordinate 2,777 of JANNZD010000469.1, read as the reverse complement.
GCGCGCAACCGGTGGCCACATAGACCTCGTCGGCGCGCAGATCGTCCAGCGCCTGGAACAGCAGGCCGAAGGGCTGGCGGCTGAGCGGCAATTGACCGGCCGGCTCGGCCGCAGCAAAGCAGTTGGCCTCCAGCACCGGCATGGCCCGGCCGATCACCACCATGCCGGGGGCCAGGGGCCGGATGCCGGGGCTGAGGAACTGCTTGAGCAGGCCCATGCTGTCCAGGATGTCGCCGACCACCGCCGGGAACAGCCGGGCGCGCATCAGTGCAAACAGCTCATCGTCGTCGCGCCACATGGGGCCTCCTGTTGCGGGTCGGGGATGGCTGCCAGCATAGCCAAGGTCGGCCGTGGCCCGGGGCATTTCCTTGTGCGCCGGCTATCATCCGCCCCCCTGCCAGCCCGCGTTCGTGGGCTGCCGCCGCCTGCCCACCCCCGATGGCTGACGCCTCCGCCGCCCCCACCCACACGCTCAATCCCGCGCAATTGCAGGCCGTGCACCACCTGTCCGGCCCCTGCCTGGTGCTGGCCGGCGCCGGCTCGGGCAAGACGCGGGTGATCGTGCACAAGATTGCGCGCCTGCTGCAGGCCGGGCTGGCGCCCAGGGAGATCGCGGCCATCACCTTCACCAACAAGGCCGCGCAGGAGATGCGCGAGCGCGCCAAGGCCCTGATCGGCGGCAAGGCGGCCAAGGACCTGGCGGTGAGCACCTTTCACAGCCTGGGGGTGCGCATGTTGCGCGAGGACGGCACCCAGGTGGGCCTGAAGGCGAAGTACTCGATCCTGGACGCCGACGACGTGATGGGCGTGCTGCGCGACGCAGGCGGCGCCACCGACAACAGACAAGCGCGCCAATGGCAGTGGACCATCAGCCTGTGGAAGAACCGGGGCCTGAGCAGCGACCAGGCCGCCGCCATCGCCAAGGATGCCGACGAGCAGGTGGCGGCCCGGGTGATGAAGCTTTACGAGGAGCGCCTGGCGGCCTACCAGGCGGTGGATTTCGACGACCTGATCAGCCTGCCGCTCAAGCTGCTGCAGCGCGACGACGCGGCCCGCGCCAAATGGCAGAACCAGTTCCGCCATGTGCTGGTGGACGAATACCAGGACACCAACGCGGTGCAGTACGAGCTGCTCAAGGCCCTGGTCAGCCATGAAGACCCGCGCCGGCGCGGCCTGTTCACCGCGGTGGGCGACGACGACCAGAGCATCTACGGCTGGCGCGGCGCCACCATCGACAACTTGAAGCGCCTGCCGCAGGACTGGCCCGCGCTGAAGGTGATCCCGCTGGAGCAGAACTACCGCTCCACCGGCAACATCCTGCGCGCGGCCAACAACGTGATCGCCGGCAACCCCAAGCTGTTCGAGAAGAAGCTGTGGAGCGAGTTCGGCGACGGCGACCCGGTGCGCCTGATCGAATGCGACGGCGAGGAGCACGAGGCCGAGCGCGCGGTGGCTTTCATCCAGGGCCTGCGGGCCCAGGGTGGCGCGGTGGCCGACGACCGCAGCAGCGGCCAGATCAAGTTCAGCGATTTCGCCATCCTCTACCGGGCCAACCACCTGGCCCGGGTGTTCGAGCAGAAGCTGCGCATCGCCGGCATCCCCTGCAAGGTGTCGGGCGGCCAGAGCTTCTTCGACCGGGCCGAGATCAAGGACCTGTGCGCCTGGCTGCGGCTGCTGGTCAACCAGGACGACGACCCGGCCTTTCTGCGGGCCATCACCACGCCCAAGCGCGGCATCGGCCACACCACGCTGGGCAAGCTGGGCGAGTTCTCGGCCAAGTGGAAGGTGAGCCTGTTCGAGGCCCTGTTCAGCAAGAGCCTGGCCACCCAGCTGCCGGGCAAGGCGCTGGATGCGCTGCACGAGTTCGGCCGCGCCATCAATGACCTGCAGTTCCGCGCCGACCGCACCAGCGGCGCCGAGGATGCCCAGGCCCTGCTGCTGGGCTGGCTCAAGGACATCGGCTACGAGCAGCATCTCCACGACAACGAGGACAGCGAAAAGATCGCCGCCAACCGCTGGACAAATGTGCTCGACTTCATCGCCTGGATGGCGCGCCGCTGCGGCGGCGAGCTGCGCAGCGAGGGCGGCGTGATCGAGGGCGAGCGCCAGACCGTGCTGCAGGTGGCCCAGACCATCAGCGTGATCATCAGCCTGGCCGAGCGCGACGAGGAGCAGGACCTGGTCACCCTGTCCACCCTGCATGCCAGCAAGGGCCTGGAGTGGCCGCATGTGATGCTGGCGGGCGTCAACGAGGGCCTGCTGCCCTTCAAGGCCGATGCCGAGGAGATGACGGCCCAGCGCCTGGAAGAGGAGCGCCGGCTGATGTACGTGGGCATCACCCGGGCCCGCAGCACCCTGGTGGTGAGCACGCTGCGCCGGCGCAAGAAGGGCCGCGACACGGTGCAGGGCATCCCCAGCCGCTTCATTCTTGAGATGAAGCTGCAAGAGGCCAGCACCAAGGAAAACCCGCGCGAGCGCTTGAAGCGCCTGCGCGCCGAGCTGTCGGCCAAGGTGGCGGCGGCGCCCAAGCCGGCTTGACGCAGTGCCGGCCTGGGCGCGCGCCGCCGCTAACCTTGCCAGCCTGGAGCCCAGGCCCTTGAAGTACCTTCAGAAGTTCCGAACCGTATTGACAATCCGTACGGTGCAAGCCATTGATCCAAAGGGATTTTCCGGAACCCACGGCTTCCGGGGTGCGCCTTCCGGATCAGGATGCCCAGGAATGCCGATCCAAGTCCGCCACGACTTCCGAGCCGATCCTGCCACTGCATGACGGTTGG
>JANNZD010000468.1:0-10755 GCA_031410435.1 Betaproteobacteria bacterium | reverse complement strand
GCCCGGCTGCCGGGGCGCCCAGGCGCCGCGCCGGCCGCCCTGACGGCCCGCACTCAACCCGACCCGGAGATACGCCATGCACACCGCTACCGCTGCCCCCTCCCGCTTCAACGCCTGCGTTGCGGCCCTGCCGCTGCTGATGCTGGGCCTGCCGCCTCAAGCCTTGCAGGCCCGCGGCCGCTCGGGCTGGCCACCTTTGGGCGCTGCCGATGGCGCGGCGCCGCAGGCCGACGAAGGTTCGCTGCCGCCGCGCTTCGGCGCTGCCGTCGCGGCCTTCCGCGCCCGGCGCTACGCCCAGGCCTTCGACCTGTTCGCCCGGCTCGCCGATGCCGGCCACCTGCCGTCGGCCCAGCTGGCGCTGGCAATGCTGCAGAACCGCCACCTGCTGGTCGATACCGACATCGAATGCGCCCTGGCGCGGCAACAGTGCTGGCGCGGCCTGGTGGCGGTCGGCCAAGCTGAGCCTGCCAAGCCGGCCGCCCGCCCGACCTTCGCCTGAGCGCCTGCCCCAGACGCCGCCGCACCGGGCAAGGCCCGCCGGCGGCACCTCGTCCCCCACCCCAAGCCCCAGCATGCCGGCATCAGTGGCGTCGGCCAGGGCTTTACTCAACGGAGATTCCCCATGACAAGCTCGAACCGGATGGCGGCCCCTGCCGCCTGGATGGCCGCACTGGCGCTGGCCGCAGGCCCGGCCTGGGCCGACAACACGTTCAACCTCGACGTCGCCGGCATCCCCAGCTGGGGCCTGCGCGGCGACCCGCACAACACCGTCGTCTGGCTGGATGTGGGCGCCGACGCCCTGGTCAGGTCGATCCAATGGGACGTCCGGATCATGAGCAATGTGGGTGATGAGGCCTGGCCCCTGACCACCTACAGCTGGATGGACGAACTGGGCATGACCTTCACCAACAGCGGCCAGACGGCTGGCTTCGCGCTGCGTCCGGGCTACCAGACCGACGGCCCCGGCAACACAACTTTCACCGATGGCGGCCTGTTGGCCGACCTCAGCCCGCGCGAGGCTTTGCCGGACGGTCCACGCGGGTTCTCGGAGTCTGTGGCCAATTTGTATGACCAGAACCCGGACTTCCGGGTTGGCCCGGATGGCCGCTTGCGCATCGAGTTCTATGAGATCCGCGAGAAGAACTTTGCCGCCGATGCCCCCGATGGCCTGTGGGTCTCGGGCCAAGTGAGCTTTGGCGTGTCGGCGGTGCCCGAGCCGCAATCCTATGTGCTGATGGGTGCCGGCTTGCTGGCCCTGGGCTTCTTGCGGACACGGCGCCCGCGCGGCGATTGACAGGTGTGCCTGCCGGCATGGCCTCGACGGCGGGCTGAAGCATCCCCAGGGCCGACCGCATTCAGCCAGGAGCTTGAAATGTCTGACTTCATCCGCATAAACCGAAGCAACCGCGTCAACCGGGCGCCGACGCGCCCGCAGCGGGCCAGTCCGCGCCGGCTTGCCGGCAGCTGCCTGGTGCTGCTGGCGCTGCTGGCGCTGCTGGGCGCTCCAATCGCCCAGGCCGCGATCCAAACCTACACCATCGACCCGGCGACAGGCCATGTGGGCGGGTCGTCCGACCAGCTGGTGGGCACCTGCTGCTTGCCGGCGGCGGTGTGGTGGCGCTGCTGAGCCGGCGCCGTCGCGCGCGCTGAGCCTGACTCGGGCGCGGCCTGACCATGCTGAAGCCGCCAGGGTGGCCCTACGCAGGCCCGCTCAGGCCTCCAGCCCGCGCTGCAGCTGGGCCGACAGCCAGGCGCGGGCAAAGCGCAGTTCGCGGTCTATGGTGGGCACCGACAGCCCCAGCACGGCGGCGATGTCCTCGCGCGAGAGGCCGCCAAAGTAGGTGAACTGCAGGACCTCGGCGGCGCGCGGGTCGGCCTGGGCCAGCTGGTCGAGCAGCTTGTCCAGCGTGAGCAGGTCGGCGACGTTGGACTCCTCGCCCAGGTCGGACAGGGTGTAGGTCACCCGCTGCCAGGCGCCGCCGCGCTTGTCGGTCTGGCGCGCGCGGGCATGGTCGATCAGCACCGAGCGCATGGCGGTGGACACGGTGGCAAAGAAATGTCCGCGGTCCTGCCAGGCCAGCGGCGCGGCGGCCAGCTTCATCAGCGATTCCTGCAGCAGGTCGCCGGCGGCCAGGGTGGGCGTCTCGACACCGTGCAGCCGCGAGCGCGCCATGCGCCGCAACTCGCCCTCGACATGGCCGATCAGCTGGCCGAAGGCGGCGCTGTCACCCTGCTCCCAGGCGTGGAGCAGCACGGTGAGCGCTGGGGCGGGCGAGGTGACCATGCAATATGTTGTCACAGCTTGCGCCAGCGGCTCAGGGGGCCAGTTCGGGAAAGTCTTCTTCCCGGAAGCTGAGTGCCGGGCGTTGCTGCGTTCGCACCTGTTCGCTCTCCAGCTTGCGCAGCTGGTTGCGTTGTATCTTGCCGGAGATGGTCTTGGGCAGTTCGGCGAATTCGACGCGCCGGATCCGCTTGTAGGGCGCCAGCTGGTCGCGCGCAAATCGCAGGATGGACAGTGCCGCCTCGCGCCCCGGTGCAACGCCAGGGCGCAGCACGACAAAGGCCTTGGCCACGTTCAGCCGGCGCGGGTCCGGGCTGGGCACCACCGCAGCCTCGGCGACATCGGGGTGTTCGATCAGCACCGACTCGAGCTCGAAGGGGCTGAGCCGGTAGTCGGACGACTTGAACACGTCGTCGGCGCGGCCGACATAGGTGATGTAGCCGTCGGCGTCACGTGCGGCCATGTCACCCGTGTGGTAGTGGCCGTCGCGCATCGCGTCGGCGGTCTTGCCCTCGTCACCGACATAGCCTTGCATCAGGCCGAGCGGGCGCTGCGCCAGGTCGATGCAGATCTCGCCTTCGTCGGCCGGCTGGCCTTCGGGGTTCAGCAGCACGATGGGGTAGCCCGGCAAGGGGCGGCCCATGCTGCCGGCCTTGACCGGCTCGCCCGGCGGATTGCCGATCTGGCAGGTGGTCTCGGTCTGGCCAAAGCCGTCGCGGATGGTCAGGCCCCAGGCCTCGCGCACCTGCTCGATCACCTCGGCGTTCAAGGGCTCGCCGGCACCGAACAACTCGCGCAGCCGCACCGGTTGCGCCGCCAGGTCTTCCAGGATCAACATGCGCCACACGGTGGGCGGTGCACACAGGGTGGTCACGCCATGCGCGACCAGCACCTTCAGCAGCTCCAAGGCATTGAAGCGCGCGTAGTTGTAGACGAAGACGCAGGCGCCGGCGTTCCAGGGCGCGAAAAAGCTGCTCCAGGCATGCTTGGCCCAGCCCGGCGATGAGATGTTGAGGTGCACATCGCCTGGCTGGACGCCCATCCAGAACATGGTGGACAGGTGCCCCACCGGATAGCTCTGGTGGGTGTGCAGCACCAGCTTGGGCTTGGACGTGGTGCCCGAGGTGAAGTACAGCAGCATCGGGTCGCTGGCGCGGGTGCTGCCCTGCGGCGTGAACAAGGCCGCGGCAGCCTGGGACTGATCGAAGCTGTGCCAGCCCGGACGGGTGCCGGTGGTGATGCGGGTGAAGTCGCCGCCCACGCTGTCGAAGCGCGATACCGCGTCGGCAGCGCAGATCACATGGCCCACGCCGCCCCGCGCCACCCGGTCCTGCAGGTCGGCGCTGATCAACAGGGTCGTGGTGGGCACCATCACCGCGCCGATCTTCATCAGCGCCAGCATCGATTCCCACAGCTCCTGCTGGTTGCCCAGCATCAGCAGTACCCGGTCGCCGCGCTTCACGCCCAGTTGCACCAGCCAGTTGGCCACCTGGTTCGAGCGCGCCGACAACTGGGCAAAGCTGGACCGCTGGACCGACCCGTCTTCCTGGACGATGACCAGTGCGGCGGCGTCGTTGTCGCGCGCCATCCGGTCGAAGTGGTCCAGCGCCCAATTGAACTGGTCGAGTTGCGGCCACTGGAAGCCTGCGCAGGCCGCCGCGCGGTCGCTGCGCCGCGCCAGCAGGAAGTCGCGTGCCTGGTAAAAGGCCTGGGTGGAAGTCGTCATGCGCGCCGCCTTTGTGTCTGTCAGTGATCGGTGGGAGTTTCTAATATCCGGGCCCCAGTGTGGCAGCGGAAACCGCCGCGCACCGCGCTGGCCGGCAAGCGGTACTTGCGCTGGCGAGCAGGCCCTGCAGTTGCCGCCCGCCTGGCATCCGACCCTGGCTTGCCGCCTGGCGTCCCGGCCAGGGCAAACTGGCGCTGCGTGCAGACGGCGCCGGCGTCCCCAGCCGCCGACCGCCATGCCGTGCCCCCAACCCCTGCCCGACTGGAGCCCACCATGACCCGCCTGACCGCCCGAGACTTCGCGCCCGAAGTGATGCAGTTGTTCGACCAGTATGTGCACGGACGCATCGACCGGCGCGGTTTTCTGGAGGCCGCCTCGCAGCATGCCAGTGGCGGTGTCAGCGCGCTGATGCTGCTGCAGGCGCTGAGCCCCAATTTCGCGATGGCCCAGCAGGTCAAGCCGGACGATGCCCGGCTGGACGCCCGCTTCGTCGAGATCGACTCGCCCAGCGGCAATGGCAAGGGGCGCGGCTACCTGGTGCGGCCCAATGGCGCCACCGCCCTGTTGCCCGCCGTGCTGGTGGTGCACGAGAACCGCGGCCTGAACCCGCATATCGAGGACGTGACCCGGCGCCTGGCGCTGGAGAACTTCGTGGCCTTTGCGCCGGATGCGCTGTATCCGCTGGGCGGCTACCCGGGCAATGAGGACAAGGCACGCGAAGCCTTTGCCAAGCTGGACCAGCCCAAGACGCGCGAGGACTTTCTGGCCGCCGCCGAATGGCTGCGGGTGCAACCCGGCGTGGCCGCGCGGGTGGGCGTGGTGGGCTTCTGCTACGGCGGGTCGATGAGCAACTTGCTGGCGGTGCGCCTGCCCTGGCTGGCCGCCGCCGTGCCCTTCTACGGCGGCAGTCAGCCGGCGGCGGCCGATGTAGCCCGGATCAAGGCGGCGGTGATGATCCACAACGCCGAGAAGGACGACTGGGTCAATGCCGGCGCCGCGGCCTATGAGCAGGCGCTCAAGAGCGCGGGTGTGCGCTACGAGGCGCACACCTACCCGAACACGCTGCACGGCTTCCACAACGACACCACGCCGCGCTACGACGAGGCGGCCGCCAAGCTGGCCTGGCAGCGCACGCTGGGCTTCTTCAACCGGCACTTGCGCGCCTGAGGCGCCACCAGCCGCTGGGCAAGCGCGATGCGGCTGCGCGCCGCCACCTGCTGACCAGGTTCGGGCGCCGCGCCGCTGCAGCGCTGCGCAGGCGACGTTGGGCAAGCTCCTACATCGCGACGCGGCGCCGTTCCTGCCACAGAGGCTCCGCCAGCGGCTACCTTGACGCCCAGGGCAGAGGGCTCGACCTCAGCCGGGGATCGCGCTGACTCGATGCGCGGACAGGGTTGCACAGCCGGTGGCGGAGCATCGAGTGAGCGTCTTCAATCTCGACCTGACGGAGGTCTTTTACTTCACGGTGTCACCGCTCAACTTGATGCTGCGCGGCACGCTGATGTTTTGCTTTCTGTTCATCGTCTTTCGCTTCATCCTGCGGCGTGATGCGGGAGCGCTGGGGAAGTCAAGTGGATGCTCCTCGGAGCAGATGCCGAGATGAGCCTGATGCGTCTGGACGCGCCTGGGGCCGGGACATGAAGCCGCGCGAGGGGAAACCGCGCGAGGTGCCCGCACCGGCGCCGGCGGACGAAGCGCTGGCCCTTTACCGCTCGATGCGCAACTTCGCGGTGTCGCCGGAGCCGGCCGCCGACGGCGCGCGCGCTGCGCAGGCCTGGACCTTCGTCGTGCAGAAGCACTGGGCCGGCAGCCTGCATTACGACTTCAGGCTGGAACTCGACGGTAGGCTTAAAAGCTGGGCCGTGCCCAAGGGCCCCAGCCTCGACCCGGGCGTCAAACGGATGGCTGTGCAGGTCGAGGACCACCCGCTGGCCTATGCGGCTTTCGAAGGGACCATCCCGGCCGGGCAGTACGGGGCGGGCAAGGTCATCGTCTGGGATGCCGGCTTCTGGAAACCCCTGCAAGACCCGGATCAAGGCCTTCAAACGGGACAGCTGAAGTTCGAACTCCAGGGCCACAAGCTGCGGGGCCGTTGGGTGCTGGTGCGCATGAAGGGCAAGCACGAGAAGCAGGCGCCCTGGTTGTTGATCAAGGAGAAGGACGCCTTCGCGCGCGCGGCCACCGAGTACAGCGTGGTCGACGAGCAGCCCGCCAGCGTGCAATCCGGCGGGCCCGCGCCAGCCGCCGCCATAGCCCCCCGGGCTGATGACGGCCGTGCCAGTGCCGATTCGGATTGGCCCGAGCAGGCGGTGCCCGCGGCCTTGCCGCAGACGCTGGCACCGCAATTGGCCAGCCTGGGCGCCGGCCCGCCGCCCGATGCCGCGCAGTGGCTCTACGAGATCAAATTCGACGGCTACCGCCTGCTGGTGCGAAACGACGCTTCGGGCATGCGCCTGTTCACACGCAACGGCCACGACTGGACGGCCAAGCTGCCGGCCTTGCAGGCTGAGCTGGACGGCCTGAAGCTCCCGCCGGGTTGGTGCGACGGCGAAGTCGTCCTGCCCGACGAGCGGGGCATTCCCGACTTCGGCGCGCTGCAGCAGGCCTTCGATGCCGGGCGCACCGACGCCGTGGTGCTCTACCTGTTCGACCTGCCCTTTGCGGCCGGGCATGACCTGCGCAATGCGCCGTTGCAGGCGCGGCGGCGCTTGTTGAAAGGGCTTCTGGCGGCGTCGCATTCCGACGCAGTCCGCTACAGCGAGGAATTCGAGGCCGCCGCCCACAACGTGGTCGCCTCGGCCTGCAAGCTGGGCCTGGAGGGCATCATCGCCAAGCGCCGCAGTGGCACTTACCGGTCCGGCCGGTCGGCCGACTGGCTGAAGTTGAAGTGCAGCCAGCGCCAGGAGTTCGTGATCGGCGGATACACCGCGCCTCAGGGGGGACGCAGCGGCTTCGGCGCGCTGCTGCTGGGGGTGAACGATGCGCAGGGCGTGCTGCAACACGCCGGCAATGTCGGCACCGGCTTCACCCAGAAGAGCCTGGCGGACATCAAGCGCCGGCTCGACGCCCGCCCGGGCCCGGGCAGCCCCTTCGCGGCCGGTTCGAAGATCGAAGGCCAGCCGACCTGGGTGGCGCCCACCCTGGTGGCCGAGGTGAGCTTCGGTGAATGGACCCGCGCCGGACGCATCCGTCACGCGGTGTTTCGGGGGCTGCGGGCCGACAAGCAGGCCAGCACCGTGGTGCGTGAGCGCGCGCACCAACTGCCGGCTGCCATGGCGTCGAAGGCCTCGGCCGCGCCCAGCGCGCAGGCCTTGTCTGATCGCCTGCGCATCACGAACCCGCAACGCGTGATCGATGCCCGCACTGGCACCACCAAGCTCGACCTGGTTCGCTTCTACGGCCTGGTCGGCGAGCTGATGGTCAGGCACCTGAAGGGCCGTCCGCTGTCGCTGGTGCGCGCCCCGTCCGGCGTCGACGGCCCGCTGTTCTTTCAGAAGCATCTGGACACGCAGAAGCTGCCCGGTATCAGGCAGCTCGATCCCGCCCTGGATACCGGCGTGGCGCCGATGATCGCGGTGACCAGCCCACAGGGCCTGCTGTCGGCCGCGCAGTGGAACGTGGTCGAGTTCCACAGCATGAACGCCGCGGCGACCACCTTCGATCACCCTGACCGGATGGTGTTCGATCTGGATCCGGGCGAAGGCCTGCGCTGGGAACAGATGCAGGAGGCGGCGCAACTCGTGCAGGCCTTGCTGACCCAGCTCGGCCTGGCGCCGTTCCTGAAGACCAGCGGCGGCAAGGGCCTGCATGTGGTGGTGCCGATCAAGCGCGGGCACGGCTGGGACACCGTCAAGGGCTTCGCGCAAGCCATCGTCAGGCACATGGCCGAGACGATCCCGCAGCGCTTTGTCGCGCGCAGCGGGCCGAAGCATCGGGTCGGCAAGATCTTCATCGACTACCTGCGCAACGGCATCGGCGCGACCACCGTTTGCGCCTGGTCGGCACGGGCCCGGCCGGGCCTGGGCATCTCGGTGCCGGTGGCCTGGGACGAACTGAGCGCGCTGCGCGGCGGCGACCACTGGGGCGTGAACACGGTCCACCAGCGCCTGGACACCGGCAATGCCCCCTGGGCCGGGTACGCCAGAGCGGCCCGCAGCCTCACGCCGGCCATGGCCACCCTGGGCTTTGCCCCCGCTGGGGCCTGACATCCGCATGCCACGGCGTGCCTATCCGCCAACTTCCGGCCAAGTTCCGCAACAGGAGTTCCCATGCCCCGTGTGATATGGAAAGGCGCCATCACCTTCGGCCTGGTGCATGTGCCGGTGGCCCTGTATCCGGCGTCGCAGCCGGTCGGCATCGATTTCGACTGGCTCGACAAGCGGTCGATGGACCCGGTGGGCTACAGGCGGGTGAACAAACGCAGCGGCCAGGAAATCAAGCCCGACGACATCGTCAAGGGCATCAAGCAGGCGGACGGCGACTACGTGATCCTGAGCGAAGAAGAGATCAAGGCGGCGTTTCCGAAATCGACCCAGACCATCGAGATCGAGTGCTTTGTCAAGGCCGGCGAGATCGCGTTCACGCTGCTGGAGACGCCGTTCTACCTGGAGCCCACCGGCAAGGGCGAGAAGGTCTACGCGCTGCTGCGCGAGTCGATGTTCGAGGCCGGTGTCATCGGCATCGCGCGGGTGGTGATGCACACCAAGGAGCGCCTGGTTGCGCTGATTCCTTCGGGTCCTGCCCTGGTACTCAACACGCTGCGCTGGGCCGGCGAGCTCCGCCCGGTGACGGACCTGAAGCTGCCGGCCGCCGGCAAGACCGCCGCCGGCCTGAAGCCCGCCGAGCTGAAGATGGCTGCGCAGCTGATCGGCGACATGACCGGCCCCTGGCAGTCCGCCGACTACACCGACCACTTCAGCGATGCCATCCTGGCGCTGGTGAACCGGAAGGTCGCCGCCGGTGAGACGAAAACCGTCACGCTGCTGGAAGAGGCGTCCACGGCGGCCAGCGCGATGAACGTCGTCGATCTCACCGAGTTGCTGGCCAGGAGCCTGGCCAAGCGCAAGCCGCAAGGCCCGGCGGCGGGCGCCGCCCGCGGCCCGACCGTCACCGCGAACAAGCCTGCCGCCAAGGCCGCGACGCGTCGGCGGGCATGACGGCCACGGTGCAAGCCCAGCGCAACGCACTCGGCCTTGGGGGGTTGCCCGTTCCTCAGCGGACCGCCGAAACACAGCAGCAACGCTGGCGGCGCAACATGGGGGGTGTGCGCAAGCCTGAAAGCCAGACCATGACCGTCACCCAGTTGCCCCCGACCCTGCGCCACCCCTTTTCAGCTTGGCTGCTGGCCTGCGCGCTGCTGGCGCTGGCGGCGGCCAGCGGCCCGGCGCAGGCCCAAGACCACCGCGGCCGACCGCATGGCGATGCGCGGGCGCCACACCTGCAACTCGACCAGCGCTACCACCACGATCACTACTACCCGCGTCAGGGCTATGCCGTGCCGGTGCTGCCCGGCGGCAGCCTGAGCATCGGCTTTGGTGGTGGCAACTACTTCTTCCACGGCGGGGTCTGGTTCCGGCCCTTCGGCGGCCAGTTCCGGGTGGTGTTTCCGCCCATCGGCATCATGCTGCCCTGGTTGCCACCGGCCTACACCACGCTGTGGATCGCTGGTGCGCCCTATTACTACGCCAACGGCGTTTACTACGCTGCGGCGCCGGGGCAGGGCTACGCAGTGGTGGCACCACCCGCCGGCGCCGATGCCGCCCAGCCGGTGCCGGCGGCCCCGGCGGCCAGGCCGCTGCCCGATCCCATCGTCTACCCGCGCAACGGCCAGACCGCCGCGCAAACCGAGACCGACCAGGTGGAGTGCAACCGCTGGGCCACCACCCAGCCCAGCGCGATGGCCGATGCCAGCGTGTTCCAGCGCGCGGTGGCCGCCTGCATGGACGGGCGCGGCTATACGCTGCGCTGAACTGCGCCGGGCGGGGGCTGGGCTTTGCGCTTCAGCTTGACTGGGGCAGGGCCGGATTGACCCGGACCGGCCAGAGGCGGCATCCTGGGCGCGCCGGCGTCCCGATCCTCGGGCGAAAGCGGCAGCCCCATCCCCCAAGGAGCCTCATGAACCGCAAGACCTTCCGTGGCCTGGCCACGGTCATCGCCGGCCTGTCCCTGTCCGCAGCTGCCTGGGCCCAGGTGCCCCAGTACGGCGCCAACGTCAACCATGAACAGGCGCGCAAGGCGATTGCCGCGGCGATTGCCGAGGCCCGCAAAATGAACCTGCCGATGGCCGTGGCGGTGGTCGACAACGCCGGCATGCTGGTGGCCTTCGAGCGCATGGACAACACCCAGACCGGCAGCGTGGCGGTGTCGCAGGACAAGGCCGTCTCGGCGGCCCAGTACCGGCGCCCGACCAAGGTCTTCCAGGACGTGCTGGCTGCTGCGGGCCCCGGCCTGCGCGTGCTGACGCTGCGCAACGCCAATGCCGTCGAAGGGGGCGTGCCGCTGGTCGTCGACGGCAAGATCATCGGCGCGATCGGCGTGTCGGGTGGCACGTCCGACCAGGACGGCGTGGTCGCCAAGGCCGGCGTCGACGCGTTGGGCAAGTGAACAGGCGTTGATCAAAATTTGCAGGAGATGACCCCATGAAGACAGGCTTGATCTTGAATCTGCGGGCGGCCGCGCTCGGCGCCGGGCTGGCCACCGCGGCGGGTGCCGTGCTGGCCCAGACCGTACCGGCCACGCCGCCAGCGGC
>JANNZD010000467.1:0-8283 GCA_031410435.1 Betaproteobacteria bacterium | reverse complement strand
GTCGATGTTGACTGCACCCGCGGCGAGTAATGTGTCCCGCACTGCGGTCGCCTGCGCTTCGTCGGCGGCGTCGACAGTGACGACGGTGCCGCCACGGCGTACCGCCTCCTGGTAGTGGGCGATGTGGGGCTCTTCGACGTTAAACAGTACGGCCAGGCGATGCAGCAGGCCGCTGGCAGGCCCACCTTCTAGCTCGACGGCGGCGGGCAGCGGCGCGGTGTCGAACGCTTCGACGCCTTCGGTGACATGTACCGCAGCCTGACCAAAACGCGCTTTCAAGTCGTCGGACGCTTTGCGTGCCTGTGCGGCATGATCAAAGACGCCAATGACGGTGTGCTTCATGGAAGTTCCTCTCAGTGCAAAGGCTGCGTGGCGCGGGTGCCCCGAGAGGCGGACCGCCCGCGCCGACGCCAGCGGACTGAACACTGTACGCCGATTGATCGTTCAGCCGATGCAGTGCGCTGGCAGCTCGACGCACTCGGGATCAGTGTCGATGCCGCCCACTCCGGGCCTGCGTGCCGAGCTGGCGGGCTGAAAGGCGATCAGCCGCGCATGTCGCCCGCCGGGCTGGCCAAGGTCTCGGGTCCGATCTGCACCTGCGCCGGGTAGTTCGTGCGGTCGCAGCCCAGCTTGACGTTTGCCCCGGAGCGGATGGCCTGCTTACTGCGCATTGCCGAACTCAAAGTGAACTATGTGAGCCACTCAGGCCCGCCGCCATGCTCGCGATCGGGCCGTGCTGCAGTGATGGCATAGCCGCGCGAATGGCCGTCGACCTCGACGAACATGGGGTCGCCGACCCGATCCGACGCGCCAGCCTTCGAGCCGCGGCCAAGCACCTTGCCCGGCCCCATCGTCCGCACCCGCAGGCTTGCCTCGCAACGCCAATGCGCGTCTCAAGCCAAGGCCGGCTCGATCCACACCCCGCACAGCCACAGCCGCCCCTGCGCCACGCGCAGTCCGGCCGCCGCCGCAGCGGCCAGCACCGCTGCCGGATCGCCTACCTGCACCTGCAGACCCGACAGGCGCTCGGGCGTGCCGGCTGGCGCGGCCTGGATGCGCAGCGCGCCGGCGTCGAAGGTGAAGGTCGTTGCTCCTGCCGGATCGGCCTGCGCTGGCACCCCCATCAGGCCCGCCCAATGCGCCGCCAGGCCGGCCGGGTCGGGCGTCTCCACCTCGGCACAGCGCAGCGCCTGCACCCGTTCCGGCCGGCGTGCGGCCTGCCAGGTGGGCCCGGCCGGGTGGTAGGGGCCGTCCAGCGGCTCGCCGCCATCGGTGTGGTCGAACTCCAGCATCGCGGCGCGGCAGTCACGCGGGTGCAATTGCACGCCGCGGTAGCCGGGGTGGTCAATCTCGTAGGCCACGCGCACGCCGGCCACGGCGGCGCGGTTGCGGTAGCGCGCCGGGTCGTCGCAGTCGAAGATCAGCATGTAGCCGCCGACACCCCCGCTGCGCTGCAGGAAACGCCCGGCCGCAGTGTCAGGCCGGGTGGGCGCGACGATCTCCAAAAAGCTCTGCCCCAGCGCGAACAGCGCGTTCTCCAGGCCGAAGGCTGCCACGTTGGGGTCGCGGTAGCAGACCGGCAGGCCGAACACCGCCCGCACTGCCTGCACTGCCGGGGCCAGCTGCGGCGCCACCAGGCAGACCTGGCGCAGGCGCAGGTAGGGGGCGGTGCCGGCGGGGAGGGTGTGCATGGCGGGTTCCTGGGCGTCCCGGCGGGGTGCCGGAGGTGCGACAGCCTAGGCCGGGGCCCGGGCCACCGCAATGCGGGCGAAGCCTGATCGGGCCGATCGCCTGGGTGATAGCGCCGGCGCAGGCCCCTACCGTCTCAAGCTGTAGCAATCGGCGCGGGCTTGCTGCGCCGCACGATGGGGTTTCCGCGCTCGACTGGGCACCGGCCTGCCGCCCATCATGGGCGACCGCTGCCGGCGCGGTCTTTGCCGGTGCATCCGAGGAGCGCCCCCGATGACCGACCTGTCCACCCACCCGACCCAGGCCGCCAGTGCCTGGCTGGCCGATTTCAACAGCGCACTGACCCAGGGCGATATCGACGCCACTGTGGCGCTGTTCGAGGCCGACAGCTACTGGCGCGACCTGGTGGCCTTCACCTGGAACCTCTGCACCCAGGAGAACCCCGATGCGATCCGGGCAATGCTGCAGGCCCGGCTGGCCGATGTGCAGCCGTCGAACTTCGCGGTCGAGGGCCAGGCCACCGAATCCGATGGGGTGACCGACGCCTGGTTCACCTTCGAGACTGCGGTGGCGCGCGGCCGCGGCCACCTGCGCCTGCGCGGCGGCAAGGCCTGGACCCTGCTGACCACCATGACCGAGCTCAAGGGCTTCGAGGAGCACAAGGGCGAGCGCCGCATCAAGGGGGCCGAGCATGGTGTGCATCCGGGCCGCAAGACCTGGCTGGAGCAGCGCCAGGCCGAGGCCGCCACGCTGGGCTACCAGCAACAGCCCTATGTGGTGATCGTCGGCGGCGGCCAGGGCGGCATCGCGCTCGGTGCGCGGCTGCGCCGGCTGGGCGTGCCCGCGATCATCGTCGAGAAGAACGCCCGGCCGGGTGACAGCTGGCGCAATCGCTACAAGAGCCTGTGCCTGCACGACCCGGTCTGGTACGACCATCTGCCCTACCTGCCCTTCCCGGACGACTGGCCGGTGTTTGCGCCCAAGGACAAGATTGGCGACTGGCTGGAGATGTACACCCAGGTGATGGAGCTGAACTACTGGGGCTCGACAGTGGCCAAGAAGGCCAGTTTCGACGCGGCCAGCCAGACCTGGGCGCTGCAGGTCGAGCGCGACGGCCAGCCCGTGACCTTGCGGCCCAAGCAGCTGGTGTTTGCACTGGGCGTGTCGGGCTACCCCAACGTGCCGCGCATCCCGGGTGCCGAGACCTTTCTGGGTGATCAGCACCACAGCAGCCAGCACCCCGGCCCCGAGGCCTATGCCGGCAAGCATTGCGTGGTGCTGGGCAGCAACAACTCGGCCCATGACATCTGCGCCGCGCTCTGGGCGCAGGGTGCCGACGTCACCATGGTGCAGCGCAGCTCCACCCATATCGCGCCGTCGGCATCACTCATGGAGCTGGCGCTGGGCGGGCTTTACTCGGAGGCGGCGGTCAAGGCCGGCGTGCACACCGACATGGCCGACCTGATCTTCGCGTCCATTCCCTACAAGATCATGGCGCCTATGCAGGTGCCGGTCTACGACGAGATGAAGAAGCGCGACGCCGACCTGTATGCGCGGCTCGAGAAGGCTGGCTTCCTGCTCGACTTCGGCGTCGACGGCTCGGGCCTGTTCATGAAGTACCTGCGCCGCGGCTCGGGCTATTACATCGACGTGGGCGCGTCCGAACTGGTGGCCAACGGCAGCATCCACCTGAAGAGCGGCATGACCATCGAGCGCATCAACCCCCGGTCGGTGCGCTTGAGCGACGGCAGCGAGCTGGCGGCCGACCTGATCGTCTATGCCACCGGCTATGGCTCGATGAACAGCTGGCTGGCCGACCTGATCTCGCCCGAGGTGGCCGACCAGGTGGGCAAGGTCTGGGGCCTGGGCTCGGACACGCCGAAAGACCCCGGCCCCTGGGAGGGCGAGCTGCGCAATATGTGGAAGCCCACCCAGGTGCCGCAGTTGTGGATCCATGGTGGCAATCTGCACCAGTCACGCCACTACTCACAGTTCCTGGCCTTTCAGCTGAAAGCCCGGATGGAGGGCTTGGCCACCCCGGTCTACCAGTTGGCGCCGGTCTACCACAAGCGCTGATGGCGGGGGCAGGTGCGGGGTCGGCGCCGCCAGGGCACACTGGCGTTCTCTATCGCCCGCCCGGCCCCACCGCATGCGCCCCATCCCCTTCGACAACAGCTACGCCCGCGACCTGCCCGGCTTTTACGCCGCCTGGCAGCCGGCACTGGCCCCGGCGCCCAGGCTGCTCTACGGCAATGCGGCGCTGGCCGAGCAACTGGGCCTGGGCGCGGCGGCGGTGCAGGGCCCCGAGGCCGCCGCGCGGTGGTCCGGCAATGCCCTGCCCGCCGGCGCCGAGCCGCTGGCCCAGGCCTATGCCGGCCACCAGTTCGGCCAGTTCTCGCCGCAGCTGGGCGACGGCCGGGCATTGCTGCTGGGCGAGGTGGTCGACCCGCGCGGCCAGCGCTGGGACATCGCCTTCAAGGGCTCGGGCCGCACGCCGTTTTCGCGCGGTGGCGACGGCAAGGCCGCGGTCGGGCCGATGCTGCGCGAGGTGCTGATCGGCGAGGCCATGCACGCGCTGGGCGTGCCCAGCACCCGCGCGCTGGCGGTGGTGGCCACCGGCGAGCCGGTGATGCGCGACCGGCCGCTGCCCGGCGCGGTGCTCACCCGGGTGGCGGCTAGCCACCTGCGGGTGGGCACCTTTCAATTCTTTGCGGCCCAGGGCCAGCTGGACAAGCTGCGCCAGCTGGCCGACTACGCCATCGCCCGCCACGACCCGGCCCTGGCCGGCACGCCCGGCCGCTACCTGGCACTGCTGGACGCGGTGGCCGGCCGGCAGGCGCGGCTGATTGCGCAGTGGATGCACCTGGGCTTCATCCACGGGGTGATGAACACCGACAACATGACGCTCTCGGGCGAGACCATCGACTACGGCCCCTGCGCCTTCCTCGAGGCCTACGACCCGGCCACGGTGTTCAGCAGCATCGACCAGCGCGGCCGCTATGCCTATGCCAACCAGCCGCAGATCGCGCGCTGGAACCTGGCCCGCCTGGCCGAATGTCTGCTGCCGCTGGTCGCCCGCGACCCCGAGGACGAGGCGGCTATGCAGCATGCGGTGGCCGAGGTGATGGCGGTGATCGACGCCTTTCCGGCGCGTTACGGCACCGCCTTCGACCGGGGCCTGCTGGCCAAGCTGGGCCTGGCGCAGGGCCCGGACGCCGAGGCCGACGCCGTGTTGGCGGCCGATTGGCTGGCCCTGCTGGCGCAGCAGCGCGCCGACTTCACGCTGGCCTGGCGCCGCCTGGCCGACGCGGCCGCGGGCGATGCCAATCCGCTGCGCGCGCTGCTGGCCGACCCGTCGGCCCTGAACCCCTGGCTGGCGCGCTGGCAGGCGCGCTGTGCGCTGGAGGATGGCGGCGCGGGCGGCGCCAGTGGGGCCGGCGCGGCGCGTGCCACGCGCTTGCGGGCGCTCAACCCCTGGCTGATCCCGCGCAACCACCGGGTGGAAGAAGCGCTGGCCGCCGCGACCGACCAGGACGACCTGCAGCCCTTCGAGCGCTTGCTGGACGCGCTGCAGCAGCCCTATGTCGAGCAGGCCGGGCTGGCCGCTTATGCGCAGCCGGCGCCGGCGGCGGTGACCGCGGCCTACCAGACCTTCTGCGGCACCTGACCGCGCCGCCTGCAGCCGGCCTCAGGCCAGGCGCTGCACCGCCGTCCGCCGGGCGCGCCGCTGCACCGCTTGCATCAGCAGGAACAGTGCGGTCGAGAACAGGATCATCAGCGTGGCCACCGCGGTGAGCGCCGGCGTGATGCTGTCGCGCAGGCCCGAGAACATCTCGCGTGGCAGGGTGCGCTGCTCGGGGCCGGCGATCAGCAGCGCGATCACCACATCGTCGAAGGACGCGGCGAAGGCAAACAGTGCGCCCGAGGCCAGCGCCGGTGCGATGGCCGGCAGCGTGACGCGCCAGAAGGCGGTGGCCGGCGTAGCGCCGCAGGCGGCCGCGGCGCGGTCCAGGTTGGGGTCCAGCAGTTCCAGTGCGGTGAGCACCGGCACCACCACGAAGGGCACCGCGATCACGGTGTGCGCCAGGATCAGGCCGGTGTAGCTGCTGGTCAGCGCCAGCGGCGCCAGGAAGAAGTAGCTGCCCACCGCCACCAGGATCACCGGCACGATCATCGGCGACAGCATCAGCAGCTTCAGCGCCGTCACGCCGACGCCGCGCCGCCTGGCCAGGCCCAGCGCCGCCAGCGTGCCCAGCACCAGCGCCGCCGCGGTGGCCGCCGCGCCGATGAACAGCGAATTGGCCAGCGCGCCCAGCCACTTGCCGCCGCCCAGCACCTCGCCGTACCAGCGCAGCGACAGGCCGGGCAGCGGGTAGCTCAAGAAGGACCCGCTGGAGAAGGACAGCGGCACGATGGCCGCGATCGGCACCAGCAAGAAGGCCAGCACCGCTGCGCACCAGGCGCGGAACAGCCAGCGGGTCAGCAACGCGCGCATGGCCCGGTCTTCAGCCCATGGCCATCACGCGCCCGCCCGACAGCTTGTGGGCGACGGCATACAAGGCGCCGGTGGTGGCCAGCATCAGCAGGCCGAGCGCGGCGGCCAGGCCCCAGTTGCCGGTGTCGGTGGTGTAGGTGGCGACGAAGTAGGACAGCATCTGGTCGGCCCCGCCGCCCACCAGCGCCGGCGTGATGTAGTAGCCCAGCGCCAGGATGAAGACCATCAGCGACCCTGCGGCGATGCCGGGTGCGGCCATCGGCAGGTAGACCCGCACGAAGGCGGTGGCCGGCGGCGCGCCCAGGCTGCTGGCCGCGCGCATGTACTGCGGCGGGATGCCCTTGAGCACGGTGTACAGCGGCAGGATCATGAAGGGCAGCAGCACATGCGTCATCGCCACCAGCACGCCGGTGCGGTTGTAGATCAGGGTCAGCGGCTCGGCGATCAGGCCCAGCCTGAGCAACACGCTGTTGACCAGGCCCTCCTTCTGCAGCACCACCACCCAGGCGGCGGTGCGCACCAGCAGCGAGGTCCAGAAGGGCAGCAGCACCAGCACCAACAGCCAGTCGGCCGTCTTCTGCTGCACCTGCGTCAGCAGCAGCGCCACCGGGAAGCCCATGGCCAGGCACAGCAGCGTGACGCTGGCGCTGATGGCCAGCGTGCGGCCCAGCACGTCCAGGTAGATGCGGTTGGCCTCGGCCGCGCGGTCGATGCGGCCGCTGGCATCGCGCGCCAGGTCCAGCGCGGCCAGCAGGTAGTAGGCCGACACCGGGCCGCGGGCGCGTTGCACCGCCGCGAACAGCTCGGGGCTGGCCAGGGCCGGGTCGATGGTGCTGAAGAAGGCGGCGTCGAAGGCGGTGCCGGCCGGCGCGCCCGAGACTTCGCGCGCCGCGCGCATCAGCGTGCTGCGCACGCCATTGACCTCGTAGTTCAGGCGCCGGGCGGCATCCGCCAGCGTGCTGGCGGCGCGTGCCTCGACCAGGTCCTGCGCCAGCGCCGTAAAGGCCGGCGCGGGCAGGGGCTGCGGCGCCTGCCACTGTTCAAGCGCCGCCAACGTGCGTGGCAAGGCGCGCGGCACCTCGGCCTCGCGCACCGCCAGTGACAGCAGCCAGGCAATCGGCAGCACGAAGAACACCAGCAAGAAGCCCGTCAGGGGACCTGCCAGCGCCAGGCCGTTGCGGGCCATCAGCGCCGCGGGTCAGACCGCTTCACTTCGTTCCCGACCACTTGGTCCAGCGCTCGGCCAGCTTGTCGCCGTTGTCGATCCAGAACTTGGGGTCTTCGGCAAAGGCCTGCTTGTGGATGTCGGGGTTGGTGGGCAGCTCGCCCATCATGCTCTTGTCCACCATGCCCGCGGCCGCTGCCGCGGTGACGCCGTAGCGCACGTACTTGGGCAGCTTGGCCTGGTTGGCGGGCTGGCCCATGAAGTCCAGCAGCTTCTCGGCACTGGCCTTATTGGGCGTGCCCTTCATGATGACCCAGCTGTCCATGGTGTAGGGCGTGTCCTTCCAGACCATCTTGAAGTTCTTCTTGTCCTTCTCGTTGGCGGCGGTGATGCGGCCGTTGTAGGCGGTGGTGAAGACCACGTCGCCGGCGGCCAGCATCTGCGGCGGCTGGGCCCCGCTCTTCCAGAACACCAGGTCACCCTTGATGGTGTCGAGCTTCTTGAAGGCGCGCTCCACGCCCTCGGGCGTGCGCAGGGTCTTGTAGACGTCCTTGGCCGGCACGCCGTCGGCGATCAGCGCCACTTCCAGGTTCCACTTGGCGCCATTGCGGATGGCGCGCTTGCCGGGGAATTTCTTGGCGTCGAAGAAATCGGCCCAGCCGGCGGGGGCGGTCTTGGTCTTGTCGCCGTCGTAGGCCAGCACCAGGTTGTAGATGATGGCGCCCACGCCGCAGGCATGCACGGTGCCCGGCAGGTAGCGCGCGGCGCCGCCGATCTTGGCGACGTCGAGCTTCTCGTACAGGCCTTCGTCGCAGCCCACTTCCAGCTCGTCGGCCTCCACCTGCACCACGTCCCAGTTGTTGTTGCCGCCCTTGATCTTGGTGCGCAGCACGCCCAGGCCGCCGTCCCAGGCCTCGTCCACCAGCTTGGTGCC
>JANNZD010000466.1:0-2087 GCA_031410435.1 Betaproteobacteria bacterium | reverse complement strand
ACCTCGATTACCAAGAGCTAGTCAGTTCCGGATCGTCTCGCCCCCACTTGGACCCCGGCGAAGCGAGCCGGGCACAGGCTGGGGTCCGAACGCAACGTCAAAGGTGAACTGAAATGGCACTCGTAGGATTGGTCGGCTGGCGCGGCCTGGTCGGCTCGGTGTTGATGGACCGCATGCAGGCCGAAGGCGACTTCGCGCTGATCGAGCCCCTGTTCTTTTCCACCAGCAATGCGGGCGGCGCGGCCCCCGCCCTGGCCAAGAACGAAACTAGGCTGCAGGACGCGCACGACATCGCCGCGCTCCAGCGCTGCGACATCATCCTCACCGCCCAGGGCGGCGACTACACCAGTGAGGTCTATCCGAAGCTGCGCGCCGCTGGCTGGACCGGCCACTGGATCGATGCGGCGTCCACGCTGCGCATGGCCGCTGACGCGGTGATCGTGCTTGACCCGGTCAACCTGCCGGTGATCAAGCAAGCGCTGGCCCAAGGCGGCAAGAACTGGATCGGCGGCAACTGCACCGTCAGCTGCATGCTGATGGGCGTGGGCGCGCTCTACAAGGCCGGCCTGGTCGAGTGGATGAGCACGCAAACCTACCAGGCCGCCAGCGGCGGTGGCGCCCAGCACATGCGCGAGCTGCTGACCCAGTACGGCACGCTGAATGCGTCGGTCAGGCACTTGCTGGACGACCCCAAGAGCGCCATCCTCGACATCGACCGCCAGGTCATCGCCACCCAGCGCGGGCTGTCGGCCGACGAGACCGCCAACTTCGGCGTGCCGCTGGGCGGCTCGCTGATCCCCTGGATCGACAAGGATCTGGGGATCGGCAAGAGCCGGGACGAGCCTGGCTGGGGCCTGTCCAAGGAAGAGTGGAAGGGCATGGCCGAGACCAACAAGATTCTCGGCCAGGGCGAGGGTTTCGGCTCGGCTGCGGTGCCGGTGGACGGTTTCTGCGTGCGCGTGGGCGCGATGCGCTGCCACAGCCAGGCGCTGACCTTCAAGCTGAAGCAGGATGTGCCGCTGGCCGACATCGAGGCCATGATCGCCGCCGACAACGACTGGGTCAAGGTGGTGCCCAACACGCGCGAGGCCACGGTCCGCGACCTGACCCCGGTGGCCGTGACCGGCACGATGACGATTCCGGTCGGCCGCCTGCGCAAGCTGGCCATGGGGCCCGATTACCTCGGCGCCTTCACCATCGGCGACCAATTGTTGTGGGGCGCGGCCGAGCCGCTGCGCCGGATGCTGCGCATCCTGATCGAGAGCTGAGCTAGCGCCGGCGACCCCGGGCCACCCGCCCGGCTGCTGCGCTTGTGTGGCCATGGCAACATATCGGGCGCGGATGGGGCGGCTGCGGGCAGGTGGCAAAATGTCAGGCAACGCTTGAGCTTGTCAGCCTATCTGCCTGCTGTTATTGTGGTTTCGGGGCTTTTGCCGGGGCGCCGATCGATTCGCCATCCCGGCACGGGCCCGCTTGGGCCAGCCCTTGAAATGCCCCCGACAGCAGGCCGACACCGCGCCTGCTGCTGTAGTTGTGGAGACGCCTTGAAAAACCGCCCCTTCTTTGCCGCCCCCACCGCGCTGGCCCTGGCTGCGCTTGCGGCCTTGAGCGTCGCAGCGCCAGACGCGCAGGCCCTGGGGGTGGGCCGGCTCAGCGTGCAGTCCGCGCTGGGCGAGGGCATGCGGGCCGAGATCGACCTGACCAATCTGTCGGCCGAAGAAGCGGCCTCGTTGCAGGTGCGGGTGGCGGCGCCCGAGGCCTACCGCACCGCCGGTGTCGACTACAACGCGGTGCTGGCCAGCACCCAGGCGGTGGTGACGCGCCGCGCCGACGGTCGCGCGGTGCTGCGATTGAGCAGTGACCGTGCGGTGCAGGAACCCTTTGTCGAAGTCATCCTGGAACTGAGTTGGTCGTCCGGCCGCCTGGTGCGAGAGTTCACGCTGCTGTTCGATCCGCCCGGCAGCCGCTACGCGCCGCCGGCACAGGTGGCCGCGCCAGTGATGGCGGGCGCGCCGCCGGCCCCGCCCGCTCCGCCACCAGCGCCCACCCCCCGACCGGCGCCGGCGCCGGCCGTGGCCCAGGCCCCG
>JANNZD010000465.1:0-2643 GCA_031410435.1 Betaproteobacteria bacterium | reverse complement strand
GGCACCCGGTTGAGCGCGAAGATCACGGTGAATGCCGCGCCGCAGACCAGGCCCGCCGCCAGCGCCCACAGGGTGTAGCGGCGGATCTGCGGCATCAGCTCGGGGATGCGCTGCACCCAGCGTTCGCGCCCGGCCAGCAGGCCCAGCAGCATGGTCAGGGACAGCTGCACCATCCAGCCCAGCTCGCGCCAGAGCGACCAGCGGTTGTCGTATTGGTGGCTGAACTCGCGCACATGTTCGGCGGCCGCCTGCCAGAAACTGCCCTGCCCGTAGGCGGCGTTGTTGCTGACCTCGAAGCCCTTGGCGATGGCCACCTGCTGCGCCGTCAGCTCGGGCGTCATCACGGCCAGGCGCAGCAGGCCCGACACCAGCGGGTAGAGCAGGCACAGGCCCATCAGCAGCCAGAGGGTGCGCTGGCGCGCCCGGCGCAGCGGCAGCACCAGCAACAGGCCGAGCAGGGCATAGCTGTGCAGCACGTCACCGGTCCAGAACAGCATCGCATGCAGCAGGCCGATGGCCCCCAGGGCCAGCAGGCGGCGCAGGTACAGGCCGGTGGCGTGCGCCGGGTCGGCCGCCTGCATGCGGGCGTACTGGATCGTGAAGCCGATGCCGAAGAGCAGGCTGAACATGCTGTTGAACTTGCCCGCGAACAGCAGGTCGCGCAGGCCTTCGGCACGCTGGTCCCACAGGCCCGGCCAGAGGTGCGAGCCGTCGGCCTCGGCAAAGAAGGAGGTGCCGAAACCCGGCATGTTCATCACCAGGATGCCCAGCAGCGCAAAGCCGCGCAGGATGTCCAGCGTGGGCAGGCGCTCGGCCACGGGCAGGGCGCGGGCAGGGGTTTGGTCCATGTCGACTCTCCTGGTGTCTTGAACGCGGCGCCGACCCGGGTGATCGGGGCCACGCCAAGGCTTACCTTAGGCCTGGCCGGCCTGGCGCGCATCCATAGCGCTGAGTAGCCTGTCGGGCTCAGCGGCGCGCAGCGCGCCCGGCCATCAGCAGATGCTCGCACTCGGGTGAGTCGCAGTTCTCGCAGGCCCAGGTCCAGGCTGGCTGGGCGGCGTCGCGCTCGGCCAGGCGGGTGAACAGGCCGGCGCCCGCGGCACCGGTGCGCCGCAGCAAGGGTGCCACGGCGTCCAGTGCGGCGTCCAGGCGCGCTTCGCCCTGGCCCGACACCAGCGCCCAGGGCAGGCCATGGCCGATCAGCAGCGCCCGCACCCGGTCGTCCACCGGCCCGCGCACCTGTGGGCCGTCGCGCTGCAGGCCGTCGGCCACCCAGTCGATGTCCAGCGCGGTCAGCAGGGTCAGGTCGCAACGGCGCTGCTGGGCGATGGCGTAGGGCACCAGGCTGCGGTCGTTGAACAGCATGTCGCTGTAGACGGCGGTCATCAGCGCGGTGGTGTCGCAGATCACCACCGCATGGTCTTGCGCCGCGGCATCGATCAGGCGGTGCTGGTGTGCGGCGATCGCCGCCTGCTCGTCGGGCCGGGGCGTGCGCCCGGCCTGCGCGCACCAGTCGCGCAGCCATTCGCCCACCCAGGTGCAGCGGCGGCCGGTCAGTGGGCCCAGGCGCTGCGCCAGGGCCTGGGCCAGCGCGGTCTTGCCGGTGCTTTCGGCGCCGACGATGGCGATGCGCAATGCTTCAGCCACGGGGCAGGGCCGCTGCGGGCGCTGGCAGCAGGCGCGCCCAGGCGCGCCAGCCGGCCAGGGCCATCAGCGCGAACAGGGCGTACAGCGCGGTGGTCAGCCACAGGCCCTTGGTGGCAAACAGCAACACGCTGAAGATGTTCACGGCCACCCAGGCCGGCCAGTTGTCCACCCACTTGCGCGCCAGCAGGTACTGGCCGGCCAAGCTGCCCACGGTGGGCAGGGCGTCGAGGTAGGGCAGGTCGCTGTCAGTCAGTCGGGCCAGCAGCAGGCCCAGCAGCGGCCAGGCCGCCAGCGTGGCCGCCAGCGCCGCCCAGCGTTGGCCCGGCGTGAGCCGGCGCACCTGCAGCCTGGCGCCATCGTCGCCGGTGCCACGCAGCCATTGCCACCAGCCCCAGCCGCCCAGCGCGATGAAGACCCCCTGCAAGGCGGCCTCGCCGTAGAGCTTGCTGTGCACGAAGAGCAGCCCGTACAGCGCCGAGCTGATGATCGCCAGCGGCCAGCCCAGCGGGTTGACGCGCAGATTGCACACCACCATCCAAAGCGCCAGCACGGTGGCCACCAACTCCAGCCAGGTGAAGGCACTGCCACCCCAGGTGAAGGCCGGCAGCAGCAGCGGTGCGCTGAGGGCGAGCAGGCCGCTCAACGCTGGGGCGCGCGCGAGGCGGCGATGGGCGGCGCGTACTGCACCAGGATCTCGTCGGGCTTGACCATGCCCAGGTCGGCCCGGGCGCGTTCTTCCACCATTTCCAGGCCCTGGCGCAGGTCTTGCACCTCGGCGGCCAGGCGCTCGTTGGCCTGCTTCTGGGCCGCGTTCTGCTGCTTCTGCGCATCCAGCTGGGCCTGTAGCCGCCGCACCTGGGGCAGGCCGCCCTCACCCAGCCAGAGCTGGGCCTGCACCACAAGCAACAGCAGCAGCAGGATGGCGGTGGGCAGGCGCATGCTGCGGCTGGGCGAGGGGCGGGCGCCGGCTCAACGCAGGTTGTAGAAGGCCGCGCG
>JANNZD010000464.1:0-7910 GCA_031410435.1 Betaproteobacteria bacterium | reverse complement strand
TAAGCTCGGCCATGGGGATGGAGAAGCTGCTGAAGATGCGCTGGTTGGTGATGCTGACATTGATCGGCGTCTTGGGCGCAAACCAGCTGTTCTTCCCGGCTGCCAGCGCCCCGCTGCCACCGCCTTGGTCTTCCCGCGCGGCGGGCTTGAGCATCTGCAGGCCTGCGCGCAACAGCGTGGGCAAGGTCTTGGCCAGTTTCAGCGCCTGGATGGCCGAGTTTTTCAGCCCCGCGACGGTGAGTTCAGCAATGCCAAAGTTGTCGCTGCTCAAAGCCGGACGGCGCGGTGCGGGGCGCACATGGCGCGGCACCGCGCTGATGTCCATGATGGCCTGGGCCAGGGCGACTCCGGCCTCGCCGTCGACAGCTGCGTGATGCACCTTGGAATAAAACGCGATGTGGCGTGTGCCCGGCGTGGCGTCGGGCGGTGTCTCCACCCCCTCGATCACATAAAACTCCCACAGCGGGCGGCTGCGGTCGAGCAGGCTGGAATGCAGCCGGGCGCACAGCGCCTGCATCTGCGCCATCGTGCCGGGCCTGGGCAGCACCAGGTAGCGCATGTGGTAGTCCAGATCGATGTCGTCATCATGGATCCACACCGGGTTGGCCAGGTCAAAGGGCATCAGCGCCAGCTTGCGGGTGAACACCGGCGCCAGGTGCATGCGGCTGGCCACATGCGCCTTGACGGTCTCGAACCATTCGTCGGCCGTGCCCGGCGGCGCCTCGAACAGCGCCAGGCTGCCTACATGCATGGGCATCTCGGGGCTCTCGAGGTGCAGGAAGGCGCCGTCGACGACGCTCAGGTGGCTCATGTCGCTCATGTCTTGTCTCCGGGGCAGTGGGGCTGCAGGGGGTATCAGGCCGACTTGGCCGCTTCCTCGTCCACCAGGGTCTTCTTCGACAGCTTGCCCACCGGGGTCTTGGGCAGCTCGCTGCGGATCTCCATCGCGCCGACCATCTCGTGTTTGCCGATGCGCTCACGCAGGAAGGCCTTCAGCGCGTCCAGCGTGAATGGGGCGGCGCCCGCCTTCAGCGTGATGAAGGCCTTGGGCGACTGGCCGCGGTATTCGTCGGGGATGCCGATCACGCAGACCTCGGCCACCGCCGGGTGGGCATAGATGGCCTCTTCGATGATGCGCGGGTAGACGTTGTAGCCGCTGCAAAGCAGCATGTCCTTGGTGCGGTCGACGATGTAGACGAAGCCGTCGGCGTCCATATGGCCGACATCGCCGGTGCGCAGGTAGCCGTCGGCATTGAAGGCCTCGGCTGTCGCCTCGGGCTTGTTCCAGTAGCCGGCCATCACATTCGGGCCGCGCACGCAGATCTCGCCCTTCTCACCGGGCGCGGCATAGGCCGCCGGGTTGTCCAGCGCGATGAAGCGCAGGTCCAGCCCCGGCATCGGCAGCCCGCAGGAGCCCGGCCGCGGTGCGGCCAGCGGCGGCGTGAAGGTGCCCGATGGCGAGGTCTCGGTCATGCCCCAGCCCTCGGCCAGGCTGCAGCCGGTGAGCTGCTTGAAGCGGTCCAGCACCTCGGTGGGCAGCGGCGCGCCGCCCGAGCCGCAGAAGCGCAGCGCGCGCAGGTCGTAGGCCTCCACGCCGGGGTGGTGGTTGAGCGCGGTGTACATCGTGGGCACGCCGCAGAACACGGTGACCTTCTTGGCCGCCAGGTCCTTGAGCACCGGCTCCACCTCGAAGCGGGTGTGTAGGATGTTGGTGGCGCCCAGGCGCACACCCAGCAGCATGTTGACCGACAGCGCATAGATGTGGAAGGGCGGCAGCACCGCCAGGAAGCGCTCTTGCCCCTCCTTCAGCTCGGCCCCGCCATAGGTGTTGGTCAGCCAGTACTGCTGGTTGGCGGCCGTGAGGTTGCCGTGGGTCAGCATCGCGCCCTTGGGCAGGCCGGTAGTGCCGCCGGTGTATTGCAGCACCGCCAGCGCGGTCTGCGGGTCGCCGATGTCATGCGGGGTGTAAGCGCCGTCGTTGTCGAGCAGCGCCGAGAAGGCGATGTGGCGCGCATCGAAGACCACCTCGCTGAGCTGGCCGGCGGCCTTCAGATGGGCGTCGACAGCGGCCGGGTGGGCGCTCATTTCGCCCAGGTTGCCGACCACCAGGGCTTGCAGCCGGGTGCCGGTCAGCAGCTTGTCCATCTGTGGGTAGAGCAGGGCCAGGTCCTGGGTGATCATCAGGTCGGTCTGGCTGTCTGCCACCTTGTGGGCCAGCACCTGCTGGGCATCCAGCGGTGAATAGTTGACCACCACCCCGCCGGCCTTGAGCACCGCGAAGAAGCTGATCATGTAGTGCGGCGTGTTGGCCAGGAACAGGCCCACATGCACGCCAGGCTTGACGCCCAGCCCCTGCAGGCCCTTGGCGGCCCGGTCGACCTGGGCGCCGAGCTCGCGGTAGCTGATCACCTTGCCCATGAAGTCGATCGCCGGCTGATCGGGCCAGCGCGCCACCGCGTCGTCCAGGATCGCCTGTACCGGGCGCAGCGGGATGGGCGCATCCCAATGCAGGGCGGCGGGGTAGGTGCGGGTCCAGGGGTGATTGGGCATGAGGGGCTCGGTGTCGAAGGAGGCCGGGGTTTGCGGGCGGGCGCTGCGCTGGCGGGGCAGCCCGGGCACAGGGGGCTGATTCTGGCCAGTGCCGGCCCGCTACGGTAGGGGGTCGCGCCTATTCAAGCACTTGCGTGGCCTGGGCCGGGACCGGCGCAAACCGTTTGCTGACCGAACCCTGACCGTTTGCCCAGGACTTGCGCGGCCGGCCTGGCGAGACTGCAAGCCAGGCATCGCGCCAGCCCTTCATCCCCCCACCGGAGCCCAACATGACCCTCGCATTCGCCCAGCCCGAAACCGCCCTTCGCCCCCCGATGCACCGGGCTGCCGGCCTGGCCGCAGCTGGCGCCTGCCCGGCCCACCCGCCGTTGACACCGGTCCGGGGGCGGACCACCTTCCAGCGTCTGGTGATGGCCCTGCATGCGGTGGCGGCGCTCATCGATGCCCAGGACGATGGTGCCCAGGCCGGGTTGGACGACTTGCTGGCCCAGTTGCAGGCCCACCCCGACCCGCGCTGCACCGGCCTGGTGGTGTTTGCCTCGGCACTGGCGCAGCGCCTGCAGGGCCGGGCGCGCGAGCAGGCCAACCTCTACCTGCGCCGCTTCGAGGTGCCGCAGATCGAGCTCTTCAATCTGCTGGGCCGGCATGTGCCGATGGTGGGCCTGGCCACCCGCATCGCCAACGATGCGCTGGCCCAGGCCATGGCCGGGCATGTGCACCCGACCGTGATCGATGTGGGCATCGGCACCGGCCGCCAGCTCGCCAGCCTGATGACCGGGCTGGCAGCGGCCTGGCTGCTGCCTCGGCAACTGACCGTGGTGGGCATCGAACCCGCGGCCGACGCCCTGGACCAGGCGCGCGCGTCCTTGCAGGCCACGGCCGCGGCATTGGGCGTAGAACTGCACTTCCATGGCTTTGCCTGCGCGGCCGAGGCCCTGACCGACGGCGACTGGCAGGCCATAGGCGCGGCCTGCAGCGCCCGCCCGGCGATCAACGCGGCCTTTGCGCTGCACCACATCGCCGATGACGCGCAGGGCCGGGACCAGCGCCAGGCGGTGCTGCGCCGCCTGCAGCAGCTCGATCCGCAATGCCTGGTGCTGACCGAACCCGATGTCGATCACCTGGAGCCGCGCTTTCTGCAGCGTTTCCGCAATTGCTTCGCCCATTTCGGCGCGGTCTTCGCTGCGCTGGATGCATTGACGATGGACCAGGCCGACCGCGACGCACTGAAGGTGGGTTTTTTCGGCCGCGAGATCGCGGACATCCTGGGCAGCGCCGAGCACCAGCGCAGCGAGCGCCACGAGAGCGCCCTGGCCTGGATGCAGCGCCTGGCCGACAGCGGCTTCACCGTGCAGGCGCCGGGCAACGCGCTGCCGGCCAGCGACCATCGCGCGGTTTCGGTGTCGCTCAGCGGCGCCCGCGTGGTGATCGAGGCGGGGGGCGAGGCGGTGGTTTCGGTTCTGCTGGCTGTGCCCCGGCCCGGCGCCACGGCAGAATCAGCGGGCCATGCGCCGCGAAACGCCCATCCCTGCGCCAACCCCTTCGCCCACCCCTTCGCCCGACCCTGCGCCTGACGCACTGGCCTTCGGCCCCTTCGTGCTGGACCGCCACGCCGGGCAGTTGCGCCGGCAAGGGCAGGCGCTGGACCTGGCGCCCCGGCCCTGGTCGGTGCTGGTCTACCTGCTGGAAAGGCCAGGCCAGCTGGTCAGCAAGGACGCGCTGCTGGATGCCGTCTGGGGCCACCGGCATGTCAGCGACTCGGTGCTCAAAGGCGCCATCAACAGCCTGCGCAGCAAGCTCGGTGACGACCCCGTCGCGCCGCGCTATATCGAAACCGCGGCGCGGCGTGGCTACCGCTTCATCGCCCCGGTGCAGGTGCTGGCAAGCGCCACGGCGGGCCCGGCCGCACCGGCTGGGCCGCCGCCCCGCGCGGTGCAGGGCGCGGGCGCAGTCAAGGGCAACCTGCCCACGGCCACGGCCCTGCTGGTCGGGCGTGAAGCGGCCGTGGTCGAGTTGCGCGGTCTGCTGGCGTCGCGCCGCCTGGTCACCCTGCTGGGCCCGGGCGGGGTCGGCAAGACCCAGCTGGCACTGGCCACCGCGCACCTGGACCCGCCGCCCGACGGCGTCTGGCTGGTACGGCTCGAGGTGCTGGCCGACGCCGCCCCCTTGCTGGACACCGTGGCCCGGGCGCTTTCATTGGGCGCCAATGCGGGCCGCAGCGTGCAAGACCTGGCCCTGGCGCTGTCGCCCCTGGCCCTGCGCCTGGTGCTGGACAACGCCGAGCACCTGATCGACGCCTTGGCACCCTGGGTGGCCCAATGCTTGGCGCAGGCCCCGCGGGTGCAGATCCTGGTCACCAGCCAGACGCCGCTGCGTGTGGCGGGTGAGGTGCTGATGCCGCTGCTGCCGCTGGACGTGCCGCCCGCCGGCGTGGCGGCCGAGCCCTTGGGCTTTGCTTCGGTGGCGCTGCTGGTGGACCGGGTGCGCGCCTTGCAACCACAGTTTGCGCCCGACCCGCGCGAGCGCGATGACATCGCCGCCCTGTGCCGCCTGCTCGATGGCCTGCCGCTGGCGCTGGAGCTAGCGGCCGCCCGCGTGCCCCTGCTGGGCACCGCCGGGGTGCTGTCGCGCATGAGCGACCGCTTTGCGCTGCTGTCGCGCGGCGCACGCGATGCGTCGCAGCGCCACCGCACGCTGCGCGACGCGCTGGAGTGGTCCTTCGGCTTGCTGGGTGACGATGAATTGTGGGTGTTGCGCCGCTTGTCGGTGTTTGCCGGCAGCTTTACGCCCGCCATGGCGCAGGCGGTCGCCCGGCAGCCCGGGGCACCCGAGTGGCAGGTGCTGGATGCCTTGCAGAACCTGCAGGACCAGAGCCTGCTGGCCACCGACACGGCGCATGGCGAGCCCCGCCTGCGGCAGCTGGAAAGCGTGCGCGCCCTGGCCGGCGAACAGCTGCGCAGCGCCGGCGAAGAGGCACTGTCGCGCACCCGGATGGCCCTGGCGATGCGCGATCTGTTCCAGGCAGCCCAGGCGCAATACACCCGCACACCGCTGCTGCGTTGGCTGCAGCCGCTGCGCCCCGAGGCCGACAACCTGCGCCTGGCCCTGTCCTATGCATTGGGCCCCTTGGCCCTCGATGGCCAGGCCGGCGCCGGCAGTGCCGACCTGCCATTGGCGGTGTCCTTGTTCAGCCACGCGATGTTGTTCTGGCTGCGCAGCGGCCGCAAGCGCGAGGCCCAGCGTGCCTACCAGGCCCTGGCGCCGCAAGCCCAGCGCCTGGACCCGCCTGCCCTGCGTGCCCCCTACGGTCTGGCAGTGGGGGCGCTGGCGGCCTATGGCCAATCCCTGGCGCCGGCCGATGCCTTGCCCTGGCTGGCCGAGGCAGAACAGTCCTTCGACCGGCTCGGCGACGGCCGCAGCGCGATGCTGGCGGTCTATCTGCAGGCGGCGCTGATGCAGCGCATCGCGCCCACGGCCGACCGCAGCCCCTTGCTGGTCCGCATGCGGGCCTTCGAGCAGCCCGACTGGACACCGCGTGAGCGCAACTTTGCCGCGTGGACCGAGGCCGTCAATGCCCATGGTCATGGCGACCTGCAAGCCTTCCGCGACTTCTGCCGCAGCGATCTTGAGCGCGCCCGCGCCAGCGACGACCCCGCCGAGGCCTGGGTCGCGGCCTTCGGGCTGGGCCAGGCCCTGTGGTCGCTGGGCGACCGCAGCGGCGCGGCCGACACGCTGGCCGATGCGGTCGACAGCCTGCGCGCCTTCGGCCTGCTGCGCGAGTACGCCACCACCGCCGCGCTGGCCGCCAGCATGCGCCTGGCGCTGGCCGACAGCCGGCCCGGCGAAACCGCTGCCAGCAGTGCCGCCGTGCGTGAGGCCGCCGACCTGATGGGCGCCGAAGGCATGCTGTGGTGGATGGGCGACGCCCTGATGATGCTGCCCGCGCGCCGTGGCGACTGGCCGGCCGCGCTGCGTCTGCAGGCCTGGATAGACGCGCGCATGCGGGCGCTGGACATGAAGCGCAGCCCGGTGGCCAGCAGCCTGCGCGACAGTTTTGAGGCCCTCTTGGCCCAGGCGCGGGCCGGGCCGGGCTGGCATGAGCCGCAGGGCCTGGCGCAGGGTGTCACGGACGATGCCGAGGTGCTGCGCCTGAGCTTTGGCTGACAACTCCGGCGCCAGGGGGGCGGGGTCAGCCAGGTGCCGGCGCCTTGACGGCGGGCTCAGGCCGTCGGTTTGCGCTCGCTCCACAACACCCCGCCGCTGGCCCAGTCGTGCTTCTGGATGTCGAAGAACAGCACCTCCACTGCGTCGTTGCTGCAGCCCAGGGTCTTGACGGTGGCCTCGGTCAGGGCCAAGGCCAGCGCGGCCTTTTGGTCTGGGCTGCGGCCGGCAAAGAGTTCAACGCGAAGGGTGGGCATGGGGTGTCCGGTTGGAATGGGTGCAGGGTGAGACCATTCTCGGGCCAGCGCGAACCGGCATGCCGGACCTTGCGGTTATGGTGGGAGGCCTGCCACTCTGACCTGGCCGCCCCATCCGGCCATGCCTGCGCCATGCTCAACTTGTTGACCGACCCCCAGACCTGGATCGCCTTTGCCACGCTGACCCTGCTGGAGTTGGTGCTGGGCATCGACAACATCATCTTCATCTCGATCCTGGTGGACAAGCTGCCCCCCGCGCGCCAGGCCATGGCGCGCCGCCTGGGCCTGTTCATGGCGATGTTCATGCGCATCGGCCTGCTGCTGGTGCTGGCCTGGATCGTCGGTCTGGTGGCGCCACTTTTCACCGTGCTGGGGCAGGCGATCTCGGGCCGCGACCTGATCCTGATCGCCGGCGGGCTGTTCCTGATCTGGAAGAGCACCAGCGAGATTCACCAATCGCTGGAAGGCGACGACGCGCACGGCCCCAGCGCGGTCGAGGCCAGCTTCACTGCGGTGATCCTGCAGATCATGGTGGTCGACCTGGTCTTCTCGCTCGACTCCATCATCACCGCCGTGGGCATGGTGGACGATGTGCGCATCATGATCGCGGCGGTGGTGGCGTCGGTGGGCCTGATGATGCTGTTCGCCAGTGCCATCGGCCGCTTCGTGTCCGATCACCCGACGATCAAGATGCTGGCTTTGTCCTTTCTGGTGGTGGTGGGAGTGGTGCTGGTGGCCGAGGGCTTCGACCACCATGTGCCCAAGGGCTATGTCTATTTCGCGATGGCCTTCTCGCTCGGCGTGGAGATGATCAACATCAACATGCGCAAGCGATCGACCCGCAAGGTGGCACTCAAGCCGCCGCACATCCCTGGCGATTGAGGCCGTGTGGCCTTGCAGCCATTCAGAGCTGCCGGCTTGAGCCCAGTCGCGTCGCTGACC
>JANNZD010000463.1:0-2940 GCA_031410435.1 Betaproteobacteria bacterium | reverse complement strand
GCCCTGGTCGAGGATCTGCGGGCCCTTGACCTCCAGGTAGCCGTTGTCCTGGTAGATGCGGCGCATGTATTGCTCGACCTGCTGCCAGACGGTCCAGCCCTTGGGATGCCAGAACACCGTGCCGGGGCTGTGCTCGTCCATATGGAACAGGTCAAGCTCCTTGCCGAGCTTGCGGTGGTCACGCTTTTCGGCCTCCGCCAGCATCGTCAGGTACTGCTGCAATTCGTCCTTGGTGGCCCAGGCCGTGCCGTAGATGCGCTGCAGCATCTCGTTGCGGTGGTCGCCACGCCAGTAAGCGCCCGCCACCTTCATCAGCTTGAAATGCCTCAACTTGCCGGTGGATGGCACATGCGGGCCGCGGCACAGGTCCTCGAATGCGCCCTCGCGGTACAGCGACACGTCCTGGTCGGCCGGGATGCTGGCGATGATCTCGGCCTTGTAGTGCTCGCCCAGGCCGGTGAAATAAGCCACCGCCTGGTCGCGCGGCAGCACGCGCCGGGTCACGGGTTCGTCCATGCGGGCCAGCTCGGCCATCTTCTTCTCGATCGCTGCCAGGTCGTCGGGCGTGAAGGGGCGCTTGTAGGCAAAGTCGTAATAAAAGCCGTTGTCTATGACCGGGCCGATGGTGACCTGGGCCTCCGGGAACAGCGCCTTCACCGCATAGGCAAGCAGGTGGGCGGTGGAGTGGCGGATCAGTTCCAGCCCGTCGGCGCCCTTGTCGGTGACGATGGCCAGCGCGGCATCGGCCTCGATCAGGTGGCTGGTGTCGACCAGTCGGGCCTCGGCGCCCTGCCCCAGCCGGCCACCCAGCGCGGCCTTGGCCAGGCCAGTGCCAATAGACGCAGCCACCTCGGCCACCGTGACCGGGCCGGGGAATTCGCGTTTCGAAGCATCAGGAAGCGTGATCGTGACCATGGCGGGCTCCGAAAAATCGGGACATCAGGAATTGGAAGACACAAAAAAGCGCGGTGAAGACCGCGCTGGTTTGTGTGTTCGAACAGGAGGGGGCGAACAGGCGTGACAGCGCGGCTGGCTAGCGACCAGGAATGAACCGGCAAGTTCGCGATGTCAGAACCATGATGTCTTTCTCGCTCTTGTTGAAGAATTCAACTGAAGATTGTAGCGGCTCAGGCCGGCAGCAGCCGCCAGTCGCTGCTGCGTTCGACCAGCCAGACCAGCGCCAGTGCCAATGCCAGGGCCGAGCCGGTACGCAACACCACCGGCACATAGGCGCTGCGCCGGCGCAGCGCAAACAGCAGCGGCACCACCAGCAGCACCAGCGCCAACTGGCCCAGCTCCAGCCCGAGGTTGAACTGGAACAGGGCCCAGCCGAACTGGGCCGGAGGCAACTGCAGTTCACCCAGTACACCGGCGAAACCGAAGCCGTGGATCAGACCGAAACAGAAAGTGACCCAGCCGCGCCAGCGCAGCAGCAGCGGCCTCAGGTTATCGAAGGCGGCCAGCATGATGGTGGCGGCGATGGCCGGCTCGACAAAGCTGGGCGACAGCCTGACCCAGCCCAGTGCAGCCAGCGCCAGCGTGACCGAATGGGCCAGCGTGAACAGCGTGACCGTCTTGGCCACCGGCACCCAGGCCTGGCGCCAGCCGGCCACCGCCTGCCAGGCCGGCGGCGGGCCAGGCCGGCGGCTCAGCACCGAGGGCAGCAGCAGGCACAGCAGAAACAGCAGGTGGTCGTAGCCGGTGACGATGTGGTGCACGCCCTCGCCGATGAAAGACGGCGCGTGCGGGTCCGCGCTGGCCACGGCCTGCGCCGCCGCAGCGGCAGATTCAGTTGCCGATTCAGCGGCCGACGCCCGGCCGCGCGCTGGCGCGCTGGCGGGCTCGGCCGGGCCCGGCCCAGGCATGGCCGACGCCGCCGGGCCCGGCCCGGCCGCTGCGCCCACTGGCGCCGGTATCGGCGCCGGCACCAGCATGCGCAGGCGCGGGGTGGCGCCGGCCACGGTGTGGCGCACGATGCCACGGTGGGTCGGGTCGACCTCGGCAAACAGGCCATAGTGCAACACCGCGTCTGCCGCCACCTGGCAGGGCGTGGTCAGTTGAAGCACCGCATAGGCCCCGTCATTGCGTTGCTCCAGTGCATGGCCCTGCACCTCGAAACGGCAGCCAGGCACCGCCAGCGCGGCCAGTGCCAGCGCGTCAATGCGCGGCCAGGCAGCGCGGATCTCGCCCCAGGTCAGCGCGCGGTCGCCATTGGCGTCCAGCGCCAGCACCAGGTCCAGGTCGCGCAGCGCGATGTCCCAGCGCAGCCGGGTGGCATCGGGCTGCTGGTCGAAGAACAGGTAGGCATCGCTGGACTTGTGCGCCTGCACCGGCAGGGCCAGCAAGCCGGCCAGCACCAGCCCCAGCCAGGCCAGCGGGCGCTGGCCGCGCCAGGCTTCAAAGCGCATCGAGGCGGGCATCGACCAATCCCTGCTGTTGTGCCAGGCGGCGGGCTTGGGCCAGGGCCTTGGCATCACCGACGGCCTGGGCGCAGCGCGCCAGCAGCCACAGGTCGATGGGCTCACGCTGACGCTGGACGTTCTTCTGGGCATGCGCCAGCGCCGCCACCGGCCGCTGGTCGATGTCGAGGGCACGCAGCGCGCGTTCGCGCTGGTGGCCGCTGTCCTCGGGGCGCAGGTCGGCCTGGGCATGGCGTTCGCGCAGCTCGGCGGCCAAGGCGGTGGCTTCGGGCCTTTGCAGGCGGCGGCCGGCGATCGCCAGGCGCAATAGCACGCCTTCGCTGCGCGGCAGCGGCGCCAGCAGGTCCCAGGCCTCTTGCGGGCGCTGCTGGTCGAGCAAGAAATCGGCATAGCCGATGGCGGTGTAGGTGTCGGG
Organism: Betaproteobacteria bacterium; assembly: GCA_031410435.1. Classification (GTDB taxonomy): domain Bacteria; phylum Pseudomonadota; class Gammaproteobacteria; order Burkholderiales; family Burkholderiaceae_C; genus Pseudaquabacterium. Next base: position 105 of record JANNZD010000463.1, on the reverse strand, counting down.
CGCGGCCTGCAGGCTTTGGCGCCAGGCCGCATCCGATGGCGCCAGCAAACCGGCGCGCTGCTCCAACTCGGCCAGTGAGGTGCTCAGCCAGGCCCGCGTGGCGGG
>JANNZD010000462.1:0-6497 GCA_031410435.1 Betaproteobacteria bacterium | reverse complement strand
GCCGACGAGCCCACCACCGCGCTGGACGTGACCATCCAGGCCCAGATCCTGGCCCTGCTGGACGAGCTGCAGCGCGAGCTGGGCATGGCCCTGCTGTTCATCACCCATGACTTGAACCTGGTGCAGCGCTTCACTGACCGGGTCGGCGTGATGGAACGCGGCGTGCTGGTGGAGACCGGCCGCACCGCCGAGGTCTTTGCGCAGCCCCAGCACCCCTACACCCGCCGCCTGCTGGCGACCCGGCCGCAGCGCGTGGTGCAGGCTGTGGCGGTTGACGCGGCTGTGCTGGTGGCGGCCGATGCGGTGCGCGTCAGTTTTGAGATCGCCACCGGCTGGTTCGGCAAGCGCGCCTTCCATGCCGTCAAGCAAGCCACGCTGCAATTGCGGCGCGGCGAGACGCTGGGCATCGTCGGTGAATCGGGCTCGGGCAAGACCACGCTGGGCATGGCCTTGCTGGCGCTGCAGCCGATTGCCGCCGGCCAGGTGGCAGTGGGCGGGGTGCGCATCGACAACGCCAGCCGGGCCACGCTGCGGGCGATGCGCAAGCGCCTGCAGGTGGTGCTGCAAGACCCCTTCGGGTCGCTGTCGCCGCGCATGACGGTGGGCCAGATCGTCGGCGAGGGCCTGGCCCTGCACCAGCCCGGCCTGAGCCGCGCCGAGCGCGAGGCCAAAGTGCTGGCGATGCTGGACGAGGTGGGTCTGTCGGCCCGCATGGGTGTGCACGGCGTGCTGCAGCGCTATCCGCATGAGTTCTCGGGCGGCCAGCGCCAGCGCATCGCGATCGCCCGGGCGGTGGTGCTGGAGCCCGAGATCCTGGTGCTGGACGAGCCCACCTCGGCACTGGACGTGTCGGTGCAGCAGCAGGTGCTGGCCCTGCTGGCCGAGCTGCAGCAACGCCACGGGCTGAGCTACATCTTCATCAGCCACGATCTGGCGGTGATCCGGGCCATGGCCCACCGGGTGATGGTGATGAAGAACGGCGACGTGGTCGAGGAAGGCGAGACCCTGGCGCTGTTCGACGCGCCGCAACAGGCATATACGCAGGAATTGCTGGCGGCCGCGCACCTGGCCTGACAAAAACACCCCACTTGACCGGCGTCAAGGGCAGGCGCAACCTAGGGCCTGGTCCGGCCGGTTGTCCGCGGGCCATGCCAGTCGATGGGCAGGCTGGCGTGCCTGGCCAGGGGCAAGAGGGCAACCGGCAGGTCGCACCACCCTGCTGGAGTTGCGCATGGACACACTGGACGCCTTCTTCGGCCGCAACGGCTGTTGCCCCATGGCTATTGCATCACCTGGTCGCCGGCGCTGCTGTGGGCCATGGTCAGTGCCGATGCGGTGGTGGCCGCGGCCTATTTCTCGATTCCGCTGGCGCTGGTGGGCGTGGTACGCCAAAGGCCGCAGATGACCCACCGCTGGCTGGCAGTGCTGTTCTCGGCCTTCATCTTCGCCTGCGGCATCACCCACTTGATGGACATCTGGACGCTTTGGCAGCCCGACTATGGCTGGCAGGCGGTGACCAAGGTCGTCACCGCCGCCGTCTCGATCGCCACCGCCATCGTGCTGTGGCGCCAGATCCCCAATGCGCTGCGCCTGCCCAGCGTGCAACAGCTGCAGGCGGCGATAGGCGCGCTCGAGGCCGAGGTGGGCCGGCGCCGCAGCGCCGAACAGCATATTCACGAGCTGGAGCAGAACCTGGCCGTCACCTTGACCAGCATCGAGGCCGGCTTCATCGCCAGCGATCTGGACGGCCGCGTGACCCGCATGAATGCGGTGGCCGAGCGCATCACCGGCTGGCCGCAGGCCGACGCTTTGGGGCGGTCATTGTGGGAGGTGTTTGACCGCGACGACCGGCCGGCCGAGCACCTGGGCAAATCCCCGGTGGCGGTGATGGTCGAACAGGGCATAACGGTGGCCGATGCCCATCACGTGACGGCCGTGGCGCGCGACGGCCACCGCACCGCCGTGGAGGTGCGTGCCGCACTGACCTATTCCGACGACGGCAGCGTGCGCGGGCTGTCGATGGTGTTCCGTGACATGACCGCCCTGCAGGCCGCCGAAATCGAGAACCACCGCCTGGCTGCGGTCGTGGCGTCCAGCCATGACGCAATCGTCAGCAAGACGCTGGACGGCCATATCACCACCTGGAACCGAGGTGCCGAGATGATGTTCGGCTACAGCCCCGCTGAAATCATCGGCCAGCCGGTGCAATTGCTGATCCCGCCCGACCGCGCCGACGAGGAGATGCGCATCCTGGCCGATCTGGCCCATGGCAAGACCGTGCCACCCTTCGAGACCGTGCGGCGGGCGCGCGACGGCAGCCTGATCCCGGTGTCGGTGACGATCTCGCCAATCCGCGACGAGACCGGCCGCATCGTCGGTGGCTCGAAGATCGCGCGCGACATCCGGTCGCAGGTGCTGGCTGATCAATCGCGCCGGAAGGCCGAGCAACTGGAATCCGAGAACCGCCAGGTGCTGGAGGCCAACCGGCTCAAGAGCCTGTTCCTGGCCAACATGTCACATGAGCTGCGTACCCCGCTGAACGCCATCATCGGCTTTGCCGAGTTGCTGCATGCCGGCGCGGTACCGGTGGAATCCAGCAAGCACCAGGCCTTCCTGGGCCATATCGCCAGCAGCGGCCACCACCTGCTGCAATTGATCAACGATGTGCTGGACCTGTCCAAGGTCGAATCCGGCAAGTTCGAGTTCTTCCCCGAGCCCATCGACCTGCCCGCGCTGGTGCATGGCAGCCTGAATGTGCTGCACACCGCGATCCAGCGCAAGCACCTGACTGTGGCCACCGAGATCGACCCGCTGCTCACCGACCTGGTGCTCGACCCGGCCCGGCTCAAACAGGTGCTGTTCAACTACCTGTCCAATGCCTTCAAGTTCACGCCCGAACGCGGCCGCATCCTGCTGCGGGCCAGCCCGGCGGGTCCGCAGCACTTCCGCATCGAGGTGGAGGACACCGGCATCGGCATCGCCCCGGCGGATCTGCCGCGCCTGTTTACTGAATTCCAGCAGCTCGACACAGGCTACAACAAGCAGCATCCAGGCACCGGCCTGGGCCTGGCGCTGACGCGTCGGCTGGTGGCGGCCCAGGGCGGCAGCACCGGCGTGCGCAGCCAGCTGGGCGTAGGCAGCGTGTTCGAGCTGTTGCTGCCGCGCCGGCCCTCGCCACTGCCCGCCGGCGCGCCTGACCCGGCAGCGACCGCGCGCTGGCTGGTGATCGAGGCCGATGCCGGCCAGGGCGCAAGGCTGGTGCAGGCCCTGTCGTCCCAGGGCATCCAGGCCGACACCGCCGCCACCGCCGCTGCTGCCCTGTTGAACCACCGGCGCCAGCGCTACGACGCCCTCACCCTCGACCTGCACTTGCCCGACCAGCCCGGCCTGGCCGCCCTGGCCGAGCTGCGGCGCCAGGCGCCGGGTCAGCCGACACCGGTGATGGCGATGACCATCGGCACCGAGCCCGGCCTGAATGCCACCTTCGTGATCGCCGATGTGCTGCGCAAGCCGCTGGAGACCCAGGAGGTGGTGCGTGCCATCCAGGGCCTGGGCCAACTGCCGCAGCGCCCGCTGCGCGCGTTGGTGATCGACGACGACGCGCTGGCGGTGGCGCTGATGACCGCCACCCTGGAGGGCCTGGGCCTGCACGTGGCGGGTGAACTGGATGCCTGGCAGGCCCTGCAACACCTCGACCAGCACCGGCCCGACCTGATCGTGCTGGACCTGATGATGCCGGGGCTGGACGGCTTTGCCACCCTGGACGCGCTGCGCCAGATGCCGCGCTGGCGCGACACCCCGGTGTTCATCTGGACCAGCATGCTGCTCACTGCCGACGAATACACCCTGTTGGCGCGCTCGGCCAGGGCCATCCTGCACAAGGGCGGCGGCGCGCTGAGCGACCTGGTGGATGCACTGTGCCGCAAGGCAGCACCGCTGTCGCCGATCCCCGGCACCGGCGAGCAGCAGGTGCCAGCATGAGCCCGCACCGCATCCTGATCGTCGACGACCATGTCACCAATATCGAGCTGACCCGCTTCGTGCTGGAAGCCGACGGCCTGCAGGTGGACGCGGTCCTCAATGCGCGCCAGGCCCTTGAGCAGATCCGCCGGCAGCCGCCCGATCTGGTGCTGATGGACATCCAGATGCCTGGCATCGACGGGCTCGACCTGACGCGCCGGCTCAAGGCCGACCCGGCCACCCGGTCCATCGTGGTGGTGGCCTTCACCGCCTATGCGATGAAGGGCGACGAGACGCGCCTGCGCAGCGCCGGCTGTGACGGCTACCTGGCCAAGCCGATCAACGTGGCCCTGTTTGCCGACCAGGTGCGGGCCTTGTTGGCGGCTGGCGCCCAGCCCCGCGCGCCGGGCCTGCCGGGCTGACCCGCCCGCCGGCGCCGCCCGGCATGGCATCTGCGGCGTGCGGCCTGACTGCCAGGTGCCCGGCCGCATGCCAAAGGCCGGAGCCGGGCCAGGGCTCTGTCACGCACCCGACAGGCCGGCTTGGGGTTACTCGGGCTACCGGCCGGGCCGGGCAGCAACGATCATGGCCGGATCACTGGCCCCTCGGGCCCGCCCATCCTGGAGACCCCCATGCAAGCAAGCGCGCCGTTCCCGACCTCCCATGCCCGCCGTCCGGCGCTGCGCACCCTGGCCCTGGCGGCGGCGCTGCTGGCCGCCAGCGCTGCCCAGGCCCAGGAGACCTTCAAGGTCGGCATCGTCAGCTTCCTGTCGGGCCAGGCGGCCGAGAGCTTCGGCATCCCGGCCGTCAACGGGGCCAAGGTGCTGCTCGACGCCTTCAACAAGGGTGCGGCACCGGCGCCCTACAACAAGATGGGTTTTGGCGGCATGAAGCTCGAGTTCGTCTATGTCGACGAGAACGGCGGCGCCACCAAGCAGGTGCAGGAATTGCGCAACCTCTACGACCGCGAGAAGGTCGATGCGGTGGTGGGTTATGTCGGCTCGGGCGACTGCCTGGCGGTGGCCCCGGCGGCCGAGGAGATGAAGAAGTTCCTGATCCTCTACGACTGCGGCACCCCGCGCATCTTTGAGGACAACAAGTTCAACTACGTGTTCCGCACCGCCAGCCATGCGGCGATGGACAACGTGGCCCTGGTGCGTTACATGAAGGCGCGCAACATCAAGGCCGACACCTTCAACCTGATCAACCAGGATTACGCCTGGGGCCAGGATTCCAAGAAGGACTTCACCTGGACCATGGAGAAGCTCTACCCGGCGGCCAAGCCGGGCGAGGACCAGCTGCCCAAGTTCGGCGCCGGCCAGTACGGCACCGAGATCTCGGCGCTGATGGCCAAGCCGGCCGACGTGACCCACAGCAGCCTGTGGGGCGGTGACCTGCAGGCCTTCATCCTGCAGGCCGCGCCGCGCGGCCTGTTCAAGCGCACCCAGGTGGTGTTCTCGGCCGCCGACCATGTGCTGCCCGGCCTGGGCGACAAGATGCCCGACGGGGTGATCCTGGGTGCCCGCGGCGCCTACGGCCTGATGTCGCCCAAGAGCCCGCTCAACGACTGGTGGTGGGACTTGTACAGCAAGGCCTACAACGTCTACCCGGTACAGGCGCCCTACCGCATGGTGCAGAGCCTGCTGGGCCTGAAGCTGGCGGTCGAGAAGGCGATGGCCGCCAACGGCGGCAAGAAGCCCAATGACGAGCAATTGGCCACCGCGCTGCGCAACAGCGAATGGGACTCACCCGCCGGCCGGATCCGCATGGCCCTGGGCGGAGGCCACCAGGCGGTGCAGGAGACCGCCATCGGCAAGACCCGTTATGACGCGGCCAAAAAGATGGTGGTGCTCGACGACATCCAGCGCTTCCCGGCCGATTGCGTCAACCCGCCGGCCAACATGAAGTCCGAGGAGTGGATCAAGGCGGGGTTTCCGGGCGCCAAAGGATGTCCTTGAACGCTGACGGCGGCGGCACTCAAGGCAAAAAATGTTGACCATCCTGATCGACGGCCTGACCTACGCGTCCTGGCTGTTCATCGTCGCGCTCGGGCTCACGCTGGTGTTCGGCGTGCTCAAGATCCTGAACATCGCGCATGGCAGCTTTTACGCGCTGGGCGCCTACACCGCGGCCAGCTTCGTTGGCTGGGGCGCCAGCCTGAAATGGGCGCCGGCCTTCTCGCTGGTATGCATGTTGCTGGCCGCAGTGGCGGTGGCTGCGGTGGTGGCGCCACTGACCGAGCGCGGCCTGCTGCGCTTCTTCTACGGCCGCGACGAGGTGCTGCTGGTGCTGGTCACCTACGCGATGTTCCTGATCCTGGAGGACCTGACCAAGCTGGTCTGGGGCGCCAACCCCTACTACGTGTCCGAGCCCTATGCGCTGTTCGGCAATGTCAGCGCCGGCGTGCAGACCTGGGTGGGCTATGACTTTGCGCTGCTGGCGCTGGCCATCGTCGTGGGCGGGGCGGTGTGGTGGGGCCTGAACCGCACCCGCCAGGGCAAGGTGATGCTGGCGGTGATCCACAGCGCCGAGATCGC
>JANNZD010000461.1:0-7880 GCA_031410435.1 Betaproteobacteria bacterium | reverse complement strand
CCCCATTTGATGAATTCGTAGCGTTCGCGGTTGCGGCTGAACTCCAGCTTCATGTTCAGGTCCAGCGCCTGCGGCTTGCCGTAGTGGTCCACCATCACCGAGTGGTCGACCACCAGGTCCACCGGCACCCGCGGCTCGATGCGCTTGGGGGGCTGGCCCAGCGTGGCCGCCACATTGCGCATCGCCGCCAGGTCGGCCAGCAGCGGCACACCGGTGAAATCCTGCAGCACCACGCGGGCCACCACGAAGGGGATCTCGGCGCTGCGCTCAGCCACTGGCTGCCAGGCCGCCAGCGCCTGCACCTGCTCGGGCAGCACGCGCTGGCCATCGCAGTGGCGCAGCAGGCTTTCCAGCACGATGCGCAGCGACACCGGCAGGCGCGACAGGTCGCGGCCCAGGGCCTGGCCGAGGGCCGGCAGCGCGTAGTACTGGCCGGCCTTGCCCGGGGTGGGCTCGAAGGTCTGCAGCGTGGCGGCGAAGGGGTGGGGGCTCATGGCTTGTCCTTGCAGGAGGACGCTGGGTGCGGCAGCGGGTCGACGGGCTCAGATCATGGCCTGCCAGCGGTTTGACCAGCGCCCCAGTTGGTCAAAACCCAGGTCGGTGACGATGGCCAGCGCGCCCACCAGCAGCGCCCCCTGCAGCACATAGGCGGTGTTGAAACCCGACAGGCCGATGATGATCGGCGAGCCCAGGGTGCGGGCACCCACGGTGCTGGCGATCGCCGCGGTGCCGATGTTGATCACCACCGAGGTGCGCACACCCGCCAGCAGCACCGGCAGCGCCAGCGGCAACTCCACCTGCCACAGTCGCTGGCGGGCACCCAGGCCCAGGCCGGTGGCAGCGTCCAGCACCGCAGGCGGCACCGATTCGATGCCAGCCACGGTGCCGCGCAGCACCGGCAGCAGGCCGTACAGGGCCAGCGCGATCAGCGCCGGGGCGTCGCCAAAGCCGATCAGCGGCGCGGCGATCGCCAGCACCGCCACCGGCGGCACGGTCTGGGCGATGGCGCTGACTTGCTCCACCAGCGGGCGGAAGGCCGCGCCGGCCGGCCGGGTGACAAACAGGCCAGCCGCGACGCCCAGCAACACCGCGATGGCGCTGGATACCGCCACCAGCATCACATGGGCGCCGAGCAGGGCCATGAAGCTGTCCTGCTCGTACATCGGCCGGTCGAGTGCCGGAAAGAGGGCGGCAAACAGCGGCTTGGCCAAAGGCAGGCCGATCGCCAGCGCCAGCAGGCCAGCCAGCGCCCAGGGCAGGGGCTGGCGCCAGGCCCGGGCCCGACCGCTCATGCGTGGGCGCCCCGCAACAGGTCGGTGAAGCGCAGCGCACCCAGCGGCTGACCGCCGCCATCGACCACCGGCAGGGCCTCGACGCCTTGCGCCAGAAAGGCCGCCAAGGCGTCCAGCAAGGTCTGGTCGGCCCGCAAGGCCGCGCCCGACGCCGCGTCGCCCAACCGCATCATGCTGGCCACCTGGCGTTGGCCCAGCAGCCTTTGGCCCAGCGCGTCGCGGCCCAGGAAGTCGCGCACCTGGGCGCTGGCCGGCTGGGCCAGCAGTTGCAAGGGCGTGCCGGCCTGCAGCACCCGGCCCTGGTCCAGCAGCACCAGCTGGTCGCCCAGGCGCAGCGCCTCGTCGATGTCGTGGGTCACCAGCACGGTGGTGCAGCGCTGGCTGCGCTGCAGGTCCAGCAGGGCTTGCTGCAGCGACTGGCGGGTGAGCGGGTCGAGCGCGCCGAAGGGCTCGTCCATCAGCAGCACCGCCGGCCGGGCCGCCAGCGCCCGCGCCACGCCGACGCGCTGCTGCTGGCCGCCCGACAACTGGTGCGGATAGCGGCCACGGTAAGCGGCCGGGTCCAGGCCCAGCAGGGCCAGCAGCTCATCCACCCGCGCGGCGGTCTGCGGCGCCGGCCAGCCCAGCAGCGTGGGCACTGCGGCGATGTTGCGGGCCACGGTCCAGTGCGGGAACAGGCCAATCGACTGGATCACATAGCCGATGCGCCGGCGCAGCGTCTCGGGCGGGCCCTGCCGCACGTCCACGCCGTCCAGCAGGATGCTGCCGTTGTCGGCCTCGATCAGGCGGTTGATCAGGCGCAACAGCGTGGATTTTCCCGAGCCCGAGGCGCCGATCAGCGCGGTGAGGCTGCCGGCGGCGATGTGCAGCGACACGCCGTCCACCGCCCGGGTCGGGCCGAAAGTCTTGACGACCTGGCGCAGCTCGATCATGCCGGCCGCCTGGCCAGGGCCAGCGCCACCAGGCCGAAGCCGGCGTCCACCGCCAGCCCCAGCGCCACCACCGGCACAACGCCCAGCAAGACCAGGTCGAGCGCGCTGCTGAGCAGGCCCTGGAAGATGATTGCGCCCAGGCCGCCGGCGCCGATCAGCGCGGCCACCACGGCCAGGCCGATCAGTTGCACCGTGGTCAGCCGCAGCGCCGACCACAGCACCGGCAGCGCCAGCGGCAGCTCCACCTGCCAGAAGCGCTGGCGCGGGTTCAGGCCCATGCCGGTGGCGGCCTCGGTCACCGTCGGGTCCACCTGCTGCAGGCCACTGGCCAGGCCATGCACCACCGGCAGCAGCGCGTACAGGGTTAGCGCGATCACCGCCGGCAGCAGGCCGATGCCTTGCACGCCCGAGCCCGGCCAGGCCGCACCGACGGCCGCCAGCGGCGCGATCAGCAGGCCGAACAGCGCGATCGACGGCACGGTCTGCACCAGGTTGAGTGCGGCCAGCAGGGGCCGGCCCAGCGCCGGTCGCCGGGCAGCGGCCAGGCCCAGCGGCAGGCCTATCAGCAAGGTAGGCAGCAAGGCGGCCATGACGATCTGGCCGTGGCGCCACAGCGCGGCATGGAAGACGTCCTGCCGGTTGGCGTATTCCTTCAGCAGCGACAAGCCGTCGAGCCTGCCGCCGGCCAGCAGCCCGGCCAGTACCAGCAGCAGCCCAGCCTGGGCGCCGGCCCGCCCGGCCGGGCCCAGCGGCAAGCGGCGCAGTGCATCGGCCCCCATGGCCCAGGCCAGCAGCAGCGCGGCCCAGAAGCCGCCGCCCAGCGACACCCGCGCCAGCGCACCGGACTGGCGGCCTTGCAGCGCGGCCTCCTGCCCTGCCGCAGCCACCAGGCCGGCCAGCAGCAGCCCGGCGCCCAGCGCGGTCAGGCCGTCGCGCAGCGCGGGGCGCCGCCCGGCCGGCCAGGCGCACAGCGCCAACAGGCCAAAGATGGGCAGCAGCAGGGCCCATTGCGCCCCGCAGGCCAAGCCCAGCAGGGCCAGCCCCTGGCCGGTGACCAGGCGGTTGGGCGCCAGCAGCAGCAAGGGCCAGCCCAGCAAGGCGGCGGCCATCAAGACCCAGAGCAGGGTCAGCACCGGCTGCGGCAGCCGCTGCGCGGGCGGCTGCGGCCGCGGCGCCTGGCCACCCACGGTGCCCGCGGCGGGCACCGGCGCGGGCATCACGGCAGCAGGCCCTTGCTCTTGAGGAAGGTCTCGGCCACCTGGCGCGCGTCCTGGCCTTCCAGGGCGATCTGGGCATTCAGGCGCTGCAGTGTGGGGCCGTCCAGCGCGGCGAACACCGGCGCCAGCAGCGTGGCGATGCGGGGCTGGCGCTTGAGCACCTCGGCCCGCAGCACCGGCGCCGGCGCATACACCGGCTGTACGCCCTGCGGGTCGTCCAGGATCACCAGGCCCAGGGCGGCCACCGGGCCGTCGGTGCCATAGGCCATCGCGGCGTTGACGCCCGAGGTCTGCTCGGCCGCGGCCTTGATCGTCACCGCCGTGTCGCCGCCGGCCAGGGTAAGCACTTGGTCCTGCCGCAGCTTGAAGCCATAGGCCGCCTGGAAGGCCGGCAAGGCATCGGGCCGCTCGACGAACTCGGCCGACGCGGCCAGCTTGAGCTTGCCGCCGCCGGCAACAAATTTGCCCAGGTCGGCCAGCGTCACCAGCTTCTGGCTGCGCGCCAGGTCTTGCCGCACTGCGATCGCCCAGGTGTTGTTGGCGGGGGCCGGCGCCAGCCACACCAGCTGGTGGCGCTCGGCGTCCAGGGTCTTGACACGCTGGTAGCCGGCGCTGGCGTTCTTCCAGGCCGGGTTCTTCTCGTCGGCCAGGAAGAAGGCGCCGTTGCCGGTGTACTCGGGGTAGAGGTCGATCTCGCCCGCCAGCAGCGCCGTGCGCACGATCTTGGTGTTGCCCAGCTGCAGCTTGTTCTCGGTCTTGATGCCGTGGGATTCCAGCGTGCGCAGGATCAGCTGGCCCAGCAGCGCGCCCTCGGTGTCGATCTTGGACGCCACCCGCACCGGGGCTGGCGTCTGGGCGGCCGTGGGCAGGCTGGCGCCGGCCAGCAGGGCCAGGCCCAGCAGCAGGCCAATGCGACGCGTGGTGCGGGGTTGAGCGGCTGAGGTGGGTATGCGCATCGAGGGCTCCTTCGGGCTGGCGGCCATGCAGCATGGCGGGATCGGCCGGATGGTAGCGGTTGGCACCGGCCGCTGATAATCGTCAGGCAGAGGCCCCAGGCCCAGTGCGACCCACGAATGCCCCCCGAAGAACGGAGACACCCGATGCTGCTTTCCACCCTGCGCCGCGGCCTGCTGGCGGCCGCCGCCCTCGCCCCTCTGGCCGCCGGCCTGCTGCACGCCCCGCTGGCCCAGGCCCAGGGCAAGGTGCTGCTGCGTATCTCCACCCCGGCGGTGCCCGACGACTGGCACGGCAAGATGTGGACGGTGTTCAAGGAGTCGCTGGACAAGAGCGCGCCGGGTGAGTTCGACGTGCAGATCAACCTCAACGCCACGCTGTTCAAGCAGGGCACAGAGCCGGCAGCGATGGCCCGCGGCAACCTCGAGCTGTCGTCGATCTCGGCCTTCGACATCGCCAAGCAGGTGCCGGAGTTTTCGATCTTCACCGCCGGCTATGTGATCCGCGATCCGCAGCACCAGCAGAAGGTGTTCAACGGCCCCATCGGGCAGGAGCTGTTCAAGCTGGCCACCGACAAGATGGATGTGACGCTGCTGACCCCCCTCTACCTGGGCACCCGCCAGATCAACCTGCGCGAGCTGCGCAATGTGCGCACGCCGGCCGACCTGAAGGGCGTCAAGCTGCGCATGCCGGGCAGCAAGGAGTGGCTGTTCCTGGGCGAGGCCCTGGGCGCCACCGCCACCCCGCTGGCCTTCGGCGAGGTCTACCTGGGCCTGAAGACCGGCACCATCGACGGCCAGGACAACCCACTGCCCACCGTGCGCGCGGCCAAGTTCTACGAGGTCACCAAGCAGCTGGTGCTGACCAACCACCTGGTCGACGGCATCTTCATTGCCATCAGCGACAAGGCCTGGAAGGCCCTGACGCCGGCCCAGCAGAAGAAAGTGATGGCCGCGTCCGAGGCCGCATCGGCCTACAACAACGAGGGCCGCATCAAGGAAGAGGCGCAGATCGTCGACTTCTTCAAGGCCCAGGGCCTGAGCGTGACCAGCCCCGATGTCGACGCCTTCCGCAAGGCGGTGCAGGCGGCCTATGCCGGCAGCGACATGGCCAAGGCCTGGCCCAAGGGCCTGCTCGAGCGCATCAACGCCACGCACTGATCGGGCCGCATGCTGCAGCGCTGCAAGCGCGCCGCCGACGCGCTGGGCGTGGCCCTGTTCACGGCCATGTTCGGGGTGTTCCTGGTGCAGATCGTGGCCCGCTTCGCCTTCAACCGGCCGCTGCCCTGGACCGATGAGCTGGCGGTGGCGCTCTATGTCTGGGTCATCCTCTGGGCGTCGGCCGCCATCGTGCCCGAGCGCGAGCAGGTGGTCTTCGACCTGGTCTGGAACAGCGTGGGGCGGGGCACGCGCCGGGTCATGCGCATCGCCGGCGCAGGGCTGATCGGCGGCCTGGCGGCGGCCGCGCTGCCGGGCTGTTGGGATTACGTGGCCTTCATGCGCCGCGAAGCCACCCCGGTACTGGACATCCCCTTCCTGGTGGTCTTCGCCCCCTTCATCGCCTTGCTGGTGGCGATGGTGCTGCGCAGCGCCTGGGCCATTGCGCAGGCACTGCGCGGCCGGGGCCTGGAGGAGGCCGGCTTGCCGGTGCAATGAACCACGCTGCGCTGTGGGCCCTGGGCGGCGTGCTGCTGGCCGCCATGCTGCTGCGCATGCCCATCGGCATGGGCATGATCGCCTCGGGCATCGCCTACCTGCTGGTCAAGCGGGCCGATGTGGGCCTGGTGGCCGAGCAGATCTGCAACGGCCTGTACAACAGCTATGTGCTGCTGGCGGTGCCGCTGTTCGTGCTGGCGGCGAATGTGATGAATGCCGGCACGGTGAGCGAGCGCCTCTTCGATTTCTGCCGCATCCTGGTGGGCCGCTTGCGCGGCGGCCTGGCCCAGGTGGACATCCTGGTCAGCGTGATCTTCAGTGGCATGAGCGGCAGCGCCATTGCCGACGCCGCCGGCCCGGGCCTGGTGACGATCCGCCAGATGCTCAAGAAGCCCGAGTACAGCCCCGGCTTTGCCGGCGCGGTGGTGGTGGCCAGTGCCACGCTGGGGCCGATGATCCCGCCGTCGATCCCGATGGTGATCTACGGCCTGGTCTCGGGCGCGTCGGTGGGCGCTTTGTTCCTGGGCGGGGTGGTGCCGGGGGTGCTGATGGCGCTGCTGATGATGGCGGTGGTGCAGGTGATCGCCACCCGCCGCAACATGCCGCGCGAGGCGCCGGTGCCGCTGGCACAGTGGCCGCAGATCATCTTCCGCAGCGCCCTGCCGCTGTCCATGCCCCTCGTGCTGTTGGGCGGCATCTACTCGGGCGCCTTCACGCCCACTGAAGCCGCTGCCGTGGCGGCCCTGCATGCGCTGGTGCTGGCCGGCGTGGTCTACCGGGCGCTGAGCTGGCGCACGCTCTATGGCGTGCTGCTCGAATCGACAAGGTCCAGCGCGGTGATCACGCTGATCCTGGCCGGCAGCTTCATCCTCAACTACGCCTTCACCGCCGAGGGCGTGCCCCAGGCCATGGCCGCGGCGGTGGATGCGCTGCAGCTGTCGCGGCTGCAGTTCCTGTTTCTGGTGAACTTGCTGTTCCTGGTGCTGGGCTGTTTTCTCGACGTTTCGGTGCTGCTGCTGGTCTTCGTGCCGATGCTGCTGCCGGCGGTCAAGGGCCTGGGCATAGACCTGGTGCATTTTGGCGTGCTGGTGGTGCTGAACATGATGATCGGCCTGATCCACCCGCCCTTCGGCATGCTGCTGTTCGTCACCAAGGCGCTCACCGGCATCCCCATCGGCGCGATGATGAAGGAGGGCTGGATGTTCATCGTGATGCTGCTGGCGCTGCTGGTGGCGATGACGGTCTTCCCGCAGATCGTGCTGTGGCTGCCCCAGACCATGGGCTATGGCGCGGTGAAGTGACCGGCCCGCAGCGCGCGGCCACGGCCCGCGCCCGGCTCAGCGGCGGTCCGGTGGCAGGCGACGGATAGGCTCTGAAAACGCCGCGTGCGCGGCCTCGTCCACCGGCCGCAGCGTCACCGCCCCGGTGGCCGGCCGCGCGCCCAGCCAGGCGTCGCCCTTCCAGCGCCGTGCCGGGCGGATCGGCCGGGGCACGAAGCCGCCGCCGCAGTTGGGGCAGACATTGCCCAGCACGCCCTCGACGCAGGGCGTGCAGAAGGTGCACTCAAAGCTGCAGATGCGCGCCAGTGGTGAGGCCGGCGGCAAGGCGCGGTTGCAGTTTTCGCAAGTGGGTCGCAATTCCAGCATGGGCAGGTCCGTTGGGTCAGTGCGTCGGTGGGTATGTACTCATCCTAGCGTTTGCCGGTGATGTCGCTTCCGGGCTCGTTGCAGACTTTGCTTTGCTACTTGAGAGCCGGCGTTCGACGGCCTAAGCGATCGCGTCGGACCGGGCGGGCCTGTTCTGCTCCATGTCATTCCGGGCCTGCGGCCC
>JANNZD010000460.1:0-2508 GCA_031410435.1 Betaproteobacteria bacterium | reverse complement strand
CGCGAAGCGCAGCTTGATGCCGATGCTGCGGCCCACATAGCCCTTGCGCTGCAGGTCGGCGGCCACCTGGTGGGCCAGCTCGGTGAAGACCACGCCCAGCTCGGCCTTGTCGCGCTTGGCGTGCAGGTCGCGCTCGAAGGTGGTCTCGCGGCTCATCGACACCGGCTCGCTGTGCGTCACCACGGGGCGCTCGTCGACGCCGTGCGCGGCATCGTGCAGCCAGGCGCCGTAGCTGCGGCCGAACTGCTGCACCAGCCAGCCGCGCTCCCGGGCCGCCAGCTCGCCAATGGTCTCGATGTCAAGGGCCGCCAGCTTGGCGCCGGCCTTGGGGCCGATGCCGTTGATGCGGCGCGCCGGCAGCGGCCAGATCCGCCCGGGCAGGTCGGCCAGGGTCAGCAGGCTCAGGCCGTCGGGTTTGTCCAGGTCGCTGGCGATCTTGCTGAGCAGCTTGTTGGGCGTGACACCCACCGAGCAAGTCAGGCCGGTGGCGCGGCGCACATTGTTCTTCAGGTCCAGTGCCACCGCCCTTACCCCGCCATAGGGGTCATGCGCCACGGCGTCCTGGGCGCCGGGGTGCTCGCTCAGGTCGATGTAGATCTCGTCGATGCCGCGGTCCTCGATCACCGGTGCGATCTCGGCCACCGCCGCCTTGAAGCGGCGCGAATAGGCCCGGTACTGCTCGAAGTCCACCGGCAGCAACACCGCCTGGGGTGCGCGCAGCGCGGCCTTCATCAGCCCCATGCCGCTGTGCACGCCCAGGTCGCGCGCCGGGTAGGTGGCGGTGGTGATCACGCCGCGGCCGGTGTAGCCGTCCAGCGTGGCAAAGCGCCGGCTGCCGTCGGCCAGCAGTTCGGGCTGGTGGCGCCGGCCCCCCCCGATGACCACCGGCTGGCCTTTCAACTCGGGGTAGCGCAGCAACTCCACCGACGCGTAGAAGGCGTCCATGTCGAGGTGGGCGATCCAGCGGCGCGGCGGCATGGCCGGATTGTGCGGGCCGCGCGCTTTACCGAACTTCACCTGCGACCCGTTGTTTATATGTGCAATTTGCACATATGATGGCAGAATCCCTCACCTGACAGGAGCCGCCGATGACCCCGCCCCGCCTTACCTGCCTTCCCTTGCAGCCGCCGGCCGGGCGCGCCTGGCAAGCCCCGGCCAGCCTGATGGCCGCCCTGGCACTGGCGCTGGGGCTGGCCGCCTGCGGCGGTGGCGGTGGCGGGGCCGATGCCCAAGGCGCCGGTGCCGACGCTGCGGTCACGGCCACCGCCTTTACCCAAGGCACGATCAGCGGTTTCGGCTCGATCGTGGTCAACGGCCTGCGCTTCGACGAGACCCGCGCCAGCATCACTGACGACGACGGCAATGCGGTCACGGCCCAGTCGCTGCAACTCGGCATGCGGGTCGAGGTGGACCATGCCGCTGTGGACGGTGGCACGGCCAGCGCGCGGGCGTCGGCGGTGCGCTTTGGCAGCCTGGTGCTGGGGCCGGTGGCCTCGGTCAACCTGGCGGGCAATAGCCTGACGGTGCTGGGCCAGGTGGTGGACCTGAGCGCCAGCACGGTGTTCTCTGACAGCCTGTCCGGCGGCCTGGCTGGGCTGGTTGCCGGCGCGTTGGTCGAGGTGCATGGGCAGATCGACAGCAGCAGCGGCCATATCCTGGCCACCCGGGTGGCGTCGGCCGCTTCGGCCACCCGCTACAAGCTGCGCGGCACGGTGGCCGGCCTGGACAGCACGGCCAAGACCTTCAACCTCGGCGCGGCCGCGATTTCCTACGCGGGCCTGGCCAGCTCAGCAGTGCCGACCGGCCTGGCCAATGGCGCGCAGCTGCGGGTGCAACTGGCCACCGCGCAGAGCGGTGGCTTTTGGGTGGCGCAGTCGCTGGGCCTCAAGGGCAGCCGGCTGGCAGACGCGGCCAATGGCCGGACCGGCCAGGTGCGCGGCGTGATCACTGCCCTGACCTCTACCACCAGCTTCACGGTGGACGGTGTGGTGGTGGACGCCAGCGCCGCCAGCTTCCCGGACGGCAGCAGCGGCCTGATGTTGGGCGCAGCGGTGGAGGTCAAGGGCACAGTGCGCAATGGCGTGCTGGTGGCGACCGAGGTCGAGCTTGACGCCCGCCACCAGGGCGAGGACAGCCGCAAATGGCATTTGTTCGGCGCGATCAGCGCGCTCGACACCACCGCCAAGACCTTTGTGGTGCGCAATGTCACCGTCAGCTATGGCGATGCCACCCGCTATGAAGGCGGTGCGGTGACCGACCTGGCCGTGGGCCGCAAGGTGCATGTCAAGGGCGCGGTGGGCAGCACCCGCACCCAGGTGCAGGCCGCCGTGGTGAGCTTCGAGTGAGAGGCTGAGAGTTTTTCGATCATGCCCGCTCACCACCCCAAAACGCACCCGCTCGTCGTTGCAAATGCTCGCCATAGCCCGGGCTATGGCTGTGCTTGTGCGCCTAGATCGGGCACGTTTTGTGGCGTTGCTCCGACACGCTCGAAATCCTCTCAGCCTCTGA
>JANNZD010000459.1:0-6409 GCA_031410435.1 Betaproteobacteria bacterium | reverse complement strand
CCGATCAGCGGCACGATGATGAAGGCCAGCTCGAAGAAGTCGAGGAAGAAGGCCAGCAGGAAGACCAGCACATTGACCACGATCAGGAAGCCCAGCTGCCCGCCCGGCAGCGCGGTCAGCAGGTGCTCCACCCACTTCGGGCCGTCCACGCCCTGGAAGGACAGGCTGAACACGGTGGACCCCAGCAGGATGAAGACCACGAAGCAGGACAACTTCATCGTCGTGTCCATGGCCTGACGCATCAGCTTCATGTCCAGGCGCTGGCGCACCAATGCCATGGCCAGCGCCCCCACCGCGCCCATCGCACCGCCTTCGGTGGGCGTGGCCACACCGAGGAAGATGGTGCCCAGCACCAGAAAGATCAGCGCCAGCGGCGGGATCAGCACGAAGGTGACGCGCTCGGCCATGCGCGACAGCAGGCCGATCTTGAAGGCCTTGTTGATCAATGCCAGCACGAAGGCCAGGCCCACGCCGACCGACATCGACACCACGATCAGCTCGTCCAAGGCCCGGTTGTCGGGCTGCGACTTGGCATAGGCCAGCGCAGCACCCACCGAAACCAGCGTCAACAGGCCGAGCGAGCGCAGACCGCTGCTGCCGTCGTCCTCGCGGATGGTGCGCGCACTGGCCGGCAGCGCCGGCACATAGGCCGGCTTGAACAGGCTGACCACCAGCACGAAGCCGATATACATGGCGGTGAGCGTGAAGCCGGGGATGAAGGCGCCCTTGTAGAGATCGCCCACGCTCTTGCCCAGCTGGTCGGCCAGGATGATCAGCACCAGCGACGGCGGGATGATCTGGGCCAGCGTGCCCGAGGCGGCGATCACGCCCGAGGCCACGCGTCGGTCATAGCCGTAGCGCAGCATGATGGGCAGCGAGATCAGGCCCATCGAGATCACCGAGGCCGCCACCACGCCGGTGGTGGCCGCCAGCATCGCACCCACCAGGATCACCGCATAAGCCAGGCCACCGCGGATCGGGCCGAACAACTGGCCAATGGTCTCCAGCAGATCCTCGGCCATGCCCGAGCGCTCGAGAATCAGGCCCATGAAGGTGAAGAAGGGGATGGCCAGCAGGGTGTCGTTCTGCATGATGCCGAAGATGCGCAGCGGCAGGGCCTGCATCAGCGAGGCTGGCAGCAGGCCCAGCTCGATGCCCAGGAAGCCGAACAGCAGGCCGCAGGCCGCGAGCGAGAACGCGACCGAGAAGCCCATCAGCAGAAAGACGATCAGGCCGGCGAACATCACCGGCGCCATGTAGGCGCTGAGAAATTCGATCATCGTGCGGCACCCATGCGGCTTGTCTGGGCGGCCTGCTCGGCGGCCTTCTCTGCGGCAATCCGGATCGCCTCGGCCAGCTCTTCCTCAGGCGTCCTGGCTTGCACCTTGAGGTTGGGGTCGGGCCCATGGCCGCCCAGGAAGGCCAGGCGCTTGATGAACTCCGACAGCCCTTGAAGGCCCAACAGGCCGAAGCCCAGCGGCACCAGCGCAAACACCGGCCAGCGGATCAGCCCGCCGGCGTTTGACGACATCTCGCCACTGACGTAGGCCTGGGTCACCAGCGGCCAGACCAGCGTGATCACGGTGATCACGAAGGGCATCAGGAAGACCACGATGCCGAACATCTCGACCTTGATCTGGGTGCGCTTGGCAAAGCGGTGCAATACCACATCGATCTTGACATGCTCCTGGCGCAGCATGGTGTAGCCCGCGCCCAGCAGGAACACCGCCGCGAACAGGTACCACTGGATCTCGAGAAAGGCGTTGGAGCTGCTGTTGAAGGCCTTGCGCACGATGGCATTGGCGGCGCTGATGAGCACGGCGGCCAGCACCAGCCAGGACACCCAGCGGCCAACGAATTCGTTGAGCCGGTCGATCAGCCGAGACAAATTGAGAAGAGCCGACACGACATCTCCGGTCGAGGGTGGAAATTGCCCGGTCTACCTGGGAAGGGTTTGACTGGCTCGTGGCCGGTAATGTACGGAGACGCAGCGTGCCAATGGCCGATATTCAGCCCGCCACCGGGAAAGCCCTGAGCCGGCACGGCCCTCACATCAGCAGATGCTCGCCCGCGTTCTCGCCGCCCAGCACCACATAGTTGACCTTGCGCAGATCCGCCAGCACCCGGCCGCCGGCATAGCTGATCGAGCTCTGCAGGTCTTCGCGCATCTCGCGCAGCGTGTCGGCCAGCGCGCCCTTGACCGGCTCGAGGATGCGCTTGCCCTCGACATGCTTGTATTCGCCCTTGTTGAAGTCGCTGGCCGAGCCGTAGTACTCCTTGAACAGCTTGCCGTCGACCTCCACCGTGGCGCCGGGCGATTCCTCGTGGCCCGCAAACAGCGAGCCCACCATCACCATCGCGGCGCCGAAGCGCACGCTCTTGGCGATATCGCCGTGGTGGCGGATCCCGCCGTCGGCAATGATGGGCTTGCTGGCCACCCGGGCACACCACTTCAGCGCGCTGAGCTGCCAGCCCCCGGTGCCGAAGCCGGTCTTGAGCCGGGTGATGCAGACCTTGCCCGGGCCTATGCCCACCTTGGTGGCGTCGGCGCCCCAGTTTTCCAGGTCGATCACGCCCTCGGGCGTGCCGACGTTGCCGGCGATCACGAAGGCCTGCGGCAAGCGCTGCTTGATGTGGTCGATCATCTGGCGCACGCTCTCGGCATGGCCATGGGCGATGTCGATTGTGATGTAGTCGGCGCCCAGGCCCTCGGCGGCCAGGCGGTTGATCACCACGCGGTCCTCGGCCTTGACACCCGAACTGATCGAGACCAACAGGCCTTTGTCGCGCATGCGCTTGGCAAAGGCCACCGCGTCCAGGTCGAAGCGGTGCATCACATAGAAATGGCCGCTTTCGGCCAGCTGCTCGGTGATGCGTTCGTCCACCACCGTCTTCATGTTGGCCGGCACCACCGGCAGCTTGAAGCGGCGGCCGCCGAACTCGACCGAGGTATCGCATTCGGCACGGCTCTGCACCCGGCATTGGCGTGGCAGCAACAGGATATTGTCGTAGTCGAAGATGTCCATGGCGAGCTTTCGTAGCGTGGTTGCCTGGCGTTGAGCAGTGCCCGGGCATTGGCTGCGAGCGCTTGATCTGGGGTGCCGGACCTGGCCGCGATGCCACCCGGCTGGGGTGGTGCGGCGTGCCGGGCGCCAGAATTTGGGCCCGGTGGCTGATTCTACGCAGGTGGCTCAGGGGCATCGGTCGGCGGCTACCAGCAGCAGCCGGCCGTCCGGCGCCTCGATCCAGGCCCGGGCTTGCAGGCGGGTGGGCTCGGCGCTGGCCGGCCAGCGCAGCGCGCGCAGGTGGCTGATCGGCTGGCCGGGCCGGCCGGCGTCCAGCGGCAGCGGGCCGGCCACGCTGCGCACCAGCGCGCGGGCAACCGGCGTGCCATCGCTGCCGGCCGGTACCAGTTCCACCAAGGCCAGCCAGCCACTGCTGCCGGCCGGCAGGCGGCTGCGGGCCGGCCCGGCCAGGCGCAGTTCCAGGCCGAAGTAGCCATGCCAGGCCGGGCCCGACTGCACCTGCAGGCCTGCGCCCGCCGGGCTGCGCCGAACTGGCTGTAGCGCCTGCAAGGGCGTCGCGTCGGCCTGCATCGCGGCGCTGCCGGGGCGCAGGCGCTGCAGGCGCTCGGCCGCTTCGGGCAGGGCGCCGGCGGCCAGCGCCGCGTCGGTTGCGGCCGGCATGATCCAGTCGAACAGCCAACCGGGCGGCGCCGTGGCCGGACGTTCCGGGCCGGGCGCGGTATCGGCCCAGCAGCCCGGGCAATCGGCGCGGTAGAGCCGTTCCAGTGTGGCGGCGGTGGCTGCCGGGCAGGCCGGTTTGGCCGCAGCGGGCAGCAGGGTAGCCAGCGCACACAAGCCGGCTCCTAGAATCAATGGATGCATGAACAGTATTCTGAGGCGCCCGGCGGCGTCGTGCCCGGCACCGGGTCTCTGCTCAAGGGCCTGAACCCCGAGCAACTGGCGGCGGTGACGCTGCCGGCCCAGCCCAGCCTGATCCTGGCCGGCGCCGGCTCGGGCAAGACCCGGGTGCTGACCACCCGCATCGCTTGGCTGATGGCCACCGGCCAGGTGGGGCCGGGCGGGCTGATGGCGGTGACCTTCACCAACAAGGCCGCCAAGGAAATGGTGCACCGCCTGTCGGCGATGCTGCCGGTGGCCGTGCGCGGCATGTGGATAGGCACCTTCCACGGCCTGTGCAACCGCTTCCTGCGGGCCCACTGGAAGCTGGCCGGGCTGCCGCAGTCCTTCCAGATCCTGGACGCGTCGGACTCACAGTCGGCCGTCAAGCGCATCATCAAGGCCATGGGGCTGGACGAGGAGCGCTTCGTCGCCAAGCAGGTGAGCTGGTTCATTGCCGCGCGCAAGGACAACGGCGAGCGCCCGCAAGACGTGCAGGCGGTGGACCCGCAGGCGCGCAAGCTGGTCGAGATCTACCAGGCCTACGAGGACCAGTGCCAGCGCGAGGGCGTGGTCGATTTCGCCGAGCTGATGCTGCGCACCTACGAGTTGATGCGCGACAACCCGACGCTGCGCGAGCATTACCAGCACCGCTTCGCGCACATCCTGGTCGATGAGTTCCAGGACACCAACCGCCTGCAATACGCCTGGCTCAAGATGTTCGCGCCGGCCTCAGGCCAGCAGAGCGTGTTCGCGGTGGGCGACGATGACCAGAGCATCTATGCCTTCCGCGGCGCCCAAGTGGGCAATATGGCCGACTTCGAGCGTGAATACCGCGTCAAGCAGGTGATCAAGCTGGAGCGCAACTACCGCAGCTTCGGCAACATCCTGGACAGCGCCAATGCGCTGATCGCCCACAACACCCGGCGCCTGGGCAAGAACCTCAGCACCGAGGCCGGCCCGGGCGAGCCGGTGCGGGTGAGTGAGGCCACCAGCGACTATGCCGAGGCCCAGTGGCTGCTGGACGAGGCCCAGCAACTGCACCGCAGCGGCACGCCGCGCAGCGAGATCGCCATCCTCTACCGCAGCAATGCGCAGAGCCGGGTGATGGAGAGCGCGCTGTTCAATGCCGGCGTGCCCTACCGGGTGTATGGCGGGCTGCGCTTCTTCGAGCGTGCCGAGGTCAAGCATGCATTGGCCTACCTGCGCCTGATCGAGAACCCGAACGACGACACCTCGTTCCTGCGGGTGGTCAACTTCCCCACCCGCGGCATCGGTGCGCGCACCGTCGAGCAGGTGCAGGACGCAGCCCGCGCCAGCGGCCGCAGCCTGTACCAGAGTGTGGCGGCGGTGGCCGGCAAGGGCGGCGGCAACCTGCTGGCCTTCACCGCATTGGTCGACACCCTGCGCGAGCGCACCCGCGGCCTGACGCTGCGCGAGATCATCGAGCAGATGCTGCAGGACGTCGGCCTGATCGAGTTCTACCGCAGCGACAAGGAGGGCGCCGACCGCATCGAGAACCTGCAGGAGCTGGTCAATGCCGCAGAAGCCTTCGTCACCCAGGAGGGCTTCGGCAAGGACGCGGTGGCTTTGCCGGTGGATGAGCATGGGCCAGGCGCCATTGCCGCCGGCCTGCCCGCCGCGCTGGCCGATGTCGATCTGAGCCCCGACGCCGAAACCGGCGAGATCGTTTCGCCGCTGGCGGCTTTCCTGACCCATGCGGCGCTGGAGGCCGGCGACAACCAGGCCCAGGCCGGCCAGGACGCGGTGCAGCTGATGACGGTGCATTCGGCCAAGGGCCTGGAATTCGACTGCGTCTTCATCACCGGGCTGGAAGAGTCGCTGTTCCCGCACGAGAACGCGATGAACGACGCCGACGGCCTGGAAGAAGAGCGCCGCCTGATGTACGTGGCCATCACCCGGGCGCGCAAGCGCTTGTACCTGAGCTTCAGCCAGACCCGGCTGCTGCATGGCCAGACACGCTACAACGTCAAGAGCCGATTCCTGGAAGAACTGCCCGAGGGCGCGCTGAAATGGCTGACGCCGCGCAACCAGGGCTTCGGGTCGGGCTATGCGCGCGAGTACCAGCAGGCCTGGCAGAAGGGCGCCGGCCTGGGCTCGGTGGTGGGGGCCGGTCGGGTGGCCGGCCGGCCGGCCTATGCCAGCCCGCCGCCACCGCCACCGCTGGTGAGCAAGACGCCCGCCGCGCACGGCCTGCGGGTTGGTCAATCGGTGTTCCACACCAAGTTTGGCGAAGGCGTGGTGCTCACCCTCGAAGGCAGCGGCCCGGATGCCCGCGCCCAGGTCAACTTCGGCCGGCATGGCGCCAAGTGGCTGGCGCTGGCCATCGCCAAGTTGACGCCGGTGGACTGAGAGCCTGTGATTTATTCCGACATGCCCGCTCACCACCCCAAAAGACGCCCGCTCGTCGTTGCAAATGCTCGTCATAGCCCGGGCTATGACTGCGCTTTGCGCCTAGATCGCGCGCCTTTTTGGGCGTTGCTCGG
>JANNZD010000458.1:0-3918 GCA_031410435.1 Betaproteobacteria bacterium | reverse complement strand
CCCCGCCGCCAATCCTGCAACTCGCCTGATACGGGCAAACCCCATAGATACACGGCCTTCCGGCGTCGGACCGGAAACGTGTTGCGCTGCGCGGGCTTACGAGGGCGTGTCACTTGTAACTGTCAAAGTCAGGTCTGAGCCCGCCCGGGTCGGCCCGGCGGCATACTGCGCCGCAACCCTCAGACCCGGCCTGCTCCCATGGACGACACCGACCACGCCCTGATCGCACTGTTGCGCCAGGATGCCCGCACCAATGTGGCCACGCTGGCTTCCAAGCTGCGGGTCTCGCGTGGCACCGTCACCAACCGCCTGCGCAAGCTGGAGGACGAGCATGTGATCGTCGGCTACACGGTGCGGCTGCGCCCCGAGGCCGTGCCCGACCAGATCCGCGCCTGGATGGGCGTGCGGGTCGAGGGCAACCAGACCCGCGCGGTGGTGGCCAGCCTGCTGGGCGAGCCGGGCGTGGCCGCGCTGCACGACACCAACGGCCGCTGGGACCTGCTGGCCGAGTTGCGCGCCGACAGCAATGCGGCCTTGTCCGGCGTGCTGGAGCGGGTGCGGCTGATCAAGGGCATCGCCAACACCGAGACCAGCATCCTGCTGGCGACCTTCAGGTAGGCCGGCGCCGCCGCACGGCCGCGCCGACGCCGGCCAGCCCCAGCAGCCACAGGCCGCTACTGGGCTCGGGCACGGCCGAGGTGAAGCTGAAGTCGTCGCCCACCCAGTTGCCCGACTGGCTGCCCACCTCGGTCCGGTCGATGCGGTAGCCGGTGATGCCGGTGAGTGTGGTGAAGACGCTGGTGTTCATGAAGCTCAGCGGCTCGGGCTGGCCCGGGTGGTCCTCGGGCAGGGCCAGGCTGACCGAAGCCAGCACCGTGCTGCCGTTCAAGGCATGCAGCGTGACGCTGTCGGCGCCGCCGCCGAAGCCGTAGTACTCGTTGCGGCCGAACCAGGCGCCGGTCAGCACCAGCGGGGTGCTCAGCAGCATCGCGTCATTGCTGACCCCATTGCCCTGGTTGGTGAGGAAGCGCCGGCCCGAATGCGGGATGCCGAACAGCGGGCCCGGCGTGGGAAAGGTCTGCACCCGCAACTCGTCGCCGCCGATGGCCAGGCCGCTGTCCCAGACCACACCGCCGTAAAGGCTGCTGTCGGCATTGGCGTAATACAGGCCGCCCAGGGCGTCCAGCGGGGGTGGGGTGGGCAGGTCATCAAAAGTCAGTGTCACGGCCTGGGCCGTGGCGATGGCGCCGGGCAGCATCAGCAGCAGCAGCGTTTTTTTCCAGAGTTGTTGCATCACGGGCTCCTTGCCAGGGTCCAGAGGCCTGGATCCTAGTCCTTGCCAGCCGGGCGAGCCCGTTGGCGCCCGCGCCGCGTCCTTCGACTTGGGGGCGCGCCGCCTGTCGCTCAAGCGTTAGGTCGGCCGGCGCACACCTTGTATCGTCCGGGGCTGTCGTCAACCCGCCCAGGACTGTCCCATGAAGATCGCTTTTTTCGGCACCGGCCTGATGGGCTCGGGCTTTGTCCGCCATCAGCTGGCCCATGGCCATGCGGTCAATGTCTGGAACCGCAGCCCGGCCAAGGCCCAGGCCCTGGTGGCCCTGGGCGCGGTGGCCTTCGACGACCCGGCTGCGGCGCTGGCGGGTGCCGAGCGCATCCACCTGTCGCTGGCCGACGATGCGTCGGTGGACGCGGTGCTCGAGCCGCTGGCCGAGGCCATCCCCGCCGCCACCTGGATCGTCGACCACACCACCACTGCGGTGCGGCCCACCGCCGAGCGGGCCGCGCGCTGGGCCGCGCGCGGCCGGCGCTTCGTGCATGCGCCGGTCTTCATGGCGCCCAGCAATTGCGCCGAAGGCACCGGGCTGATGCTGGTCTCGGGCGCGCAGGCCGACCACGATGCGCTGCTGCCGGCCCTGCAGGGCATGACCGGCAAGGTGGTCTACATGGGCGCGGCGCCCGAGCGGGCGGCGGCCTTCAAGCTGTTTGGCAACCTCACGCTGCTGGGCATCCTGGGCGTGCTGGCCGACGTCAACCGCCTGGCGCATGCGGTGGGCATAGGCACTGCCGACGCCTTCTCGCTGTTCCAGCACTTCAACCCCGGGGCAACGCTGCCTGCCCGATCCACACGCATCGAGAACGCGCTGGGCAACCCGCCGTCCTTCGAGATGAGCATGGCCCGCAAGGACGTGCGCCTGATGATCGAGGAAGCGCAGCGCGGCGGCGTCGACCTGATGCTGATGCCCGGCCTGGCCGCGCTGTTCGACGCCGGCATCGCCCGCGGCGAGGGCGCGCTGGACTGCGCCGCCGCCGCCCGCATGCCGATCTGACCCCGCACTCCGCCAACGAAGAGGCTTGACATGATCGAACACCATCTCGACATCCCCACCGCCGACGGCGCGATGAACACCTTCGTCGTCCACCCCGACGAGGGCGGCCCGCACCCGGTGGTGCTGTTCTACATGGACGCCCCCGGCAAGCGCGAGGAACTGCACGACATGGCCCGCCGCATCGCCGCGGTGGGCTATTGCGTGGTGCTGCCCAACCTGTACTACCGGCGCGAGCGCGACTTCTGGCTGAAGGAGCGCACCGAGGCCGCGATGGCGCATATGTTCACGCTGATGGGCTCGCTGAACCGCGCCACCACCGAGACCGACACCCGGGCGCTGCTGGCCTTTGTGGACGCGCTGCCGGCGGCCGATGCCAGCCGCATCGGCGCGGTGGGCTACTGCATGAGCGGGCCTTTCGTGATGTGGGCGGCGGCTGCCTTCCCCGACCGGCTGCGCTGCATCGCGGCCATCCACGGCGCCAACATGGCCACCGCGGCGCCCGATTCGCCGCACCGCATCGCTGACCAGGTGAAGTGCGAGAGCTATTTCGCCTGCGCCGAGATCGACAAATGGGCGCCGCCGGCCGATATCGCCGCGCTGCAGGCGGCCCTGCAGGCGGCCGGCACGCCGCACCGCATCGAGTGGTACCCCAAGGTGGAGCATGGCTTCGTCTTCCCGCTGCGCGCCGGCGGCTACAGCCAGCCGGCGGCCGAGCGCCACTACGAGCGCCTGTTCAGCCTGTTCGACCGCCGCCTGCGGCAAACGGCGTGAGGCGGACCGCTGCCGCAGCCAAACAGTCCGGTGGCCGCGGAGGCCGGACATGAAGCTCAGGATGTCCGAGAACTCGCTGTTCGCGGTGCTGCTGCGCTCGCCCGCGTGGATCAGCCTTTTGATCGCGGCGGTGGTGGGCGGGGTGGCGGCGGCCTTGCTGCCGGCCGCGTTCAAGCTGGCCGGTGCCTTGTCGGGCTTCCCCTTCGCGGTGATCGGCGTGATGGCTGCCTGGCGCCAATGGCGCCTACCCAGCCCGGCCCGGGTGGCCCAGACCGCTGAGGCAGTGGCCGCCCTGGCCTGGCCGCAATTTGCCGACGCGCTGGAGCAGGCCTTCCGGCGCGACGGCTACACAGTGCAGCGGGCCACGGCGGACGCCTACGACTTCCGGCTCGAGCGCCAGGGCCGCAGCACCCTGGTGGCGGCCCGGCGTTGGAAATCCCGCCGCACCGGCCTCGAGACCCTGAAGGCCCTGCAGGCGGCGCGCGCATCGGCCGGCGCCGCCGACGCGCTGCTGGTCAGCCTGGGCGACTTGACCGACAACGCCCGGCCTTATGCGAAGGCCCAGGCCATCACCGTCTGGCAGGCCCAGGACCTGGCCCAGGCGCTGCGCGGGCTGCCGCCGGCCGCCGCGGCGCCGCGCTGACGCGGCCGCAGCGCCAGCCCCGGCGCGCGCGCCGGGTCAGACGATCTCGTGCTGCAGCGCCAGCGGCGCCAGCCGGGCCTGCACTGCCTGGGCCAGCGTCGCCCGCTGGGCCGCGTCCTCGCAGCGCAGTGACACGCTCAGCAGCTGGCCATGCAGGGGATGGGGCTGCAGGTCCAG
>JANNZD010000457.1:0-8761 GCA_031410435.1 Betaproteobacteria bacterium | reverse complement strand
CAGGTGCCGGTGGCCACGTATTTCCACTCGTCGGTGCCCATCTCGACCTTGTTCTGGCCGGCGCAGGAGTGCGAGCCGGACAGGCTGGCGCAGTCGTTCTGGCCGGCCTTGGCGATGCCGAAGCATTTCTCCTTGGCCTTGTCTTGCGCGGCGACCGGGCCGACCAGGCCGAGTGCCAGGGCTGAGGCGAGTGCCGAGGCGAGTGTGGACTTGAGGATCAGGCGTGAGTTCATGGGGGCTCCAGGGGGTTGAGGGCAGGGGGGCTGATGTCGGCCAGATGGCATCGACACCGCTTGTGTCGAACGGCCTGGCCTGACCTTACAGCGGCGCCGGGCCCGGGGTGATGGCTGCTTTCATTCGTCGGCCAGCCAGTGCGCCAGCCGGTACTCGCAGGCCTTGAACACGGTGTAGGCGGCCATCGACAAGTAGCCGGTGACCAGCAGCTCCAGCAACTGCTGCAGGCCGCCATCCATCAGCGCCATCCAGCCGTGCTGCAGCAGCAGCGTGGCGTTGGCCTGCAGCAGGTAGAACAGGTTCAGCGAGCCGACGCCGAAGGCACAAAACGCCAGGCCCATCACCACGAAGCTGAGCCAGGTGCGGCGCAGCACCACGCGTTGAAACCAGCGCTTGACGTTGCGGGCGATGTGCATGGGGAGGCGGTGGGTAAGGGGGGCCATTGTGTTGTCTGGTGCAGCGCGCTTGCGGACGCCGGCTCGGCAGCACTTAGACCAGCGGATTGACCGTCTTCAAGCGCTTGAAGCGGCCGAAATCGCGGTCGGCGCTCCACAGCAGCGACACGCCGTTCTCGATGCACAGCGCGGCGATGCGGGCATCGTGAAACTGCCCGCCTTGCAGCTTGGCCTGGGTGGCCAGGTCTGACAGGCACTGCCAGTGCTGCGGGCCGCTGTGCAAGACCATGGCCTGCGGCGACGCCAGCCAGGCGTCCACCTGGGCCAGGGCCTGGGCCACGGTGCTGGCGGGGCTGAACACCTTGGGGTGGGTGACCACCGCCAGAAACTCATGCAGGCAACTCACAGGGATGCCCCAGCGCTGGGGGCCCTCGGCCAAGCCGCGCAGGCACTCGCAGGCCTGGGCGTGGAAGGGCGATTCACCCCGGTGCGCATACACCAGCAGGTTGGTGTCCACCGCGATCACGGCTGCGCCTGGGCGATCCGCGCGCTGAGGTGGTCGTCTTCCAGCTGCCGCCACTGCCGGGGGTCGGCCACCAGCATCTGGCCGCCCTGCACGCTGGCGTCAGTCAGCTTGAAGGTGGCCGGGGCGCCGGCCTGGGCCTCACTCAGTACCCGGCGCAGGCCCTCTTCGACCAGCGCGCGCAGGGTGGTCTGCCGCTGCTGGGCATGCTGCTTGGCGGTGAGGAAAAGGGCGTCGGTCAGATCGATGGTGGTTTTCATATGGCGACCCATATTTAAAAGTATGGGCGTATTGTCATTCAACGGTGGCCGATTGTCGATCACCGTGCTGGGCCGAGGGCGCTGGCCCGGCCGACCGCGCCGCAAGGCCGGGCAGACCCGGTGCCGGCGTGCCGGGTGGTCGGCCTAAACTGCGGTCATGAAAGATGTCGTCATCTCCGGCAGCGGGCTCTACCAGCCCCCGCATGTCATCACCAATGCCGAGTTGGTGGCCTCCTACAACGCCTACGCCGCGCTGCAAAACACCCAGCATGCGCTGGCGATTGCGGCCGGTGAGCGCGTGGCGCTGGTGCCGTCCAGCGTCGAGTTCATCGAAAAGGCCTCGGGCATCCAGCAGCGCTATGTGATTGACAAGACCGGCGTGCTCGACCCGCAGCGCATGAAGCCGCACATCGCGCCGCGCGCTGACGATCAGCTGTCCCTGATGGCCGAGATCGCGGTGGACGCGGCCACCAAGGCCCTGGCCGCCGCCGGCCGGCAGGCCCGTGACATCGATGCGGTCTACTGCGCCGCAGCCAATATGAAGCGCGCCTACCCGGCGATGGCCTGCGAGATCCAGGCCGCGCTGGGCGCCGGGGGCTTTGGCTTTGACATGAACGTGGCCTGCTCGTCGGCCACCTTTGCGATCGAGCAGGCGGTGAACGCGGTGCGCACCGGCAGCGCCCGCTGCGTGCTGGTGGTCAACCCCGAGATCACCTCGGCCCACCTGGAATGGCGCGACCGCGACTGCCATTTCATCTTTGGCGATGTCTGCACGGCAGTGATCGTCGAGGCGGCCGAGACCGCCAGCGCCGCCGATCAATGGCAGGTGCTGGGCACCAAGCTGGCGACCAGGTTCTCCAACAACATCCGCAACAACGCCGGCTTTTTGAACCGCTGCGAGGACACCGACCCCGACGCCCGCGACAAGACCTTCATGCAAGAGGGCCGCAAGGTCTTCAAAGAGGTGGTGCCGATGGCCGCCGCCCACATCGAGGGCCATCTGCAGGCCTTGGGCTACACGCCGGCCCAGGTGCGCCGCTACTGGCTGCACCAGGCCAACCTGGGCATGAACCAGCTGATCGTCAAGCGCCTGGTCGGCCAGGAGGTGGGCGATGACCTGGCGCCGATCATCCTCAGCGAATACGCCAACACGGCCTCCGCCGGCTCGATCATCGCCTTCCACCACCACCGTGCCGACCTGCGGGCCGGCGACCTGGGCGTGATCTGCTCGTTTGGTGCCGGCTACTCGGTGGGCAGCGTGGTGGTGCGCAAGCTTTGAGGCCCGTCGTGGGCCATCGACCATGACTGACATCGCCAGCCTGTTGGCGCTGGGCATCCGCGTGGGTGACCAGCTCGTGGCGCGCGGCGAGACGATTGCGGTGGCCGAGTCGTCAGCCGGCGGGCTGATCTCGGCGGCGCTGCTGGCGCGGCCGGGTGCGTCGGCCTATTTCTTCGGCGGGGCGGTGCTCTACACCCGCCGATCGCGCCGGCGTGTTGACCACGCTCACGGCCGACGACACCGCGGGCATGCGCTCGTCCGGCCCGCCCTATGCGCAATTGCTGGCCCGCCACCAGCGCCAGCGCTTCCGCGCCAGCTGGGGCCTGGCGGAGAGCGGCGCCGCCGGGCCGACCGGCAACCCCTATGGCGACCCGGCCGGCCACAGCTGCCTGGCGGTGGCCGGCCCGGTGCTGCGCGAGCGCCTGCTGCGCACCGGCCAGGATGATCGAGCGCACAACATGATCGCCTTTGCCACGGCCGCGCTGGGCCTGCTGGCCGACGCGATCGCCGCGGCGCCGCCGGCCGGCGGGCTTCAGCCGGCCGGCTGAGGCGCCGGCGCGGATGCCCCCGGCAGCTCCGGCGCGCCCGCGGCCAGCGCCTGCAGGCAGGCCAGGCACAGGCAGCCGGTGAAGCGCTCGCGCAGCGCGGCCTGCAGCGCGGCGGGCAGCGGCAGCGCGGTGCAGGGGCAGGGCGCTGCATCCTGCATGCCGCAGTGGAAACCGCCGCCGCAGTGCGGGCAGCGGTCAGCGCCTGCGGCCGCGTCGGTCATGCAAACAGGCCCTTGTGCTGCTCGCGCAGCAGGTTCTTCTGCACCTTGCCCATGGCATTGCGCGGCAGGTCGGCCACCACGAACAGGTGCTTGGGCACCTTGAAATTGGCGATCTGGCCCTTGATGCGCGCCTGCAAGGCGGCGCCATCGAGCGTGGCGCCGGGTTGGGCCACCAGCACCGCCACCACCGCCTCGCCGAAGTCGGGGTGGGGCACGCCCACCACCGCCGATTCGGCCACGCCGGGCAGCTCGTTGAGAAAACCCTCGATCTCGGCCGGGTAGACGTTGTAGCCGCCGCTGATGATCAGGTCCTTGCTGCGGCCGACGATGGTCACATAGCCGTCGGCCTCGATCTTGCCGACGTCACCGGTCCTGAACCATTTCTGGCCATACGCATCGGTGCAGAATTCTTCCTGGGTTTTCTCGGGCATGCGCCAGTAGCCGGCAAACACATTCGGGCCGCGCACCTCGATGTTGCCGATCTCGCCGCCGGCGCAGGGCGTGCCGGCCGGGCTGTCGCTGTAGTCGACCGCACGCACGCCGACGCCGGGCAGGGCCGGCCCCACGGTGCCGCGCCGGCGCGCGCCGTCGGCGGCCCGGCAGGGGTTGCTGGTGAGCATCACCGTCTCGCTCATGCCGTAGCGCTCCAGCAGGGTGTGGCCGGTGCGGTCTGTCCAGCTGTCGAAGGTCTCCACCAGCAGTGGCGCCGACCCGCTGATGAACAGCCGCATCTGCGCGGTGGCCGCGCGGGTGAGCGAAGGCTCGGCCAGCATGCGCACATAGAGCGTGGGCACACCCATCATCACGGTGGCTTCGCGCATGCGGGCAATGCAGGCCCGGGGGTCGAACTTGCCGAACCAGATCATCTTGCTGCCGTTCAGCAGCGCACCGTGCGAGGCCACGAACAGGCCGTGCACATGGAAGATCGGCAGTGCGTGGATCAGCACGTCGCCAGGCTGCCAGTCCCAGTAGTCCTTCAGCGTCGATGCATTGCTCAGCAGGTTGCCGTGGCTGAGCAAGGCCGCCTTGCTGCGCCCGGTGGTACCGCTGGTGTAGAGGATGGCGGCCAGGTCATCGGCGCTGCGCAGCGCCGGCGCGTGCCGGTCGCTGTGGTGGGCGGCGCGCTGCAGCAGCGTGCCGTCGCGCGCATCGCCCAGCGTGAACACATGCGCGGTGCCGGCCGAGAAGGCGATGCGGCTGACCCAGGCGAAGGCCTTGGGCGCGCACACCACCACCGCCGGCTCGGCATTGGCGATGAAGTATTCGATCTCGGCGGCCTGGTAGGCGGTGTTCAGCGGCAGGAAGACATAACCCGCCCGCAGCACGGCCAGGTAGAGCATCAGCGCCTCGACGCTCTTGTCGGTCTGCACCGCCACCCGGCTGCCCTCGGGCAGGCCCAGGCTGGCCAGCAGGTTGGCCAGCATCGCGGTGCCGCGCTCCAGGTCGGCCCAGGTGTAGGCGGCACCGGCGTTGGGGCCGTCGGCCACCTCGATGGCCACTCGGCCCAGGTCCGCTGGGAAGGCGGCGCGCAGCGCCGCAAAGAGGTTCTGGTTGGACATCATCGATCGCCTGGCGGTCTGGGTCAGTCCAGCTTTGCACCCGAGCTCTTGACCACCTCGGCCCAGCGTTTGAGCTCGCCACCGACGAAGCGGCCGAAGTCCGGGCCCCAGATATTGGGCGGGTTGGCGCCCAGGCCGGCCCAGGCGGCCTTGAGCTCGTCGCTGCCCAGGGCCTTCTTCAGCTCGGCCGTCATCGCGTCCACCGCCGCCTGCGGCGTGCCCTTGGGCGCCCACAGGCCGTACCAGGTGGCCACCTGGTAGGTCGGCACGCCGCCCTCGGCGCTGGTGGGCACGTCGGGGAAGCCCGGCGCGCGCTGCGCCGAGGCCACCGCCAGCGCCTTGATGCGGCCGTTCTTGATGTGGGTGGCCGACGAGCCCAGGCCGTCGAACATCATGTCCACCTGGCCGGCGATCAGGTCCTGCAGGGCCGGGCCGGCGCCGCGGTAGGGGATGTGGGTGATGAAGGTCTTGGTCTGCAGCTTGAACAGCTCGCCGGCCAGGTGGTGCGAGGTGCCGTTGCCGGCCGAGCCGTAGTTGAGCTTGGCCGGGTTCTTGCGCAGGTAATCGAGCAGGCCCTTCAGGTCGGCCACGGGCACCCGCTGCGGGTTGACCACAATCACCTGCGGCACGCTGCTGATCAGGCCCACCGGGATGAAATCGGTCTCGATCTGGTAGTCGAGCCTGGGGTACATGGCCGGGGCGATCGCATGGTGCACCGCGCCCATGAAGAAGGTGTAGCCGTCGGGCGCGGCGCGCGCGGCCATGCCGGCGCCCAGGGTGCCGCCGGCGCCGCCGCGGTTGTCGATGATGAACTGCTTGCCGGCGTTCTTGGTCATCAGCGCGAACAGCGGCCGGGCGAAGGCGTCGGTGCCGCCCCCGGCCGGGAAGGGCACCACGATGTTGACCGGCTTGGCCGGCCAGGCCTGCGCCAGCGCGGCGCCCAGCGGGGCGCCGGCCAGCAGCGCGGCTGCGGCGGCCAGGCAGGCGTGGCGGCGCCGCGAGAGGGTGGCGACGGGGGCGGCGGGGCGGCGGTGGCTGCGCATGGGGTCTCCAGTGTTTTGAGGTCTGCTGCCCTGTGCCGGGCCAGCGGAAACGCGATCAGGGTATCAAAGCAGCGCGGCCAGCGCGCGCGAATGCACCACCCGGCCCTTGACGAAGCGCTCGTGGCAGGTCTCGATGCGGGACAGGTCGTAGAGGTAGTTCACCATCAGCCCGGCCGATTGCTTCAGTCCCTTGGCCGACAGATTGGCCTGGGCGTTCAGGCGCTCCAGCCGGGCACCGTTGTCCAGATGGAAGCGCGCCACCGGGTCGCCGCCCGATTGCGCCGAGCGGTGCACCAGGTAGAGCGAGGCCAGCCGCCACAGTGCGTGATGGGCGGACGACGGCAGCGCGCCCAGCGTGCCCGCATGGGTCAGGGCCTGCAGGTCTTCGCCAGCGGACTCGCGCAGCAGGGCCACCGCATGCACGGCCCGCTCGGTGGCGGCCTGGGGCAGGCCCGCCAGCGCATTGCCCAGGCTGGCGGCGTCGCGGCCGGGGTTCACCAGTTTGTGCAGCCAGGCACTGAAGCCGGGGATGGGCGACAGCGTGCAAAAGGTCTTGAGCTGGGGCAGTTCCTGCTTCAGCTGCTCGGCCACCCGCTTGATCAGGAAGTTGCCCAGCGACACCCCGCGCAGCCCCGGCTGGCAGTTGCTGATCGAGTAGAACACCGCCACCCTGAACTGCTCGGCCGCCAGCGGCTGGCTCTTCTTGTCGATCAGTGGCGCGATGGCGCCGGCCATCTCGGGCACCAGCGCCACCTCGACGAAGATCAGCGGCTCGTCGGGCAGCTGCGGGTGGAAGAAGGCGAAGCAGCGCCGGTCGGGCTGCAGGCGGCGGCGCAGGTCGTCCCAGCCGTCCACCTCGTGCACCGCCTCGTGGCGGATGATCTGCTCCAGCAGCTGGGCGGGTGAATTCCAGTCGACCTTGCGCATCTGCAGAAAGCCGGGATTGAACCAGCTCGACAGCAGGTGCAGCAAGTCATGCTCCACCCCCGCCAGTGCCGGCTGGCGCGGCAGTCGCTCCAGCAGGGTGCGGCGCAGGCGCACCAGCGCGGCGGTGCCGCCAGGCGCGCGGTTGATGCGGCGGAACAGCTCTTGCCGGGGCGGCTCGGCGGCCTGGGTCAGGCGGATCAGGTGCTCGGTATTGGCGGGGGCCTGGGCATAGGCGATGGCACTGGCCAGCACCTTCTTGGGGTCGGGCGAAAAATCCTTGGCCAGATGGTCGAAGAAGCGGTGGCGGGCCTCGTCGCCCAGCGCGGCAATCTGCTGGACGACGCTGCTCGCGATGCCCGGGCCATTGGCCTCGCCCCTCTCGGACAAGAGGCGGCGGCAGTCAGCCAGCAGGCTGCGCAGCAAGGGGTCCTGCGGCCGTGCCGAAGCGGCGCGCTGGGCGGCGACAGGGCGGCGGGCCGGGGCGTCCGGCGGGCTTGCGACATCCGTGGGCAAGCGGTCGAGTGGGGTCATCGCGTTGGGGATCTGGCGGCGCTGCCGGCAGGCGGCCCGACGCGCAGAGCCAGATCAGGTCGGGGGGTGGTCATTCGCGCCAGGCGCAATCCCGCACGCGGGATTCGATGCTCTCGACCAGGGCCAGCGCCGCCGGTGAAAGCGCCGCGCGGCTGCGCATGGCCAGCAACAGGCGCCGTTTCACGTCGAAGCCGGCGAGGGCCATCACCTTCAAGCCCAGCGCGTCGGCGAACAGCGACGCGCCTGCGCGGGGCAGCACGGTCACACCCAGGCCAGCGGCCACCAAGCGGCACATGCTGTCGAAACTGCGAGCCTGGACCCGGATGCGCAGGTTGCGGCCGTTGGCTTCGGCCGCTGCGCTGATCTTGCGGGTCAGCGACGCCGTGCGGCTCAGGCTGACGAAGTCGAAATCCAGCGCCCGCTCGAATGCTACCGCTGCGGTGCCGGCCAAGGGGTGACCGGCGGGCGTGATCAACACCACCTCGTCGACATCGCAGACCAGGGTTTCCAGGCCCTCCCGGGGCGTGTTGTCGCCGATCACGGCGAGTTCGGCGGTGCCCGCGGCCACCATGCGCACCGCGTCTTCGCTGAGCGCGTCTTCCAGATCGATGCGCACCTCGGGAAACCGAATCGCATAGGCGGCCAGCACGGCCGGCAGAAAGCCGCCCAGGGCCGACGGATTGGCGCACAGCCGCAGCAGGCCACCGGCCACCGCATGCATGTCGTCGACGGCCAGGGCCAGGCGCTCCAGGCTGGCAACAAGCTCGATGGCGTGGCGGTGCAGGGCCTGACCCTCCAGCGTGGCCGTCACGCCGCGCTGGCTGCGCTGCAGCAACTCCTTGCCGCAGTGATGCTCCAGTTCGGAGATGCGCCGGCTGGCGGCGGCCAGCGAGATGCCGAAGCGTTCCGCCCCGGCCGTCAGGCTGCCGGCGTCCACCACCGCCACGAACAGCCGCAGCGACACCAGGTCGAATCGGTTCAGGTTGACCAAGGCTCGGGTTTTCCCTCATCAATGCTTGCGCAAGGTTACCTCAACGCAGTGCGAACACGGGCCAGGCGCAGACCCTGCACACTGAGGCTGGTGTCTGGATTCAGCCACGGGTTTCAGCGAGGTCAGTTTGAGCAAACTTTTCTACCGCATCGGGCAAATCGTGCCCAGTTCCAACACCACGATGGAGACCGAGATCCCTGCGGTCTTGCGTGCCCGCGAGTTGATCGAAGCCGAGCGCTTCAGCTTTCAC
>JANNZD010000456.1:0-14171 GCA_031410435.1 Betaproteobacteria bacterium | reverse complement strand
GCCGTCCAAAAGCACCAGGCCGAGTTCACGCGGCCGTTTCAATCGCACGGCTCGATCGGCCCGTCGTGCGCGGTGGCGCAGTGGAAGGACGGGCGCGTCACCGTGTGGACGCACAGCCAGAGCGTGTTCCAGTTGCGCGGCGACATGGTCAAGGTGTTGAAGATGCCGGAAGCGGACATCACCTGCATCCACAAGGAAGGCTCGGGCTGCTATGGCCACAACGGCGCCGACGACGTCGGCCTCGATGCTGCGCTGGTGGCGCGCGCCACCAAGGGCCGCCCGGTCAAGCTGCAGTGGATGCGCGAAGACGAATTTGGCTGGGAGCCCTACGGCTCGGCGATGGTG
The DNA here is from genome assembly GCA_031410435.1 of Betaproteobacteria bacterium. Taxonomy (GTDB): domain Bacteria; phylum Pseudomonadota; class Gammaproteobacteria; order Burkholderiales; family Burkholderiaceae_C; genus Pseudaquabacterium. The sequence goes on along the minus strand of JANNZD010000456.1, from coordinate 13,826 downwards.
ATGGACATGAGTGCCGGGCTCGATGCGAGCGGCAAGATTGTCGACTGGACCCACGAGCTGTGGAGCCACACCCACAGCACGCGCCCCTACGACCCGGACGGCAGTAACCTGCTGGCCGGGTGGCACCTCGCCACGCCGGTCGGTGGCCACCGGCTGGAACAGCCAGGCCGCCAGGTCGGGCCGGCGCCGGCGCATCTCGTTGTACAGCGTCACCGACGACACCAGGGCCGACAGGCCCCCCGATCGGGCGCTCTGCAGGCAGAGCAGGCCCACCAGGTCGGCCGAATCGGTGTGGAAGGTCTGGCGCTCGGCGGTCTGGTAGATGCGAACCCGGGGATCGTTCGAGGACAGGCCCAGGTCACGCACATGGCCCAGCAGATGGCCCTGGGCGTTTTGCGAACGCGCCGCACCCAGATGAGCGCCCAGGCCGAAGAAGGCGATGGCGCTCTTGCGCACGCCCCATTGCGCCACCGGCAGGCCGCGCAGCAGGGTGAAGCCGCGGCCGTCCAGCAACTCGCCCAGCAGGCCACCCGGGCCGGCCAGGCGTGGCGCCAGCGTGGGCAGCGGGAAGCCGGCGGCCGTGATCTGCGCCATGTCCCTGGCCTCGGGCAGCCAGGGCTGCACCGCTGCCTCGATCTCGGCCAGGTCTTGCGGCCCCAGGGTCTGGACCCAGCCGCCGCGCGCCTGCAGGTCCGGGCCATACCAGGCCGACGGGCCGTCGATGCGGGCCGGCAGGCCGGCCGGAAAGTCGGGTTCAGCAGACAGTGCCATGTGATGCTTTCAAGCGGCGGCCGGTGGCGGCAGGCGCGGTACCCGGCCATGGGCCGAGATCACCTGCAGCACGCCCGCGGCCAGGCCGAGTGCCACGCCGGCCTGCCAGGCCAGGTTGTAGGAGCCGAGGCGATCAAATATCAGGCCGCCCCCAAAGGCGCCTACAAAGCTGCCCAGCTGGTGGCTGACGAAGGCCACCCCGCCCAGCATCGCCTGCCAGCGCAGGCCGAAAGTGTCGCCCACCCAGCCCGCCACCAGCGGTGCCACCCCCAGCCAGAGGAAGCCCATCACACCGGCAAAGGCCAGGGTCATGCCCGGGGTGGGCAGGGACATGAAATACCAGGCCAGCGCCAGCGAGCGGACGATGTAGATGCCGCCCAGCAGCACCAGCTTGTTCCAGCGCCCGCCGGCCCAGCCGAAGAACAGGCTGCCCAGCACATTGAAGCCGCCGATCATGCCCAGCGCCTGGGCGCCCAGCATCGGGTCCATGCCACACAGGTCCAGGTAGGACGGCAAATGGGTGGTCAGAAAGACCAGCTGCATGCCGCAGACGAAATAGGCCAATGACATCACCACGAACACCGGGTTGCGCAGGGCCGTGACCAGCGCATCGCGGGCCTTGAGCTGGCCCGCCACCCCGCCGCTGGGCAGGGGCCAGGCATCGGCCCGGCCGGCCACCCAGGCCGCCGGCACCATCAACAAGGCCAACAGGCAGAAACCGGCCAGGCCCCAGCGCCAGCCCCAGGCCAGGGCCAGGCTCTGGCCCAGCGGCGCGGCCAGCAAGGCGCCCAGCGAGCCGGCCGCCGAAACCATGCCCAGCACGCTGCTGCGCAGCGCCGCCGATACCGGCCGTGCCGCCACGGCCATGGCCATCGCACTGCCGGTGCAGGCCATCGAGGCCCCGATGGCCAGGCCCGCGCCCAGCATCACGCCCAGCAAACCCTGGGCCGTGGCCAGCAACAACAGGCCCAGGCCGTAGAGCAGGGCACCGGCGACCATCAGGGGCCGGTAGCCCAGCCGCACCGCCCAGGCCCCCGCCAGGGGCTGCAGCAGTCCCCAGCTGAGGTTCTGCAGTGCGATGGCCAGGGTGAAATCGGCCACCGGTATGCCCAGCTCGCGGGTCAGCGGCGGCATGAACAGGCCCAGGCTCTGGCGCAGGCCCATCGCCAGGCTCAACATCACGGATGCCCCCGCCAGGATGGGCCAGGCCGGGCGCAGGGCGCTGAAGGTGTTCATCGGTGGCCGCTGCGGGGCGGAAACGGGGGTGGCTGATCAGCTTACAGCGCCAGGCCGCGCCGGCGGGTCGCCCAAGCGACCGGCAGTCGGCGCCGGCGCAACAGCCGGGGCCAGCCTCGTTGCCGAGGCTACCGGCGCGGCGCCGATGCGGCATGCTTGGAGCCTCCCGCCCGGCGAACGGACACCCCATGCCCTCTACCCCCTCTCATGAGCTTGATTTCAGCGGCCAGCAGGTGCTGGTGGTCGGCGGGTCCAGCGGCATCGGCAATGCCATCGCCCAGGCCTTTCGGGCCAAGGGGGCTGCGGTGCAGGTCTGGGGCACGCGGGCCACGCCGGCCGACTATGCCGACTCAGCCGATTCGCACCTGGAAGGCCTGGACTACCGGCAGCTTGACGTGGCCGACGCGGCGGCCATCGCCGCCGCCGACACCGGCCTGGACCGCCTGGATGTGCTGGTGCTGTCGCAGGGCCTGGTGCTCTACGGCCGGGCCGAGTTTGCCCAGCCCGGTTTCGACCGGGTGCTGCAGGTCAACCTGAGCAGCCTGATGAATTGCTGCGCCCGCTTCCATGCCCAGCTCAAGGCCAGCGCGGGCGCGGTGGTGGTGATCAGCTCGACCGCGGCCTTCCACGCCACCCGCGGCAACCCGGCCTATGCGGCGTCCAAGGCCGGCGCGATGGGCCTGACCCGCACCCTGGGCGACGCCTGGGCACCCGACGGCATCCGGGTCAACGGCATTGCCCCGGGCATGGTGCCGACCAAGATGACCAAGGTCACCACCGATTCACCCAGGCGGGTGGCGGCGATCGAGGCGCAGATCCCGCTGGGCCGGCTGGGCACACCGCAGGACATCGCCTCGGTGGCGCTGTTCCTGGCCTCGCCGCTAGCGGCTTATGTGGTGGGGCAGACCCTGCCGGTGGATGGCGGACTGATCCTGCGCTGAAGCGGCCGGGGGGTCGTCGAGCGCGCCTGGGCCTCGGCCCGCTGGGCGCAGACCTCCGGCTCGGCGCCGAACTTGGCAAGCGCCCAGGCCCAGGTTGCAGCTACTGCTGGAGGCGCAGGCAGGCTTGCCGACCTTGCTGATGCCACCCGCGACTCAAGTATTGCGTTTGCGGACGCCGTTTGTAACATCGTGACCGATATCAATCGGAGCTATTCCCGAGACGGGTGTTTGAATTTGATGACAGCGCTTGCACGAACCGGATCACTCCGTGGCGTGACCGCCGTGGCGGGTGGCGGCGCGGATATTGAGAAGGCGCAGCAGCGGGTTATTGAACTTTGCGGGACTCTTGCCAGGCAGGACGAAATTCCAAATGATCTGAGCAAAAAGGCTGACACGGTTCCGGCTGCAATTTGGGCCGACGCAAGAGAGAAATATGAACGCGCAGACGCGGAGCTGAAGTTTGCAATAGAGAATCTCAAGCAGGCGCAAACGGCGGCCGAGCGCACCTAAACTGCCCTGGTCTACCCGGCGCGAGTTTTGGGCAAGATGACTGGCCAGCCGCGCCATGCTAGGATTTCGAATGCCGGGCCTTCTGATCGGTAGGCCGGGCACACAACCCGGGGCATGCGGCTGACGCGTCAACCTCCGGGCCGGCATCGCACCGCTTGCGGCGCGCGCCAGCGTTGGGCGGTCTATGCCCGTTTTGCCGGTCACTTTACTGTTTGAACCAACAAAGGTCAGATGGCGATGCGCAGACCCTGTTTGATAATCACGGTGCTGTTCTCAGTATTTGCGGTCGGTTGCGCGCAAATCCCCTCGATCGAATTGGCCCAGTATCGTCGCGCGACCGCCGAAGTGCAGGCTGCGGCCGAAGCCATCCTGATCGATTTTGCGGCGATCAAGGAGGCCGCGGAGGCCGAGCAGCGGCGCAGGGACGCGGAAAGGGCGGCACCATCCGGTCCCGTGCTTTTTTCCACCGCACTCGAATACGGCGGCGCCGGCCAGCCAGATGCGGTTGCGGTACGCCGCACCGCCTGGCGCACGATCGACGGCTTCAACAACACGCTGGCGACCCTGGCCGAGGGCAAGAGCGTGGAGTCCGTGCAGGTCGCCGCTGGCGGGGCGATAGAAGCGGCGAATAACTTCATTGTCGCCGCAGGCGTGACGGCAGTGCCCGGCCTCGGCACCTTGGTCGGCGGGGTGCAGACGCTCGTCGGCGAGCTTGAAAAGGCCCGATTGCGGGTTGAATTCGACAAGGCGGTGCGCCTGGGCGGGCCGGTGGTACTCAAGATTCTCGACGCGCTGAATGCCGACCGCGATGACCATATCAACCTGCGGGCGGCGGCGGCGAACCTCCAGCAAGTCAGGCTGCTGACCGAAATGCTGGCCCAGGTCAGAGGCGTCGCCACCCTGGTGCGCGAACACAGCCCGCCTGCAGGCGACGATCCGCGACCGGGTATCGAGGCAGACCTGAATGCGGCACTCAAGCCGGCCGAGCGGGTGTTGACCGAAGCGCTGCCATTGCGGCTGTCCTACCAGGTCAACAAGCCGGCCTTTGCAAGCGAGCACCGCGTTGCCGCCGGGCAGGCCATCTCGCAGATCACCGAACGGGTTTCGGCAATCAATGCCAATGCCGAGCAGTACGAGCGCTTGAGGAGTGCGCTCAACACCTATGGGGCCATGCTGCGGCGCATGAAAGACGCGCTCGGCATGCTCATCGGCGCGCTCGACAGGCCGCAGAAATTCGACGCGCTGACGGAAGACCTTTTCGCCACCGCCTTCAGCCTCAAGAAGGACGTCGAGGCTTTTCGCGCGGCGCGCAAGTCAGCGAACTGAGGCTGGCTTTCTGCCCCGATATCCACGCAAGGAGATACCGTATGCCGCAACCTGCCGCTGCTTCCGATGGCAAGGCCATCAAGGCGCTTTACGACGAGGGCATGAAGGAGGTCTTCAAGGTCATCGGTTCGATGAATTCCACCAATGAACAGGTTCGCGTTGCCAACCAGACTGCCGAAGACCTGACCTCCCTGTTGGTCAAACATACCCTGGCCTCCATCGATGAGCGCAGCGCGCTGCTGGCCGGCTTGATCGTCGAGCTCAACCAGGTGATCGACGCGGTGAAGAAGGATCCGCCGTATGCCGGTGCCCTGGACAACTTCACGACGATCCTGACGAAGGCGAAGAATCAGGTGGCGGCCGGCCATTGAACTGCACAAGGTAGACGGCCCGTCCTGGGCCGGGCCAGATCCGGTCGGGCTGGCCACCTCGATGGCTGCTCGGCGCTGCAGGGTGTCCAGCCGACGTCCTGATCCCATCGCCTGGTCGATTCGTCCTCCGAAACGCCGCCGAAGATGCGGCACGCCGGGTGCCGATCCGGGTGTTTGGCCGCGGTGCCGGCATCGCCTCGGTGGTGTGCTTACCGGCCTCACCGCTTGCGCCTAAGCTGATCGGCCCGGCTCGGCCGCTGGACCGCGTCTTGATCCTGCGCTTGACAGGCGGCGGCCAGCAGCGTGGGCGGCAGAAATCCAGCCCGCGTTGAGCCCGCTTGGGGGCCCGGACCCCAGGCGCCCTGCGCGTATGCGTGGCCTGTCGCACAGACCCGCAAGCGCGCGCTGGTTAAGGTAAGCCACGGGTTGCCGAACCGGCGCCCCGAGTCCTCTGGTGCCGCGCCGCAATGCCGGCGCCAGTCCCCCACCTGGCAGGCCGCGCCGAAAGATCTGCGTGGTTTAGCCCACCCAAGGAAGCCTCATGACCAGTTCTTACATTTCCCGCGACAACTTCGGCATGTACACCCGGAAGAACGACGGCCCCGGCCCCGAGTTGATGGGCGCCGACACACTGCTGGGCAACGATGTCTACAACGCCGACGGCGAAGACCTGGGCGACATCAAGGAATTCATGATCGACATGGCCAGCGGCAAGGTCGCCTATGCGGTGCTGTCCTTCGGTGGCCTGCTCGGCATGGGCGACAAGCTGTTTGCCGTGCCCTGGGCCGCGTTGACGCTCGACACCGTGAACGAGCGCTTCACGCTCAACGTGCCCAAGACCGCGCTGAACGATGCCCCGGGCTTCGACAAGGACCAGTGGCCGACCATGTCGGACAAGACCTGGGCCAGCGGCGTGCACAAGTTCTACGGCACGCCCTACAACGCCGACTGATCCGGCGACATGCAGCGGCGCGGTGCCCACCCAGGGGTCCGCGCCGCTTGCGCAGCCACTGGCCACAGCCGGGCCGAACCGCTCAGCCAGCCAGCAAAGCCACCAGCACATCGGCCGCGCGCAGGCATTGCGCGCGGTCCACATCCAGATGGGTCACTGCCCGCAGCGTGCGCGGGCCGAAGGCATTGACCAGCACGCCGCGCTCGCGCGCCAAAGCGCTCAGGGTCGGTGCATCCATCGGCAAGGCCGGCGGCAGGTGGAACACGACGATATTGGTCTGCACGGTGCGCAGATCCAGCTGCACCGGCGCACCCGCCAGCAGGCGCTCGGCCAGCACCCGGGCATGGGCATGGTCCTCGGGCAGACGGTCCAGGTGATGGTCGAGCGCATGCAGCGCCGCCGCACTGAAGATGCCGTTCTGGCGCATCGCGCCGCCCAGGCGCCGACAATGCCGGCCGGCGGCACCGATCAGGTCTTGCGATCCCGCCAGCAATGAGCCGCCGGGCGCCCCCAGCCCCTTGCTGAAGGCCACCGCCACCAGGTCAAAGGGGGCGGCCAGCCGGTCCAGCGCCAGCCCGCTGGCGGCACTGGCATTCCACAAACGGGCGCCATCGAGAAAAGTCGCCAGCCCCAGCTCGCGCGCCGCCGCGCAGACCTCCAGCACCTGGTCCTGCGGCACCACCACGCCGCCGGCGCGGTTGTGGGTGTTCTCTATCTCCACCAAGGTGGTGGTCGGAAAGATCGCGAAGTTGCGCGGCTTGGTGGCGACGCGCAAGTCCTCGGCGCTGAACACCCCGCCCTGCCCGATCTCATGGATCTGCACGCCGGCATTGGCCGCCGCGCCGCCGGCCTCATGCCATGCGGCATGCGATTCGCGGCAGGCCAGCACCTCGTCGCCCGGTCGGGTCAGGGTGCGCAAGGCCACCTGGTTGGCCATGGTGCCGGTGGGCAGCCACAGCGCCGCGGCCTTGCCCAACAGCGCGGCCATGCGCGCCTGCAGCCGGTTGGTGCTGGGGTCTTCGCCGTACTGGTCGTCGCCCACCGGGGCGGCAGCCATCGCGGCTCGCATGGCCGCGGTGGGGCGGGTCACGGTGTCGGAACGCAGGTCTATGGGCGGGTTCATGGGCGTGAGGTGTGAGTGGGGAGGTGGGCCGCAGCAGCGCCAAAGTATCCCGCGCCGGCGCCTATGTACGGTAGCCCACGGTCGGGCATGCCAGCGCCGCTAAGCTCGTGGGGAATTCGGATCATTCAGGCGCTTGCGGCGCAACCGGCCAGCCCCATGCCCTGTCCCAGCCCAACCCTGATCGCCCGCTGGCACCGCCGGGCCCGGCTTGGCCGGGTCAGCGCTGTCGTCCAGAGCGCAACCACTTGAGCCTGCTCGACACGGCGCGCCAGCCGGCCCGGCCCTCAGCGCTTGCCCACGCGGCGCAACCAGACCACAACTCGCCCGAAGAGGTCCAGCGCCTGTCCCTGCTGGCCGAGTTGGGCGTGCTCGACACCGACCCCGAGCCCGGCTTCGACGCGCTGACCCATGCCGCAGCCGCACTGACCCGTTGCCCCATCGCCTTGATCAGCCTGGTCGACGGTGAACGCCAATGGTTCAAGGCCCGGGTGGGGCTGAAGGACTGGCAGACGCCGCGCGATGGGTCCTTCTGCAACCATGCCATCCGAACCGCCGAATTGATGGAAGTCTGCGACGCCACCGCCGACCTGCGCTTTGCGCAAAACTCGCTGGTGCTGGGCGGGCCGCAGATCCGCTTCTACGCTGGCCAACCGCTGGCGGTGGACGGCATGCGCTTCGGTACCCTGTGTGTGATCGACACCCAGCCAGCGCCTGGTCAAGGCCATGGGCGGGCGCATCGATGTGCGATCGGCACCCGGCCAGGGCAGCTGCATCCGCATCAGCCTGCCCGCCGCCGGCCAGGCCGCAAACCTGCCGGCCGATGCCCAGGCCATGGGCTGCGCTGCACCAGCACCAGCACCAGCACCAGCACCAGCACCAGCACCAGCACCAGCACCAGCACCAGCACCAGCACCAGCACCAGCACCAGCACCAGCACCAGCGCCAGCACCTGCAGCAGCGATGGCACCCCAGTGCAGCGCCACGCTGCTGTACATCGAAGACAACCCGGTGAATGTCCTGCTGATGGTGGCTCTGCTCGGGCTGCCGGCCCTGGCGCACTTGCGCCTGCTGATTGCGGTGGATGGCGCCACCGGCCTGGAAATGGCGCGTCGGGAACTGCCCGACCTGATCCTGCTGGACCAGCAGTCGCCCGACATGGACGGCCTGATCGTGCTGCAGGCCCTGCGGTACAGGGCGCGCACCGCCGCCGTGCCGGTGAACGCGCTCAGCGCTGATGCGCTGCCCGCGCAGATCCAGGCCGCCCTGGCTGCGGGATGCCTGGACTACTGGACCGAGCCGCTCGACCCAAGCGGCGTGGTGGCCGCGCTGGCCTGCTGCTACCCCGCGCCGCCGCAGGCCTGACCCGGCGCCCGGGCGCGCCGCGCAGAACAGGCCGGTTTTGCCGGGCCTGTTCAACCCTTTGACCCGGCGCAAGCCTGACAAGAATCGCGCCAGACGCGCGCTCGGGGCCATCCGGCACCGGCCGCCCATCCAGACGAAGGGTTGCATGACGATCGATACGGGTCTGGCGCGCGCCGGGCGCTGGGAGACTGGCTTGCCGGCCGCATTGTTCGTGCTGGGCAGTTGCCTGGCCGCAGCCGTCGGCATCTGGCGTCAGCACGACACCGAAGCGCAGGCCCACGCCAGCTTCGAGCGCAGTGTCGACCGGGTGGCCGAAGATGTGCTGCGGCGCATCCGCCAGCCGATTGCCGCACTCAAGGGCACCAGCGGCCTGTACGCGGCCAGCCCGCAGGTCACGCGCGCAGATTTCCGCAACTATGTGGAAGCGCGCAACCTGTCCACCGAATTTCCCGGCCTGCGCGGTTTCGGTTTCATCCAGCGGGTGCAGCAAGACCGGCTCGACGCCTTCATCGCCGCTGAGCGGGCCGACGGCGCGCCGCACTTTTCATTGCGCCAGCTCGACGATCGCAGCCACGCCGATCTCTACGTGATCAAGATCATCGAACCCCTGGTGCCCAATCTCAGCGCCGTGGGGCTGGATGTGGGGTCCGAGCGCATCCGCCGCGAAGCCGCCGAGCGCGCAGTGCAAAGCGGCGAGGCAACCCTGAGCGCCGCGATCACGCTGGTGCAGGATGCCAAGCGCAGCCCGGGCTTTCTGCTGTTTCTGCCGGTCTACCGGCGCGGCGCCGATCCGGCCACCCCGGCCCAACGCCGGCAGGCGCTGCTGGGCTTGCTGTATTCGCCCATCGTCGCGGCCGAATTGCTGGGCGGCGTACACGATGTGGCTGCGGGCGAAGTGGATTTCGAGTTGTCTGACGCCACTGCCGGCATGGCCGCGCAGGGGCTGATCTACAGCTCCACCGCGGCCCGCCTGCCGGCCGCTGCGGCCAGCGCGTCCGGCGCACCGGCGCTGGCCCCGGTCGGCCGCTTCCTGGCCACGCGCCAGGTGGCCCTGCCCGGCCGCTCACTCACCCTGCAGGCACGCAGCACGCCGCAGTTCGACGCCACGCTGGCCTTCTGGCCGCCCTGGCTGATCGGCGGCGTGGGCATGCTGGTCAGCGCGCTGCTGGCCGCCCTGCTGCGCCAGCAGGCCCTGGGCCGGCTGCGCGCCGAAGCCCTGGCCACCGCCATGACGGCCGACCTGGACCGGCTGGCCCAGGTCGCCCGGCATACGTCCAACGCGGTGTCGATCACCGACCCCTCACTGCGCATAGTCTGGGTCAATGAAGGCTTCAACCGGATCACCGGCCACAGCCTGGCCGACGCGCAGGGCCGCACCCCGGGCCAGCTGCTGGGCAGCGGCAAGGCCGACCCGGCGGTATTGCAGCTGCTGGCAGACACGGCGGCGGCCGGCACCGGCTGCCGGGTCGAGATCCTGAACCGCGCCAAGAATGGCAGCGAGTTCTGGTTCGACACCGAGATCACCCCGCTGCACGACCGCCAGGGCTGCCTCACCGGCTTCATGGAGATCGGCAGCGACGTCACCGAGCGCCACCAGGCACAAGCCCAGCTGGAAGCCGCGCTGCGCGACAACCAGGCCCTGCTGCGCAGCATCGACGTTCATGCCATCGTCTCGGTGGCCGACCGTGCCGGGCGCATCACCGAGGCCAACGACGCCTTTTGCCGCATCAGCGGCTACCACCGCGAACAATTGCTGGGGCAGAACCACCGCATCATCAACTCGGGCACCCACCCGGCGTCCTTCTGGGCCGACATGTGGCAATGCATAGCCGCCGGCACGCCCTGGGGCGGCGAGGTCTGCAACCGCGCCCAGGACGGCAGCCTGTACTGGGTGGACACGGTGGTGGCGCCCTTCGTCGGCGCTGACGGCCGGACCGAGAAATACATCTCCATCCGCACCGACATCAGCGCCAGCAAGCGTGCAGCCCAAGACCTGGCGCGCGAGCGCCAGGCCCTGGCCAACATCATCGAGGGCACCAACGTTGGCACCTGGGAATGGGACCTGGCCACCGGCGCCCTGCACTTCAACCAGCGTTGGGCCCAGATCGTCGGCCAGACCCTGGAAGGCATCGGCAGCACCACCATGGCCGAATGGAAGCTGCGCAGCCACCCGGATGACGCAGCCCATACCGATGCCTTGCTGAAGCAGCATTTCCGCGGCGAGCTGGCGGCCCTGGAGAGCGAGAACCGGGTGCGTCACGCCGACGGCCATTGGGTCTGGGTACTGACCCGGGGCAAGGTTTCGCAGCGCAGCGCAGACGGCCGGCCGCGCTGGATGGCCGGCACCCACATGGACATCAGCGCGCGCAAGCGGGCCGAGACCGCGCTGCGCGCCAGCCAGGACCTGCTCGACCGCACAGGCCGCATCGGCGGCGTGGGCGGCTGGGCCTTCGACGCCGTCAACCAGACCATCGAATGGAGCGACCAGACCTGCCGCCTGCACGACTGCGCACCCGGCTACCGGCCGTCGCTGGACCAGGCGATCAGCTTCTATGCGCCCGAGGCCAGGCCGGTGGTGTCCCAGGCGATGCAGCATGCCCTGGCCACCGGCCAGGGCTGGGACCTGGAACTGGCCCTGGTCACAACCCAGGGCCGCCAACTCTGGGTGCGCGCGGTGGGCCAGGCCGAGTGCGTGGACGGCAGGGTGGTGCGCCTGATCGGCGCGATCCAGGATATCTCGGCCCGCCGGGCGATGGAATTGGCGCTGCGCCACCAGAGCGACCTGGTCCGCAGCGTGATCGAGAACCTGCCCTGCGGCCTGAGCGTCTTCGATGCCAATCTGCAGCTGGTGGCGGCCAACCAGGAGTTCCGTCGCCTGCTGGACTTTCCCGATTCGCTGTTCGAGACGCAGCCCACCCGCTTCGAGGACCTGATCCGCTTCAACGCGGCGCGTGGCGAATACGGCAGCGGGGACGTCGAGGCCACGGTGCAGTCGATCGTCGCGCGGGCCAGTGCACCGGCCCAGATTCACCAGTTCGAGCGTCTGCGGCCCGACGGCACACCGCTGGAGGTGCGCGGCAGCCCGATGCCCGGCGGCGGCTTCGTCACCACCTACACCGACATCAGCGCACGCAAGCGCGCCGAGGCCGAGATCGAGCGCAGCGCCCAGCTGCTGCGCGGCGCGCTCAGCGCCATCGACGAGGCCTTCGTGCTCTACGACCCGGACGACCGGCTGGTCTTCTGCAACGAAAAGTACCGCCAGATCTACCCCAACATGGCCCACCTGATGCTGCCCGGCGCCCGCTTCGAGGACATCGTGCGCACCGGGGCCGAGAACGGCGACTACCTCGACGCGGTTGGCCGGGTCGATGCCTGGATGGCCGAGCGCCTGGCCGCGCACCGTTCCGGCGACCGCACCCTGACCCAGCGGCTGCGCAACGGACGCACCCTGCGCATCGTCGAGCGCAGGATGGCCGACGGCCACACCGTCGGCTTTCTCATCGACATCTCCGAGCTGGTGCGTGCCACCGAGGCGGCCGAGGCAGCGTCGCGCGCCAAGAGCCAGTTCCTGGCCAATATGAGTCACGAGATCCGCACGCCCATGAATGCCATCCTGGGCATGCTGGCCCTGCTGCGCAAGACGGCGCTGACCGCGCGCCAGGCCGACTATGCGGTCAAGACCGAAGGCGCGGCCCGCTCACTGCTGGGCTTGCTCAACGACATCCTCGATTTCTCCAAGGTCGAGGCCGGCAAGCTGGCGCTGGATGTGCACCCCTTCCGCATCGACCAGCTGCTGCGCGACCTGTCGGTGATCGTTTCGGCCAGCCTAGGCAGCAAACCGGTGGAGTTGCTGTTCGACATCGACCCGCAGCTGCCGCGTGAGCTGGTGGGCGACGCGATGCGCCTGCAGCAGGTGTTGATCAACCTGACCGGCAATGCCATCAAGTTCACCGCCCGCGGTGAGGTGGTGCTGTCGATCCGGGTGCTGGCGCAGACCGACAGCGAGGTCAGCCTGGAGCTGGCGGTGCGCGACACCGGCATCGGCATCGCGGCCGAAAACCAGGCGCGCATCTTCAACGGCTTCACCCAAGCCGAGGCGTCCACCACGCGACGCTTTGGCGGCACCGGGCTGGGGGTGGCGATCAGCCAGCGCCTGGTGGCGCTGATGGGCGGCGATCTCGGGCTGGACAGCCGCCTGGGCCAGGGCAGCCGCTTCCACTTCAGCATCACGCTGCCGCTGGTGCCCGGCGCGCACCGAGTCGATGGCGCGCGGCCAGCACCCGGCCAGGGCTTGCGGGCCCTGGTGGTGGACGACAACCCGATCGCGCGCGAGGTGCTGCAGCGCATGGGCACCGCGCTCGGCTGGACCGTTGACCTGGCCGCCAGCGGGCAAGCCGCGCTGGACCTGCTGCAAGACCAGGCGGCCCAGGGCATCGCTTGCCAGGCGGTGTTCATGGACTGGCAGATGCCCGGCCTGGACGGCTGGGCCACCAGCCAGCGCATCCGCGCGCTCGGCCTGTGCAGCGCGGCGCCGGTGATCGTGATGGTCACCGCCCACTCGCGCGAGATGCTGGCCCAGCGCAGCGACGCCGAGCAGGCCCTGCTGGACGGATTCCTGGTCAAGCCCGTCACCGCATCGATGCTGTTCGACGCGGTCGCTGACGCCGGCCTGGCACGCGGCCTGCCGCGCCCGAGCCACCGTGCCGTGGTGCCGGGCGCGCAGCGCCTGGCCGGCCTGCACCTGCTGGTGGCCGAGGACAACCTCAACAACCAGCAAGTGGCGCGCGAACTGCTGGAGGACGAAGGGGCCAGCGTGCAGATCGCCAGCAATGGCCAGCAGGCGGTCGAGGCCGTGGCCGCAGCCGACCCGCCCTTCGACCTGGTGCTGATGGACCTGCAGATGCCGGTGATGGACGGGCTCACCGCGGTTCGGGTGCTGCGCCAAACCGAGCTCGGGTCTGCGCGGCACCTCCCGGTGATCGCCCTCACCGCGGGTGACGCCGAGGGCCTGGGCGACGACGAGCGCGAGTGTCGCGCGGCGGGAATGGACGGCTACCTGATCAAGCCGCTTCAGCCCGAAGCGGTGCGCGCGCTGCTGCAGTCGCTCGAGGCGACGGTCTCGCCGTCGACCGTGGGTGCGCCCGAGCAGAGCAAGTCTCCGTTCAACGAGGCGCGGCTGCGCGACCAGGTGGGCGGGTGCGCCGACCTGATGCAGGTGGTGGTCGACATGTTCC
>JANNZD010000455.1:0-13368 GCA_031410435.1 Betaproteobacteria bacterium | reverse complement strand
CACCAGGGTCATGCCCACGGTCGAGCCACTGGCCTCCAGCTCATGCCGCAGCGATTCCGAAAAGCCGCGCACCGCGAACTTGGCGGCGCAATAGGCCGTCTGCCCGGGCGGGGCGATGATGCCGAAGATGCTGCTGATGTTGACGATCTGCGCCGCCGGCGCCTGGGCCAGCAGCGGCAGAAAGGCCCGGGTGAGCCCGACCACCGCACCGAAGTTGATGCGCATCAGCCAGTCGAAATCGGCCGCCGCCACCTGGTCGAAGCTGCCGCCCAGCGCCACCCCGGCGTTGTTGACCAGCAGCGTGGCGCGGCCGTGGCTGGCCATCACGCCGGCCAGGACAGCAGCCGGGGCGTCGGGCAGCGACAGGTCCAGAACCTGGGTGCTGACCGTCACGCCCCGAGCCCGTGCGGCGGTGGCGGTGGCATCCAGGCCGGCGCCGTTGACATCCACCAACGCCAGGTGGCAACCGCGCGAGGCCAGTTGCAGTGCCAGCGCCGCGCCAATGCCGCCGGCCGCGCCGGTGATCACCGCCACGCCACCGCGCGGGTCCAGGCTTGTCGGATTGCCCATGCATGCCTCCCTGCGGGCCCTAATGGCCCTGGTTTGATCTGATGACACGCGTCATCAGATGTACAGTATCGCGCATTCCTGCCCCCGCCCGCCCATGGTCAAGCCCAGCCCCCTCAGCCAGCCCGCCAGCCCCGGGCGGGCCTATGGCGGGCTGGGCCCAGCCGACCGCAGCGCCGCCCGGCGTGAACGGCTGGTCGAGGCCGGCATCGCCTTGTTCGGCCAGCACGGTCTGCGTGCCACCACGGTGCGCGGGGTTTGCACCGAGGCGGGCCTGACCGACCGCTACTTCTATGAATCCTTCGACGGCCTGGAGGCCCTGCTGGCGGCCTGCTACGAGCGCCTGCTCGGCCGGCTGCGCCAGGCCCTGCAGCGTGCAGCCGCAGCCCAGGCCGACCAGGGCGTGCAGGCGCGCTTTGCCGCCGGCTACGGGGCCTGGTTCGACTTCATCGCCGACCCGCTGGCCGCACGCATCATGCTGGCCGAGGTGCTGGGGGTCAGCCCGGCGATGGACGCGCGTTACGAGGCCGGCATGGGCGGTTTTGCCGACGCGCTGGCCGCGCCGCTGGCCGAGGCCGGCGCCGGCGGGGTGCGCGGCGCGCTGATTGCGCGGGCCCTGGTGGGCGCGGTAGTGCAGGTGGCCAAGATGTGGGCCGCCAGTGGCTACCGCGAAAGCCGCGCCGACGTGGTGTACAGCTGCGTGCTGGTGGCCGTGGGCACGGTGCGCGCATTGCGGCGCGAGCAGGCCGCGGGCTGATGCCGCAGCCATGCGCCTGGAGGACCGGCGCGGGCGCTGCGCTTGTAGCGCTGCCAGGGCTGCGGCACACTGCCCTTTCACCCCGGGCCATCACCGCTGCCGTGAGCGGCCCCTACCGGAGTTGCACCATGCCCGCACCCAGTGCCGATCTGGATTTTGCCGAGGTCTCTGCCGATTGCACCCGGTGGGAGGGCCGCATCAGCCATATGTACCTCGACACGGTGGCCAAGGTCACGGTGGGGGTGGGCCAGATGCTGCCGGATGTGGCGGCGGCCCAGAAGCTGGCCTTTGTGCGGCGCGACAGCCGCGCGCTGGCCACGCCCGCCGAGATCAAGCGCGACTTCGACGCGGTGGCGGCCCAGCCCAAGGGCCTGCTGGCCGCCAGCTACAAAAAGGCCACGCTGCTGGACCTGCCGGATCCGGCGATCGATGCGATCCTGAAGGTGATGGTGGACGGTTTCACCGCCGGCTTGGGCAAGCGCTTTGCGGGTTGGGCCGGCTACCCCAGCCCGGCCAAGCGGGCCTTGCTGGACATGAGCTTCAACCTGGGCCTGGACGGGCTGGTGAACAAGTTCCCGTCGCTGAAGAAGGCGGTGGAAACCGGCAAATGGGATGTGGCCGCCAAGGAATGCCAACGCAACGGCATCGGTCAGCAGCGCAACGACTGGACCCGCGACCTGTTTCTGCAATGCAAGGGCTGAGCGGCGGCGCAAGCCGGGCCGCCGCCGGCCCCTGCCGGCCTGGCAGCGGGCTGCGGGCCGCTGCGCTGGCGCTGGTGGCCGGGGTCGGCTTCGCAGCGGCGGCCATGCCGCCTGTCGCCCAGCCGGCGCTGGGCCTGGCCGGCGCGCTGCCCGAGGCGGCCGATTTCCTGCGCCCCTTCGAGACGCCCCTGCCGCTGCAGGTGCGCGCTGCCGACGGCCTGCGCCGCATCGAAGCCCGGCACTGCCAGGACTGGCTGCAGCACCGGCTGCAAACCGAGGGCAGCGACAACGACGCGGCCTGGCGCGTGGTGCGCTACCAGACGGTGCCCTGTGAGGCGATGGCGGTCTTGGCCGGCGCCCGGCCGGCGCTGCAGTCGGCCCTGCCCCTGGCCTTTGACAAGGCCTTGGCCACCGCGCTCTACCCGGGGGCCTTGTGGCCGGCGCTGTCTGCGCAAGAACAGCGCCGGCTGGCGTCGCCCGCACTCAACCTGGCGCGCAGCAGCGGCGCGGCGCGCTGGGCGCCCGGCCCGGACCGCAGCCTGGTGCTGACCCGGGCGCGCTGGCGTGTGCACCTGCGCCTGCTGGCGCGGGCCGATTTCGACGGCGACGGCTGGGAGGACGCGGCCTTTGCCTGGCAGGGTGAAGCCCTGGCCGGCAGCTATGCCGACAGCCGGCTGGTGTTGCTGACGCGCAAGGCGGGCGACAAGGCGCTGCGCCTGATGGATGCCGGGCCCCTGCTGGCCGTCCAGCAGGCCGGCGCCAGGAAGTGAGTTGCCGGCCGCTGGCCGCGGCTGCCCGGCGCAGGCGCTCAACCGGCTGCGGTCGAGCCCAGGCGCCGCATCAGATCGGCCAGGCTGCGCCCGGGCTCGTCATGAAAGCGCTGATCCATCAGCGTCAGCGCGCCGATCCGGTCAACCCGGAAGCTGCGGAAATCCTGGCGTGTCTCGCACCAGGCCGCCAGGGTCCATACCTGGCCCCAGAAGAAGCAGCCCAGCGGGCGCACGGTGCGCTGGCTGGCCTTGCCTTGCAGATCGAGGTAGTCCAGCTGCAGCTTCTGGCGCAGGTCGGTGGCCTGACGCAGCTGCGCCAGCCGGGCCCGGCTGCCGTCGTCCTGGCCCAGCGCTGGTGCGTAGACCGCCAGGCGCTCGGCCGCCGCGCGGATGGCTGGCGGCAGCACCGCCAGGATCTTGGACAGCGCGGCCTCGGCAGCGGGTGCCAGGCCGGCGTCCAGGCGCGGCTGGGCCATCCGGATCGCGGCCACCAGGGCCTGGGCTTCAGCGCTGCTGAACATCAGCGGGGGCAGGTCGAAGCCGGCGCGCATGCGGTAGCCCACGCCGGCCTCGCCCTCGATCGGCACGCCTTGCAGCTGCAGCTCGGCCACGTCCCGGTAGACCGTGCGCAGCGATACCTGCAGCCGCTCGGCCAGCAGGGCCGCCCGGGTCAGGCGCCGGCCCCGCACCAACTGCACGATCTGGAACAGCCGCGCGGCGCGTCGCATCGGGCATCAGTGCGCCGCGCCAGCCGCCGGGCGGGGCGGGGGCGGGCGCGGGGCCGATCGGTGTCGAGCTGAGGGCAAGGCGGCGCTCCGGTTGGCGGTGTGGATCAGCAGGCCGCAGCCCGGTGCCCGGGCGGCTGGGCTCGACCCGGGGGTTTCAGCCATGGGCGTGCAGGCCGATGCGGTTGCCCTCAGTGTCCATCACCTGCACGAAGCTGCCCATGCCGTCGGGCAGGTCGACCCGGGGCACCACGATCCGGGCGCCGGCGGCAACGGCGCGGGCCACGGCGGCATCCAGCCCGGGATCGACATTCAGGTAGACCAGCGTGCCGCTGCCCGAGGGCGTCGGCACCTGGCTGCCGGCGATCAGCGCGCCGCCCACCGCCGGATCGTCATAGGGCAGCACGGCCAGGGTCTGGTGGCCCATGGGTTCGAGGCGCAGCGGCCGGCCGAGCAGGTGTTCGTAGAAGGCTTGGGCGCGCGGTAGGTCGGCCACCGGGATCTCGAACCAGTTGATCGCGGGGCGGGGGGTGGGGGTCATGGGTCGGTCCTGGGTCAGGGTTGTACAAGCCCTGCATCCTGCCCAGGGGCTGCTGACAACGCCATGTCAGCAGGCTGCGCGGCTGGCGCCGCCCCGGTGCCGACCCGACCCTCGGCCGGGGCAGGGATTGCCGCAGTGCGACAATAGCGCGCATGATGAGCGACAAATTCCCGGCCAGCCTGGTCGATGCGCGCTCGCGCCTGAGCCCGGCGGTACGGCTTGCCCATGGCGCCGACAGCAAGCGCCTGGACGGTGCGTCCACCGCCCTGTCGCCCTACCTCACTCACGGCCTGCTCAGCGTGCCCGAGGTGGCCGCCAGCGCGGCCGGCCCGGCCCGGCAAGCCGGCGCCGGGCTGCTGCGCCAACTCGGCCGGCGCGAGCACTTCCAGCATATCTGGCGTCACCTGGGGGATGCCATCCTGCGGCCGCTGCAGCCCGGTGCGCGCCCGCCTGCAGACTATGGGCGTGCGCTGCCGGACGACATCCGCCAGGCCCGTTGCGGCGTGCCGGCCATCGACAGCGCGGTGCGCCAGCTCTATGCCCAGGGCTGGCTGCACCACCAGGCCCGCCTCTGGCTGGCCAGCTATGTGGTGCATGTGCGCGGCGTGCATTGGCGCAGCGGGGCCGACTGGCTGCTGGGTCATCTGCTGGATGGCGATCTGGCCAGCAACCACCTGTCCTGGCAGTGCGTGGCGGGTACCGGCGGCACTAGGCCCTGGCTGTTCAATGCCGAACTCGTCGCCGCTGTGGCGGCCGGCCAGCCGGGCTGGGCCAGCCGCGGCAGCCTGATCGACACCGGCTACGACACCCTGGCCCAGTGGGCCTTCGGGCCCGGCCCCTGGCCTGCCCCGACCCCCGGCCCTGCGCCGGTGGCGGGTGGCCGGGCGGCGGCCGGCCTGGCCGAGCCACCGCTGCGGCGCAGCCCGCCGGCCGACCTGCCGGGCGCGTTGCTGGCGCCCGGGCCGCTGGCCCTGGCCGGCCGGCATGTCTGGCTGGTGCACCCCTGGGCCCTGGGTGATCCACCGGCCGGCCTGCCCACCGGGCTGCCCGGGGACGGGCCCTGGCGCCTGGGTGTCTGGCCGGCTGAGCACTTTGCCTGTTGGGCCTGGTCGGCGGCGCGCTGGCATTTCGTGGCGCAGCGCCTGGCCCAGCTGACCGACAGCGTGGTCTGGGCCGATACCGCGCGGCTGCGCCAGCTGCTGGCGCCGGCGGCGTCGGTGGCCTGCCTGGACAACGGCCACCTGCCGGCGGCCTGGCCTGCGACCTGGCGCCAGCCGGCACCCCGCCTGCTGGCCGACCCCGACCAGCTGTGCACTGCGTTCTCGCAGTTCTGGCGCCTGGCGCGGCGCGGCGCGCCAGCCGGCGGGCCTGGGCCGGGCGATTGACACGCCTGTGCGCAGGGCGGGCCGGCATGGGCGATGATGGCGCCCCTTGCGCGTCGAGACACTCCACCCATGCCCTTCCGCCCCAACCGCCGCCAGGGCCTGGCCCTGATCGGATCCGGGTTCCTCCTGCCGGCGCGGGCCCAGCCCACCCCGGCGCGTGCCGACGCCGCGCCCGCCGTCACGCTGGCGCCGCTGGCCCTGCGCGAGCGCCGCCTCGGCAATGGCCTGCAAGTGGTGAGCCTGCCCACCCGGGGCGGCGCCACGGTCAGCGTGCAGGTCTGGTATCGGGTCGGCGGCAAGGACGACCCCGAAGGCCGCTCGGGCTTTGCGCATCTGTTCGAGCACATGATGTTCAAGCGCACCCGCTACATGGCGCCGGAGATGTTCGACCGGCTCACCGAGGACGTGGGCGGCCAGAACAATGCCTTCACCGCCGAGGACATGACGGCCTACCAGAGCGAGGTGCCGTCCAACCACCTGGAGCGCCTGCTGTGGGCCGAGGCCGAGCGCCTGGCCCATCTGCAGGTGGACCAGGCCAGCTTCGACAGCGAGCGCAAGGTGGTGATCGAGGAACTGCGCGAGCGGGTGCTGGCCGACCCCTACGGCCGCCTGTTCAATGCCCTGGTCCAGCATGGCTTCGAGCGCCACCCCTACCGGCGCCCGGTGATCGGCAGCGAGGTCGACCTCAACGCCGCCCAGCTCAACGATGTGCGCCAGTTTCATGCCACCTATTACCGGCCCGACAACGCGCTGCTGATCGTGGTCGGTGATTTCGACCCGCCGCAGCTCGACGCCTGGGTTGACCGCTACTTCGGCCCGCTGGTGACACCGGACTCACCCATCCCCCGGGTGGCGCTGGTCGAGCCAATGCGCCGGCAGGACGCGCGGCTGGTGATTCGCGCGCCTTCGGTGCCGCTGCCTGCGCTGGCGCTGGTCTGGAAGGGCCCGCCGGCGCGCCACCCGGACGCGCCGGCGCTGGCGGTGGCCGCGGCGCTGCTGTCGTCTGGGGAATCGTCGCGTTTGAACGAGGCCCTGGTCTACCAGACCCAGGCGGCGCAGGCCGCCGGCTTTTCCAGCCAGTTGTATGCCGATGCCGGCTTGCTGGCGGCCTACGCGGTGGCGGCCAGCGGCCAGACGCTGCGCCGGCTGGAATTGGCCCTGCTGGCCGAAATCACCGCGCTGGCCCGGGGCCCGGTGCGCCCGGCCGAGCTGGACAAGGTGCGCACCCAGTTGCTGACCGGCGCGCTGCTTTCGCGCCAGACTCCCCAGGGCCTGGCCGATGCCATCGGCCGGGCCGTTCTGGTGTTCGGCGACGCGCGCGAGGCCGACCGCCGCATCGGCCGGCTGCAGGCGGTGCAGGCCGGCGATGTGCAGCGGGTGCTGCAGCGCCATGTGCTGCAGGCGCACCGGGTGACGCTGGACTATGTGGAGGGCGTGGCATGAAGGTTGCGCCTGCCTGCCCGAATGCGCGGCCAAGCCTGACGGGCGGGATGGCGCGCGGCGCGCTGGATGCACCGGGCAACGCACCGGCGCTGAGCCGCCGCAGCGCCCTGGCCCTGGCCCTGACCGGGCCTTGGCTGGGTGGCGCTGGCCCGGCCCGGGCCGGCAGCCCCGGCCAGGACGAGCCGCCGCCGCCCCAGCCCCAGCGCCCGCTCGAGCTGCCTGGCATCGACAGCTTTGCGCTGCCCAACGGCCTGGCGGTGGTGCTGGTGCAGCGCCCGGCGCTGCCGGTGGTCACGCTCAGGCTGCTGGTGCGGGCCGGCCCCGAGGCCGACCCGCCAGGCCGCCCCGGCGTGGCGGCGATGACCGTGGCGCTGTGGTCCAAGGGTGCGCGGCGCGGCGGCAAGTTGGTGCCGGCCGCCACCCTGGCGCGCCAGGCCGAGGCCCTGGGCAGCGGGCTCGACACCGAAAGCGGCTGGGGCGCCAGCAGCGTCAGCCTGACCGTCACCCGCCCGCGCGTGGCCGACGCCCTGTCGCTGATGGCCGATGTGATACGCCACCCCGTGCTGGCGCCGGACGAGCTGGAACGCGCCCGCGCCCAGGCCCTGGACGGCTGGCGCGTGACCCTGGGCAGCCCCGGCGAGGTGGCTGGCATGGTGCTGCGTCGGGCCTTCTGGGGCGATGTGCCGCATGGCCAGGTGGCCCAGGCCGCGGCCTTGCGGCGCCTGCGCCGCGACGATCTGCTGGCCTTCCAGGCGCGCTGGGTGCGGCCCGACCATGCGGTGCTGGTGCTGGTGGGTGATCTGGATGCCGGCCAGGCGCGCGCGCTGGCGCGCCGCTGGCTGGGTGATTGGGCCGCCCCGGCGCTGGACCTGCCGCAGGCCCTGGTGGCCGCGCCCCGGCCGCTGGGCGCGCCGTTGGTGCTGGTGGACATGCCCGGCAGCGGCCAGAGCGGCGTGGCGGTGGCCGCACCCTATATCGGCAGCGGCGCGGCCGAGCGGCCCCAGCGCTATGCCGGCCTGGTGGCGCAGGCGGTGCTGGGCGGTGGTTATTCGGCCCGCCTGAACCAGGAGGTGCGCATCCGCCGCGGTTTGAGCTACGGGGCCAGCGGCAGTGCCGAAAGCTTTGCCGGCGGCGGCATGTTCAGCGCCCATGCGTCGACCGCCCATGCCACCGCCGCCGAGGTGCTGGCACTGCTGCGCGGCGAGATCGTCCGCCTGGCCGACGCCCCGCCGGGCGCCGACGAGCTGGCTGCCCGCCAGGCCACCCTGGTGGGCAGCTTTGCGCGCCGGCTCGAGACCACCGGCGGGCTGGCGGCGCTGTTGGCCGGCCAGCTGGCCCAGGGCCGGCCGCTGGCCGATCTGCAGGCCTATGTGCCCGGCGTACTGGCGGTCACGCCGGACCAGGTGCAGGCCTTTGCCCGTGCCCACTGGACCGGGCCTGCCCTGCGCGCTGTGGTGGTGGGCGACCTGGCGGCGGCCGGTGCCGGCCTGGCCGCGCTGGCGCCCGAGGCCTCGCGCCTGCCGCTGGGCGAGCTGAACCTGGAATCCGACAAGCTGCGCTGACGCCGGATCAGGGGGCTTGTGGAATCGGCGCCCGTGCCCAACTGCTCCAGCACATGGATGCCGCCGACTGGACCCGCGCCTGGCCCCTGCTGCTGATGCTGCTGGCGGGCGCTGCGGCGGTGGCCGGCCTGTTGGGCTGGCCGGCCTGGGTGGCGCGGCGCCGGGCGCGGGTGCGGGCCCAGGCCTTTCCTGCCGCCTGGCGGCGCATCCTGCGCCAGCGCGTGCCGGCGGTGGCCCGGCTGCCGGCTGACTTGCAGCGCCAGCTCAAGCAGCATCTGCAGGTCTTTCTGGCCGAGAAATCATTCGTCGCTTGCGCTGGCCAGGCCATCACCGACGAGGTGCGGGTGGTGATCGCTGCCCAGGCCTGCCTGCTGCTGCTGGGCCAGGCCCGGCCCGACTACTACCCGCGGCTGCGCCAGGTGCTGGTCTACCCTGGGGCCTTTGCGGTGCAGGCCGTGCAGCCTGGCGCCGGGGGTGTGGTGCATGAGCAGCGCCAGGCGCTGGCCGGCCAGTCCTGGGCCCATGGCCAGGTGGTGCTGGGCTGGGCCGAGGTGCTGGCCGGCGCGGCTGACCCGGCCGACGGCCAGAATGTGGTGGTGCATGAGTTTGCTCACCAGATCGACCAGGACAAGGGCGTGGCCGATGGCCGGCCCTGGCGCCCCGGCAAAGGCCAGCGCCAGCGCTGGGCGGCGGTGATGGGCGACGCGCTGGCGCAGCTGCAGGCCACGCCCTCGGCCTTGATCAGCAGCTATGGCGCCAGCGATGCGGCCGAGTTCTTTGCCGTCGTCAGCGAGCTGTTCTTCGAGCAGCCGCATGCGCTGGCGGCCGAGGCGCCGGCCGTCTACCGCGAGCTGGCCCTGCTCTACCAGCTCAACCCGCTGGCCTGGTAGCACCCTTGCGCCAAACCGATCAGCCGGCCGGCTTGCGCTTGTAGAAGCGCACCGCCTGCTCGCGCAGCGGCCGGGCCGGTGCGCCATGGGCCAGCAAGGCCTTGTCGAGGGCGCTGCCGGCATCGTCGGCCAGCGCGGCCAGCCGCGCTGCGCGCACCGCCTCGGCCCGGCTGGCGGCGGGCCGGTCGGCAAAGGCCAGGTGCTCGATCACATGCAGCAGATTGGCCTTGCCGCGCTCATTGGTGCTGCCGTAGCCCTTGATCAGGCGGCCACACAGCGCCAACTCATGGCCCAGCGGCCAGTGCTCGCGGCTGCCGCGCTCGACTGCGGCCAGCCATTGCTCGATCAGCGCCTGTTCCAGCGCAAAGCGGCTGCCGCGGCGGCGCTGGCCCTTCAGCGCCGCCAACCCGCGCAGGGCCAGCACGCCGAGCAGGCTGTGGCTGCCCAGCTTCAGCGCCAGCGCCCAGGGTGGGCGGCCCTGGGCCACGCGGCGGCGGTCCCAGGCCAGCAGGCGCCGGGCCAGGTTTTGCGGCAATAGCGCCGCGAACTCGGGCACGCCGGGTTTGAAGTGGTCGTAGACCTTGAGCAATTCACCGTCGCGCAGGCCGACCTCGCGTTGCACCCGGGCCAGGCGCGTGCCTGCCAGCTTGGCTGCGGCCACCCGCACGATGTCGTCAAAGGCCATCCACAGTGCCAGCCAGCGCAGCATCTGCTGCAAGATGGCGCCGCGCTGCGTGGGTGGTGTGTCGGGCGCGCTGTCCTCGGCGGCCTGCAGGCGTGCCAGGCGCTGGTCGTAGAGCTGGGCATAGGCCTCGTCCTGGTAGTCGGCCAGGCGCTGGCGGGACAGGCTGCGCAGGTCGGGCGCCGGGGCGGCTTGCAGCGCGGCGTCCAGCACCGCCTGCTGGGCGCGCCGCGCGGCGATGGCGTCATAGGCCAGCGCAAAACCGCGCCGGCTGGCCTCGCCCCCCTTGCCCGAGGCACGGATGGTGTCTTCGAACAGCGCGCGGCCGATCGGCAGTGCGCCGCTGGCGGCCACCGCGCCCAGCAGCACCGCGCTGAGGGCGGTGCCGGCCTGCTGGGCCAGCGCCTGGAAGTCCAGTAGCTCGGCAGCGCGGGCGTGGCGCTGCAGCACCGCCACCAGCGCGGCGGCGTCCTGGCGGCCGTCGCCCAGCTGCATCTTCTCGGCTACCGTCAGCATGCGGGTGGTGGCGCTGATCACCAGCGTGCGCTCGCGGCTGGCCATGCCGTTGCCGATGTGGCGCACGGTCTCCAGCAGCTCGGACGACAGCAGCAGGTCGATCTCACCGGGCACCGGGTTCAGGCTGAACACTGGGCGGCGGCCTTGCAGCGCGCCAGTAGGCTCGGGCCAGACCTCGACGTAATAGGTGGTGGCGCCGGTGCGCTGGGCCACGCCCGGGATGGACGTGGCCTGGGCCGGATGGCCGGCGCGCACGGCCGCCAGGTAGAGCCATTCGGCCAGCACGCCGCCGCCCTCGCCGCCCAGGGCGCAGACCAGCAGGGTGATGGGGGTCATGGCGGCGGTAGGCACATGCACTCGACCTTACTCGACCTCACTCGACCTTCAAGCCGATCTCCTTGATGAAGGCGCCAAAGCGCTCTCGGTCGCGGGCCTGCCCGGCGATGAACTCAGTGCGGCTCAAGGCCGCCGGCTCGCCGCCGATGGTCTTGATCACCTCTTGCAGCTTGGCAGTCGCCAGGGCCTTGTTGATCTCCTCATGCCACGCCGCCACCACCGCCGCTGGCGTGCCGCCGGGCGCATAGACGCCGAAGGTGGTGTCGGCATCGAAGCCGCTGATGCCCAGCTCGGCCAGCGTGGGCGTGTCGGGCACCTGGCCGCTGCGGCGCGGGCTACCCACGGCCAGCAGCTTGAGCTTGCCGTCCTTGGCATGGCGCAGGCCGGGGCCGGGGTCGAACATGAACTGCAACTGGCCGGCCAGCAGATCGGTCAGCGCCGGTGCCGCGCCCTTGTAGGGCACATGGGTGGCATCGAACTGGGCCTGGCGCTTGAACATCTCGGTGGCCAGGTGCGGGCTGCTGCCATTGCCGGGTGAGCCGTAGCTGAGCTTGCCGGGGTTGGCCTTGGCATAGGCCACGAGCTCCGGCAAGCTGTTCACCGGCAACGCGGGGTGGGCCATCAGGAACACCAGCACCCGCGCGACGCTGGCCACCGGCAGCAGGTCGCGCTCGGCGTCGAAGGGCATCTTGCTGTAGAGAAAGGGGTTGACCGTCATCGCGCCGCCGCTGCTCATCAGC
The DNA here is from genome assembly GCA_031410435.1 of Betaproteobacteria bacterium. Taxonomy (GTDB): domain Bacteria; phylum Pseudomonadota; class Gammaproteobacteria; order Burkholderiales; family Burkholderiaceae_C; genus Pseudaquabacterium. Next base: position 1,753 of record JANNZD010000455.1, on the reverse strand, counting down.
AGGGTGGCGCCGTCAGCCGGCGACTTGGCCACCGCGTCGGCGCCGATGTTGCCGTTGGCGCCGGGGCGGTTTTCCACCACCACGGTTTGCTTGAGCTGCTCGCCCAACTGCTGGGCCAGGGCCCGGCCGATCACGTCGGCCGCGCCACCGGGCGGAAAGTTGACGACCAGCTTGAGCGGCTTGCCGGGGATGGCCTGGGCCCAGGCGGCGGGTGCGGCCAAGGCGGCAGCCAGGGCCAGCATGAGGGCCCAGCGACGGGCCGGGTGATGCGGTGTCTGCATGGGGGTCTCCTTGGAGCGTGGTTCAGGCCGGCCGCAGCCAGCCGGTGAGGGCTTGGCGCAGGCCGGCGATCAGCCGCTCGCCCAGCCCCGGGTTCACCACCACCTCGGCACGGTAGAAGCTGGGGCAGAGCGTGGCGGCATGGGCATTGGCGCCGCACAGGCCGCAGCCTACGCAGCCGTCGATCACGGTGGCCACCGGGTCCACCCGCAGCGGGTCGGGGTTGTCCTTGAGCGTCAGCGTGGGGCAGCCCGACAGGCGGATGCAGGCGTGGTCGCCGGTGCAGACATCCTCGTCCACGCCGTACTTCACCCGCTCCACCCGCTCGCCGCGCTTGAGCCTGCCGGCCGTCCAGGGCTTGATGCGGCGCTGGCGTTCCAGCTGGCATTCGCCCTCGGCGATGATCACCTTCAGGCCACTGTAGGGGGTGGTCAAGGCTTCCTGCAGCGTGCGCTGCATCGCCGCCACCTCATAGGTGTGCACCACCCGCATCCACGCCACCCCCATGCCCTTGAGCGTGGCCTCGATGGTCTGGTTCTTGTGCGCCAGGCTCTGGTGCAGCGAGCCCTTTTGCTCGGCTTCGGCCTTGGCCTCGTCATCGGGGGTGTTGAGGATGTCTTGCGTGCCGGTGGCCGAGGTGTAGCCGTTCTTCATGATCACCAGCACCGCGTCGTCGCCGTTGAACAGCGCGGCCTGCACGCCGGTGAGCAGGCCGTTGTGCCAGAAGCCGCCGTCGCCCATCACCGCGATGCTGCGGCGCTGCATCATCGGGCTGACGCCCGCGCGGCTGGCCAGGCTCATGCCATAGCCCAGGATCGAATGGCCCGAGCTGAAGGGCTCGAAGGTGGCCAGCGCATGGCAGCCGATGTCGGCGGCGATGTGCACAGGGCCGACTTCTTGTTGCGCCAGTTTGAGCGCGCTGAACACCGGCCGCTCGGGGCAGCCAATGCAAAAGCCGGGCGGCCTGGCGGGCAAGGGGCCGAGTGCGGCGGCCACATCGGCGCGGCGCTGGGCATTGGCGGCCAGCCAGGCGGCGGCGGCATGGGTGTCGATGTCCGGGGCATGCCGGGCCAGGTAGGCCAGCAGCGCCGGCACCATCGCCTCTACCGTGTACTCACCGGCAACGGGCAGCAAATCCTTGCCATGCACCGGGGTCTGCACATCGCGCTGGCGCAGCATCAGCGACAGGTCTTTCTCGATGTACTCGGGGTAGCCCTCTTCCAGCACCAGCACCGCCCGCTTGCCGGCGCAAAAACTGCCCACCTCGGCCGGCACCAGCGGGTAGGTGACGTTCAACACCTGGATCGGAATGTCGCTCGCGCCGAACGGATCGGCCAGACCCAGGTGCTGCAACGCGCGTTGCAGCGCGTTGTACAGACCCCCCTGCACGATCAAGCCGACCTCGTTGAAGCGCGCACCCGGCAGCACCTCGTTCAGGCCATGCTCGGCGATGTAACGCTGCGCCGCCGGAATG
>JANNZD010000454.1:0-10729 GCA_031410435.1 Betaproteobacteria bacterium | reverse complement strand
GGTGCGCTGCCGAGGGCGCCCCTGCTCATCACGGAACGACTCAACCAGTTGGGCGTAACTGCGACCGCCGGACCGGGTGAGCTTGATGAACATGGCCAGCGAGTATACCTGGCGTGCACGATAGTGCCAACACCTGGCAGTCAAATTTGTGCCACTACAAGAATCCGATCAGTACGCTGCCAAGTGCTTGTCGGGATTGAGTTCCGGGGTCGCGCGGGGCGTGAAACTGTCGAACTTCGGAGGTCCGCTCATGTCCATCTGGGCTGACGCTATATCTACGGTATAGCTGAAAATCTCAGTACCTTCGCGCAAATTTGATGTCGCTATTGAAATCTGCATGGATGGTATTAGAAAAGGTCTCTTTTTGATTTTCTAATGTTCGCCCATTTTTCCACGCGCCGCATCTCATCACCCTCCAGCAAAACCAAGGATCAAGCCCGATTTTTCATACGCGACTTTTCGTCATTTATTCGGGCTCGATCGCCAAGGCTGCATCTCAGGTAATTCAGTCGATTCCTGTTTTTCAGAACCAAGCTAGCCCGCCAGGCCACGGACGACGTCAATCTAGCTGGATTGACCATCGAATTGACAACGGACATGGCCGAGTCAACTCCATGATAGAGAGAACTTGCGCTCTGCCGTTTCGAGTAGGTGTGGGTTTCACAAGCAAGATGATTCATATCCCTCCGATTGCTGATGCCAACCACTGGGCGGTTATTGGGCCGTAACAGCGAGAACATTCCCCGGCTTGAACCGCGCATCGCGTGGACAGCCTGCGTCCTGGCGCTGAAGGTCAGCGGCACTGCGGCACCGAGGGCCCCCGCAGCAGGTCAGAGACCAATTTCAGGGCACAGTCCTGCGGGCGCCAGCCGCATGCGCGCACAGATTGGGCCGCACCCGATGCCTTGGCGCTGGGTGGCATCAGGACGCAAAGCCTGCGCGAGCGCTTCAATCCCACGTGCAAGCCCTGAGCGCCTGCTTCGCGGGGCGGCAGCCTTCCCTCCGATGCTCAATCTCCCGACCTGCCGCGCCGGCGCTATCCCCGGAAATGCCCGCCCCTGGGCCATGACTTGCATCGACCGGCAGGCCATCGTCTCGCCGATGATCCATCACGAACGACCCGGGTGACCCGCCATGACCCATGCGCTGCACGGCGCAATTGCCACCCGACTTCGCCCGCCAACCCCACTGGAGATGACTTGCCTCTCAACCCTGCAGTTGCGCTCGGCGATACGGGAACCCCCGGCACCGCGCAGCCAGAGCACCCCCTGATCGGCTTGGCGACCTTGACGACCCTGGCCTTTCAGGGCGTCGATCTGACGCCGCTGGCCCAGAAGTCGATGGACCGTGCCGCGCGCGACCTGGGTGACGCCAATGCCTTGATGGACCTGTCCACCATCTTGCTGTTGCGCGACCTGAAGGACGCCGGGCTGGCGATGCAGCGGCATGCGTTGGACGTGGCGCGGTGCTACCAGATCGGCTCAGCCCTGCCCACCGCCATCCGCTTGCTGGCCATCACGACGGCGGGCGACCTGATGACCAACGCACCCTTGCCTTTTCTGTTTGAAAACGGCGATGTGACCTTGACCATGTTGTATGTCCTGCCGGGCGAGGGCCTGCCGCAACAACTGCCGCCGCACGACGTGCTGTTTGTCGCCATCTCGCAATCAGACCGAACCAGCGGCCTGCTTGACGAGTTGTCGCAGGCGTTGGCCGGCTGGCGCGGGCCGCTGCTGAACACGCCGGCCGGCATCGCCAATACCAGCCGGGCGCGTGCATGGCAGCAATTGGCCGGCTACTGCGGCCTGGTGATGCCGGCCACGGCCCGCGCCAGCCGAGCCCAGCTGTGTTCGCTGCTGGCTGGTGATATCAGCCTGCCTACCTTGCTGGCCGATGGGGTCTTCCCCTTGATCATCCGTCCGGTCGACTCGCATGCCGGCAACGGCCTTGAACGGCTGAGCAATCCCCCGGACCTGGCCCTGTACCTGGACAGCCATGACGCCGAGGCCTTCTTCATCTCGCGTTTCATTGATTACCGCAGCAGCGATGGCCTGTACCGCAAGTACCGGGTGGCCCTGATAGACGGGCGGCCCTTTGCGGCCCACATGGGCCTGTCCTCGCACTGGATGATCCACTACCTCAACGCCGGCATGACCGAGAGTGCCGAAAAACGCGCCGAAGAGGCCCACTTCATGGCCCACTTCGACGCCGGCTTCGGCCACCGTCATGCGGCGGCCCTGGCGAAGGTGGCCCAGCGCATCGGGCTGGATTACCTGGTGCTGGACTGCGCCGAGACCCTGGCAGGCGAGTTGCTGGTGTTCGAGATGGACCCCGGGGCCGTGGTGCACTCGATGGACCCGGATGAGATGTTTCCCTACAAGCGGCCGGCCATGGCACGCCTGTACCAGGCGTTTAGGGCGCTGCTGGCGCGTGCGGCCCGCCCATCGCACTGAGACTTCACACCTGCCTGCCTGTGTGCCTGCGCTGCCGGCGCACGGCGCGCCACCGGGCAGCTTGCTATGCTGACAAGGCGAGCGCCGGGCGCCGGGCAGCCCAGGCGCCTGCACCAAAATGCCCGGCCATGAAGCGGAACTTGTCCGCACAGCGCAGGGCCACGCTGCCGGCGTCGAGCAGTGTGCGCTCGGCGCCCACCTCGGTCACCCAGGCCACGCTGTACGGCGGCCCGGCACCCAGGTGTGCAGGTACAGGGCAAAGCACTCGGCAAAGTCGTCGTAGGGATAGTTGGCCGCGTACAGCGACGGCCATGCGGTGGCCTGCAGGGCCTGGTACAGCCCAAGGGCGTGCTCTGCATCCGCCCGCCTCAGGGCAGCCCTTGCAAGTCCGTTGTACACGGCATGGTGCGCCGGGTCGGCCGGCACGATGTTGCGCAGGGCGTCGATGGTCCAGGACGGCGCCAGGCAGGGGTAACGCTCAGGCGGGCCCAGCGTGGCCGGTGCAGCCCACCAGTCGGGCAGGCAGCCAGCGCCGGCGGTCAGCACATGGCCAAACTCATGCAGCAGAATGAACGGGATCGCGTTCTTTCGCAGATCGCCCGCCGGATGCTCGATCCTGACCCGCAATCGCGCCATGACCAGCGTCGCGAAGGGCCGCCCTTCCTTCCAGGTGGCCCAGCTGTTGGCCGTGTAGCCCAGGCCGCGGGCCAGGAAGATGCCCAGCAAGGGCTGGCCAAGGCTGCGTGCAGGCCGGCGGGCAGTTCGTCAATTGCCGCCCGCAGGTCGTGCACAAAGCTAACGATGTCAGCGCTGGCGTCCAGCACCACCGGCGCAGGCGACAGGGCCAGTGCCTGGGCGATGTAGTCCAGCAATTCAGCCGGTGCGCTTGCCACGCGGGTGCTGAGCGGGCCACAGGAGCGGCCCAGCCAGTAGAGGAAAGCGGTGGTCTGCAGGGTCGGCCCGGGCCAGGCGATGATCCGCCCGGTACAGCCAGTGTCACGGCTCGGCCCCTTGCGTGCAGCGAAATCTGGCATTGAATGGGGTCTCAGATCAGCCGCCAGCCGCGCTGATCCGACAGGCTGTCCATGACCGAGCCGCCCGGACCAGTGGGGGATGCGGCCATCCCTGGGCCTCGATCCGGCAAGCTGGCTTGGCCCGCCGCTCGCCAGCGCGCGATTCGCAGGCCCGATCCCGGGCCCGTGCCTGCGCAAGTCCATGCCTGCACCACGCCCTTCGCGGATCGCAAGCCCCGTACACCCGCACCCGCACCCGCACCCGCACCCGCACCCGCACCCGCACCCGCACCCGCATCCGCATCCGCAACCGCAACCGCAACCGCAACCGCACAAACCCAGACCTGCGCGTGCGCCCGGCTGGATCAAAGCCTGCTCTCGCAGCCGAGTCAACACCTTAATGTGAAAACAATAACTATTTGTTTACAGCAAAAATACAGCCCAGCCTGACCCATAGACCGGCCTCCCAGAGCCCCCCATGCACATCGATCACTATGGCAATCGTGTCATCGTCACCGGGGCCTCGCGCGGCATTGGTCGCGCCATCGCTGCGACTTTCGCGGCCGACGGTGCCCGGGTCGCCTTGTGCGCCCGCAGCGAGGCCGACATCCAGGCCGTGGGGCAGACGCTGGCTGCCAGCGCCCGGGCCGTGATCGCCCGGGCGGTGGACATCACCGACAGCGCCGCGGTCAAGACCTTTGTCGACGAAGTGGCCAGCACCTGGAGCGGCGTGGATGTGCTGGTCAACAACGCCGGCCAGGGCCGCGGCGGCAACCTCGACACCCTCAGGCCCGAGCAGATCCTGGCGCATGCCAACGTCTTGCAGATAGGCCATTTCCGCTTCATCCAGGCGGTGGTGCCGCACAGGCGCTGCCGGCACTGGGGCCGCATCATCGAGTTCAATGCGCTGGTCGGCGCCATCCCCACGCCCGACGGCATCCCCTCGGTGATCACCCGGGCCTCGTGCATCGCGCTGGCCAAGACCCTGGGCATGTCGCTGCCCAAGGACGGCATCAAGGTCAACACCCTCAACATGGGCTGATCGACACCGGCCAATGGATGCGCCATTTCAAGGAGATGCCGGCCGGCAGCTGCACCCGGGCCGAGTTCGACGAGATGGTGCTCAAGGTGGTGTCGGCCGGCCGCTACGGCCAGCCCGAGGACGTGACCGGCATGGTGCTGTTCCTGGCCAGCGAGCGGGCCGGCTTCATTTGCGGCGCGTTGATCGACATCGCCGGCGGCATGCAGGGCCAGATCGCCTACTACCCCACGCTCAAGCGCGAGTTCAATGCGGCGATGCAGGCCCGGGTGGCCGCAGCCGCTGCCGAGTAGGCCCGCCATGGACCTGAACGGCAAGGTCTTGGTGGTGACCGGGGCGTGCTCGGCCACAGGCGCGGCCATCGCGCAGGACCTGAGCGCCGCCGGCGCCCAACTGGTGATCACCGCGCGCCGGGCCGAGCGGCTGCGCACCCTGGCTGACGCCCTGCCCGCCCCAGCGCCACACTCGCCGCGGCCATCGAAGACCCGGCCACGCCCCAGGCCATGCCGGACCTGGAACGCGCCCGGTTTGGCCGCGCTGACGCGCTGATCAGCAATGCCGGCATCTTCGTCGCCGGCACGGTGGACATTGCCAAGCTGGATGACCTGGCGCAGATGTCGCGCGTCAACTTCGACGCCTTGGTGCGCAGCGCCTATGTCTTTGGCCGCTACTTCAAGGCCCAGCGCGCCGGCGCGATCCTCCGTGTGTCCAGCGTCGCAGCCTGCCTGAGCTCGTCCTCGGCAGGGGTGTACAGCGGCCTGAAGCATGCGCTGGAAGTGGTGGCCACGGCCTTGCGGGTCGAATTGGCGCCCTGCGGCGTGCGGGTGGGGTTGATCGCGCCCGGCACCACCGAAACCGAGATATTCGACAAGCTGCGCGGCCTGGGCCAGGCTGTGCGGGCCGACCAGACCGCGCCGCTGGCGCCCGATGATGTGGCCCGCGCGGTGCGCTTCATGCTGGAGCAGCCCGACCGGGCCAACCTGGCGCGCCTGCTGCTGGTGTCGTCGGCCGAATCGGCCTGAGGCGACTTGGGCGCTGCGGCAAGGCGGGTGCGGGTGCGGGCGCAGGCGGCCGAGAAAAGAGGGTCGGTTCGGGGCTTGCGGACCTCAGGTTGACGAATTGCCACTGTCCGCAGTCACCACCACGCCGTTGATGCGCCAGGGTCGGCCGGCCTCGTCGGCCAGTTGCACCAGCTGGTAGGCGGCCAGCCAGCGTTGACCGGCGGCGTCGCGCAATTGCACCCGCTGCAGCACCCCACCTTCGGCGCGTTCGGGCTCGAAGAAGGCGGTGGCCGCCGGCCGGATCACCATCGGGTAGCCCTGGCGCACCATGCCGATGAAGGTCTCGGCGTCGCCGAACTGGCGTCGGATCATCGGCGATGCATAACTGAAGGCGCGCGCGGCATCGCCAGCGGCCAGGGCTGCCAGCTGGGCCTCGACGATGCCGCGCACCGCCCGCCGATCTTCGGCACCCAGGGCCTGGGCGCGGGCCGGAGGCGGCAGGGCGGCCAGCGCCGCGCAGGCGGCGGCCAGGCTCAGAAAGTTGCGGCGGTGGCTGGGCATGGCGGTCTCCTTGGGGCTTGCGCAGGCCCCCAGTGTGCAGCCAAGCCCGGGCCGCAGCGGCCGCCAGGGCCATCACCCGAAGGCCTGCGGCGGCCGGGGCCCGGCGCCGCCTTACGCTGGCAGCGCTGCCCGCAAGGCCGAGCGCAGCCCCGGGCTGGCCTGCAGACGGCCCACCTCGATGCGGTTCCAGTTCACCAGGGGCAGGTCGCTCAGGCTGCGCACGAAATCGCGCTCGTTGTCGTCCAGCCGCACCAGGGCTTCGATCACGGCGGCCATCACCACCTCGGCGGCTCGGCTGTTGTTGCCGTCGTCCATCTTGATCGCCACGCCCAGGCCCTGCGCCGGCAAGGCGGCGCAGAACACGCCCTCGGCGCCCACCTTGCAAAACACCCGTTCACCCAGGCGTTGCATCACCCGGGTGTCGAATCGGCCGCTGCCGGCCACGAAGAAAGGCGCCCGGGCCACCGCCTGGCGCAGCCGCACGGCGGCACGGGCATGCTCGGGCGACAGGCCCTGCCCGCTGGCCACCCGGGCAAATCCATGGGCCAGTTGGCGCAAGGGGATGGCATAGGTGGGGATGGAGCAGCCGTCGATGCCCCAGGGCGCCTGGTCCAGATCGGCACCGGTCACGGCCGCCAGCGCAGCGCTCACCTCGCGCATCACCGGGTGCCCGGGCTGCAGATAGCCGCGCACGAACTCGGCCGGCTCGCGGCCGGCAGCGCGCGCCATCAGGCAGCCGACACAGACGAAACCGGCATGCTTGCCCGAGCAGTTGTTGTGCAGCGCGCCGGGCTCGCTGCCGCTGCGCGCCAGGTCCTTGAGCGCGCCGTCGAAGCTGGGCCAATGGCTGCCGCACTCCAGTGCCGACGCATCCAGCCCGGCCTTGGCCAGCATGCTGGCCGCAGCGGCGGTGTGGCGCGGCTCGCCACCATGCGAGGCACAGGCCAGCGCCAGTTCCTCGTCGCTCAGGCCCCAGGCATCGGCCGCGCCACTGGCCACCAGCGGCAGGGCCTGCAGCAGCTTGCAGGCCGAGCGCGGGAAGATCGGCCGGTCTACCTCACCCAGTGCGCACAGCAGGCCACCGGCGCCGTCGACGATGGCCAGCGCGCCGCGGTGGAAGGATTCCAGCGTGCTGCCGCGCAGCGCGTGCACCAGATCGGGATGGGTGGTGGTCATGGTCGCAGCGGGGTGGCTACCGCAGGAGGCGGCCCCAGGCCGGGGTCTGCACCACTGTAGCGCCGCCGGCCATGGGTGGTGCCGGCGCCCTTGCCGACCCGGGCCGGGTCGCCGCAAACGCCGACACAATGGCCGATGCCCGTCACCGCCATCGCCCTGGTCCTGTTGGCTGCGCTGTTACATGCGGGCTGGAACATCGCAGCCAAGAAGAGCGGTGGCGGCGCCCATTTCGTGGCCATGGGCGCGCTGATGATCGTGTTGCTGTGGGCCCCCCTGGGCTTGGTGATGATGCTGCGCCAGGCGCCGGCCTGGGGTTGGCAGGCCTGGACCCTGCTGGGCGCCAGCGGGCTGACCCACCTGGTCTATTTCAATGTGCTGCTGGCCGGCTACCGTGCCGCCGACCTGACCGTGGTCTACCCGGTGGCCCGCGGCAGCGGCCCCTTGCTCAGCTGCTTCGCCGCGGTATGGCTGCTGGGTGAACCTTTCGGCTGGCGCACCGCAGCAGGGGTGCTGGGCGTCAGTGGCGGGGTGCTGCTGATTGCCGGCGGGCCGGCGCTGTGGCGGCCGGGCCAGGACCCGGCCCAGCGCGCCCGCAGCCTGGCCGGCCTGCGCTGGGGCGCGGCCACCGGCGCGCTGATCGCGCTCTACACCGTGCTGGACGGCTATGCCGTCAAGGTGATGCTGATCTCGCCCATCCTGGTGGACTATGTCGGCAACCTGCTGCGCATCCCCCTCATGCTGCCCGCAGTGCTGGCCGACCGGGCCGGCTTCGTGCGCGATTTCAGGCTGCAATGGCGCGCCGCGCTGCTGCTGGCCGCGCTCAGCCCGCTGGGCTATGTGCTGGTGCTGTACGCAGTGCAGATGGCGCCGCTGTCGCATGTGGCACCGGCGCGCGAGGTGTCGATGCTGTTTGCCGCGCTGCTGGGCGGGCGCCTGCTGGGCGAGACCGATCGCGGCCTGCGCTTGCTGGGGGCGGCCTGCATCGTGGCCGGGGTGCTGCTGCTGGCCCTGTGAGCCCGGCGCCTGCCGGCCCCGCTCAGGTCGGCCCGGCCAGGTCGGCCTGGGCCTCGGCGTCCTGGCGGGCACGGGCCGCCGCAGCGGCATCCTGGCGTGCGCCGCGGCCCTCCCGGTGCGCCACCCACAGGGTGGACGCGCAGATCACCGTGCCGCCCAGCAAAGTGGTCTGGCTGGGCACATCGGCAAACAGCAACCAGCCCATCACGGCGGACCAGACCAGGTCGAGGAACTTGGCCGATTGAGTGGCCGAGATATCGGCCGCCGCAAACGAGCGGGTCAGGCAGTAATGCCCGGCGCTGCCCAGCACCCCGCACAGCGCAAACGCCAGCCATTGCCCGGCCGACAGGCCCTGCCAGTGCAACATTGCCATCGGCAGGCTGATGATGGACACGGTGATCGACTGCCAGACCACGATCACGCCGGGCGTCTCGTAGCGGGTCAGGGCCTTGGTCAGCAGGAAGGACGCCGCAAACACTGGCGCCGAGGACAGCATCACCAGGTGGTACCAGCCGCCACTGGCCGACAGCTTGGGGCCCACCACGATCAGCACCCCGGCAAAGCCCAGCGCGCAGGCCAGCCAGCGGGCCCAGCGCATCGGCTCCTTGAAGAACACATAGGCGCCGATCATGATGAAGATCGGACCGGTGAAACCGATCGCCGTCATGTCGGCCAGCGGGATATGCGGCAAGGCGTTGAACCACAGGGCCAGGCCCAGCGCATGGGCCGCACCACGCGCGAACTGCCCCCCCACCTGGCGCGGCCAGTACTGCGCAAAACCCTGGTGCCAGATCACCGGCAGCAGCACCATCAGGCCGCAGAAATAGCGCAGGAACTGGGTCTGGAAGGGGTCGACATGCTGGGTCAGCGCGCGCAGCACCGCGTTCAGCATCGAAAAGGTCAAGCCGGCCGCACCGGTCCACAGCAGGCCCCGGGTGGTGGGGCTCCAATGCGCGGCCCGCTGGCCGAGCGTCAACCTGAGCGTCGGCCTGTTCATCGTGCCCGGATGCTGGGCCCCGCAGGCTGTCGGCGTCAGTCATGCCGGAGACAAGCCGGGCGTACCGCAGGGCTGGGCCTTGGCGGGTATGGTGGCGGATTCGTTGCAACAAGGATGACCAATGAAATCCCTGGGCAAGCGGGCCGACGGCCTGCGGTTGGAGCGCATGCAGGCCTCGCCCCTGTGGGCCGGCGCGGGGTTTCGCAACCAGCACCCGGTCTTGCCCGGCTTGCGCGACGCCGCGGTAGCCATGCCGTCGATCAGCGATTTTCTCTGCGGCGGCGAGCGCCGCGTGCCGCGCGGCCTGCTGCCGTCCTTCGACCCGCGCCCGGCCTGGCTGCGGCCACCCGAGACCGGCCTGCGCGCAACCTGGGTGGGCCACTCTACGGTGCTGATCGAGATCGACGGCTACCGGGTGCTGACCGACCCGGTGTGGGGCCCGCGCGCCTCGCCCTCGCGCCTGATCGGCCCCAAGCGCTTCCAGCCGGTGCCCCTGGCCTTGCGCCACCTACCCGAGGTGGATGCGGTGCTGGTGTCGCACGACCACTACGACCACCTGGACTACCCCAGCATCCGCACCCTGGCCCAGCGCGACATGCCCTTCATCACCGCGCTGGGGGTGGGCGCCCACCTGCAGGCCTGGGGCGTGCCGGCCGAGCGCATCGTCGAGTTGGACTGGTGGCAAAGCCACAGCTTGCAGCGCAGCGGCGCGGCCAGCCCGCTGACCGTGACCGCCGCGCCATCGCAACATTTCTCGGGCCGCGGCCTGAAAGACCGCAATGCCACGCTGTGGTCCTCACTGGCGCTCAAGACCGACCGCCATGCGGTGTTCTTCAGTGGCGACACCGGCCTGACCACCGAATACGCGACCATTGCCCGGCGCCTGGGGCCGTTCGACCTGGTGATGCTGGAGGTGGGTGCCTTTCACCCGGCCTGGGGCGATATCCATCTGGGTCCGGCGAATGCCCTCAAGGCCCATGGCCTGCTGGGTGGCGGGGTCTTGTTGCCGGTGCATTGGGGCACCTTCAGCCTGGCCATGCATGCCTGGGACGAGCCGGCCGAGACCCTGCTCGCGCTGGCTCCGCGCAGCAGCACGCCGCTGCTGATGCCGCGCCTGGGTGAGCCAGTCGAGCCGGCCCGCGCCGGTGCAGTCACGCCCTGGTGGCGCGGCGTGGACAGCGGCGCCGCCACCCCGGTCGCCCAACCGGCGCAGACCCTCCCCCCCACCCTCCCCTGGCCAATTGACTGAGCCCGCGCATGAGCCGCCGGAAGGCGGCGAATGGCTGGCGAAGGCTGGCACGCGATTTCACGCGGGCTGGCTGAGCCCGCGCATGAGCCGCCGGAAGGCGGCGAATGGCTGGCGAAGGCCGGCACGCGATTTCACGCGGGCTGGCTGAGCCCGCGCATGAGCCGCCGGAAGGCGGCGAATGGCTGGCGAAGGCCGGCACGCGATTTCACGCGGGCTGGCTGAGCCC
>JANNZD010000453.1:0-21070 GCA_031410435.1 Betaproteobacteria bacterium | reverse complement strand
GCGCGATCTAGGCGCAAAGCGCAGTCATAGCCCGGGCTATGACGAGCATTTGCAACGACGAGCGGGCGTGTTTTGGGGTGGTGAGCGGGCATGTCGGAATAAATCACAGGCTCTCAGACCTGACTTTGCCAGTTCCAAGTGCACGCCCTGGTAAACCCGTGCTTTGCAACGAGTTTTCGGCCCCAGGCCGGAGGGCCATGTATCCATGGGGTTTACCCTTGTAAAACGAGCTGACGGATCGGCGGGGGAGGCTTGATCTGCAGAGATTTCAAGCACTTAGCCGCCTCCGTCGTGGGGTCGGTGACCTGCCAGACGGTGCCGTGCGGGCTCAACAATTGCGCGAGCTGGATGCGCCGCAGCCGGTCCGAGACATTGCGCCAGGTGTCGCGGCAGGCATGCTCGACGGTGCGTGCGAGCAGCAGCGACAGCACCGTGATCGCCACATGCGCGTGGATGCGGTGTGGCGCCCTGTGGAACACCGGGCGCATGTCCAGCGTGCTCTTCATGTCGCACCAGGCTGAGTGTGAACAGGCAATTTGATGGTCCGATGATCACGCTCGTTGACGGACGATTCGCGGCGCCGTGTACACCTTGGGGCTGCGCCCCAAACCCCACCCTCGCCGGGAGGCAGCTTCGGGCAAGGAGGACCCCATGCCCAAGCCGCCACAAGCGGACGGAAAGCGCCAAGATATCAAGTGTTGGCTTCACCCCAGTGCTCGCCCGTTCGGTGCTCGCCCGGCGGCGCCGGGCTGCGCTCCGCTGCGGCCTGCGGGCTGGCCCTTGATATCTTTCCGCTCCAAGAACACGTGGTCATGCATTTCATGCAAGGCTGAAATCAGTCACGTAACCCGCTGATTTCAAAAAGGCCATCGGCGACACTTCAATCTCGATGCCGATGCCGATGCCGATGCCGATGATGGCGGCGCAAAAGCACGGCACAAACCTGTCATAACCACGAAAAAGGGTTAGCAGCTGCTACGCTGCTAACCCTCTTCGATTCTGGTGGGCCCTGCGTGACTCGAACACGCGACCTACGGATTAAGAGTCCGCTGCTCTACCAACTGAGCTAAGAGCCCGATCCTGCTGCGCAGCACGCCATCAATGCCTGGCGCGGCTGCCAAAGAACGGTCCACACCGGGTGGTGGGTCGTGCGTGACTCGAACACGCGACCAACGGATTAAAAGTCCGCTGCTCTACCGACTGAGCTAACGACCCCTCTCGTGTAGAGCACAACATTCTAGCCTGAAAATAGAGGGTTGATCAGCGCCGGGCCGGCGCAAGCGGCCGCATGCTGCGGCACAGGCGCAAGGCTTCGCCGGCGGCCACAAAGCCAAAAGTGGCGGTCACGGTCACGCTGGACCCATAGCCGTGGCAATTGAGGCTGCCGTCCACTTCAGCCCCGGGTGACTGCGCTGGCAACACCAGGTTCTCGCGCGAGAAAACACAGGTCAGGCCGATGCGGCCGGTGCGCGCCGCGCCTTGCTTGCGCAGCCGTTGCCGCAAGCCGGCCAGCAACGGGTCGTGGCTGACCTCGGCCAGGTCTGCCACCTCTACCGCCTGGGCCTGCTGCTTGCCCCCAGCCGCCCCCACACACACGACGGGTGTCCGGGTTGCCAGGGCCCAGGCCGCCAGGGCCAGCTTGGCCGGGCTTTGGTCACAGGCATCGATCAACACATCCACCGGCGCCGGCAGCAGGCCGGGCCAGTTGCCTGGGTTGGCAAATTCCTCGACAGGCATGACTTCGCAGCCCGGGTGGATATCGGCGATGCGGCGGCGCAGGGCTTCGACCTTGGCCAGGCCCAAGGTGCTGCCCAGCGCCTGAACCTGCCGGTTGACATTGGACTCGGCCACCTGGTCCAGGTCGATCAATACCAGGCGGGCCACGCCGCTGCGGGCCAGCGCCTCGACCGCCCAGGAGCCCACACCGCCCAGGCCCACCACCGCCACGCGGGCCTGCCTGACTTGTTGGTAGCCCGGCTCGCCATAGAGCCGCCGCAGTCCGCCAAAGCGGCGCTCCAGGTCGGCATCAGCCAGCGCTGCGTCGTAAGGGCCAGGCGTTGCGGTCACGCCGACCCGTCCAGCCGCCACACCTGCCAACGCAGGGCCAGCACCGCGCCTGCCAGGATGCCCGCTGTGGCCACCAGGCTGCCCAGCGACAGCGTCGACAGCCCGCTCAGGCCCTGCCCGATGGTGCAGCCCATCGCGGTGATGCCGCCCACGCCCATCAGCACTGCACCCACCAGGTGGTTGGCCGTGTCTTCGACACCCCGGAAGCCCTCCCACCGGAAACTGCGCTTGGCCAAGGCCACCGCGGCGCTGCCCAGGACCACCCCCAGCACCAGCACCATGCCCTGGGTCAGGCGTTTGCTGGCATCGCTGAAGAACACCAGGCCGTCCAGCACATAGGCCAGCGGCGCCACGAAGCTGAAGGATTCCATGCGCTGCGAATTGGTGGCCAGAAAGGTTTGTTCCAGCGTCTGCGGGTGTTCGGCCACATGGCCCAGCACGCCCGAGACCCACCACATCGCCACCACCAGCGCGCCGATGCCCAGGCCGCCCAGCAACACTTCGCCCGAGCGGCCTTCGCGCCGGGCCAGCACCCAGCCGACCAGGGCCAGGCCCAGCACTGCGCCCAGCACAGCCGCGCGCTGGGCAACGCTGCCGCCCAAGGCCGCGGTCAGCGTGGGCAGGTCTTGTCCGCCCGGCAATTGCAACACCACCCGGTCCAATGTGGCGGTGCGCAACACGGCCGTGACACCGCGCAGCGTGGCCCAGGCGGACAGCCCCAGCACCCCGAAGACCACCACCGATTTGAGGTTGCCGGCGCCTATGCGCACCAGCGTCTTGCTGCCACAGCCCGATGCCAGCACCATGCCGAAGCCGAACATCAGGCCGCCCACGGCATGCGACAACCAGGTCCAGGCCGGCGCCGCATGAAGCGAGTCGGACGCCTTCACCAGCCCCATGCCGACCATGCCATTGAAGCCCAGCATCGCCACGCCGATGGCCAGCACCCACATGCGCATGCGCGACCAGTCGCCGATGTTCACCACATCGGCCACCGCCCCCATGGTGCAGAAATGGGTGTGCTGGGCCAGCGCGCCAAACGCCAGGCCCAACGCCAGCGCGGCCCACAGCACCTGCTGCTGCAACAGCAGCACCGCGGCCTCGGTCATCGCAGCGGCACCGCCAGCGCCGTGCCCAGGTGCCCGGCCACCGGCTCAACCCTTGAGCGTGGCCAGGCGCTCCTTGCCGGCCGCGGCGGCTTCGCTGGCAGGGTAGGCCTTGAGCAACTCGTCCAGGGTCTTGCGGGCGCTGCGGTTGTCCTTCATCTCGATCTGGCAGTTGGCCACCGCCAACAAGGCTTCCGGCGCGCGGGGATGGTTGGGCGAAGCGGTCACCACGGCCCGGAAGGCGACGATGGCATCCTTGTAGTTCTTCTGGCCATAGAGCGCGTTACCCTGCCAGAAACGCGCCGAATCGGCATAGGCGCTGCTCGGGTAGCGCGCCAGGAAGTTGCTTAGCGCCAGCGCAGCCTTGTCGAAATCACCGCCACGCAACGCCGCCATGGCCTGCTCGTGCGAGCGCTTTTCTTCGGGCTCGACCAGGAAATCCTTGCCGTCGATCGCCACCTTCTGCGGCTCCAGCAGGCGGATCCGGTCGTCCAGGCCCTTGGCCACGTCCTTGATGCTGCGCTGCACATCGGCCAGGTCGCGGGCCAGCTGCTCTTGCCCGCCGCGCAACTTGGCACTGTCGGCGCGGTGCGCTTCGATCTGGGTGTTCAGGTCGAGCACACTGCGGCGCAGCTGGGCCAGCTGCTCGAGCAGCTGGGCATTCGCCTGGCCCAGTTCCAGCAGCTTGGCACGGCTGGCATCGTCATTGGCCTGGATGCGGCTGCGCAGGTCGAGAATCGCCTTGCGCGCCTCCTCGTCGTCGAACATGCCCGCCTGCGACACCGCCGCAGACAAGACCAGCAGGGCCGCCACGGCCAGCCGTTGGGGCTGCCCGGCACGGGCAGCAGGAAAGCGAAGCAGTTTCACGGTCAACGGTCCTTGATTTCGGCACGGCGGTTCTGGGCCCAGGCAGCTTCGTCATGGCCTTCGGAAACGGGGCGCTCCTTGCCAAAACTCACCGCCTCGACCTGGGATTCATTGGCGCCCAGCAGGGTCAGCGACCTGGCCACGGCGGCCGCCCGCTTCTGGCCCAGCGCCAGGTTGTATTCGCGGCCCCCGCGCTCGTCGGTGTGGCCCTCTATGACCAGGCGCTTGTTGCGGTTGGCCGAAAGCTGCCTGGCATGGCCGTCGATCAGGCCGCTGTACTTGTCTTCGACCACGAAACTGTCGAAGTCGAAGTAGACCAGCCGGCCCAGGCTGGCACTGGCACTGGTGCCGACGCTGCTGCTGCCGCCCGCGGCCGGCAGGCTGACCGTGGCAACCTGGGATTGCGCAGTGGCCGTGGCCGGGCCGCCGGGGCCCACACCGGCCGCGGTCGCGCCGCCGCCCGCGCTGGCGCCGGCGCCTGCGCCATTCACCGCCGTCGGCGTGCGGCTTTCGATCGGCGTCTCGTCGAGCTTGACCGCCGAGCCACAGCCCGCCAGCAGCGCCGCCGCCGCCAGCGCCGCAGCGCCCATGATGCGAAGTTTCAACATTGCTTCACTCCTCGATCCAGGTGATCGGGCCGCAAGGGCCCCAGGACGCCGGCAGGCTGCCGACGCGGCAAATCAGCGCCAGCCGCCCGGCCCGCGCCCGACAAGCATGCACCAGGCCCGGGCTCAACGACCAAACGGCCCCCAGGCCGGCTCGCGCACATCGATGCCCGACGACAACAGCCGGGTGCGGATCTTGCCATCCAGGGTGGTGGTCATCAACACGTCGCGGCCCTGGCTGCGGGTGGCGTAGATGATCAGGCGGCCATTGGGCGCAAAGCTGGGGCTCTCGTCATCATTGGTGTCGGTGACCGACAGCGGCGGCGCGCTGCCGTCCAGTGGCTGCAGCATCACCCGGAAGCCACTGCCCCGCGTCACCCAGGCCAGCATGCGGCCGTCCGGGCTGACTGCCGGGCTGATGTTGTAGGCGCCATTGAAGGTGATGCGCTCGGCCGCGCCGCCGGCCAGCGCCTGGCGGTAGACCTGCGGCCCGCCGCCGCGATCACTGACAAAGAAGATCGACTGGCCGTCGGGCGCAAAGGCGGCCTCGGTATCGATGGCATTGCTGGTGGTCAGGCGGCGCACGCTGTCGCCCTCCAGGTCGATCAGGTAGAGCTGGGCCAGGCCGTCACGCGACAGGGTGGCGGCCAGCTGCCGGCCATCGGGCGACCAGGCCGGCGCACTGTTGCTGCCGCGGAAGCTGGCTACCGAGCGGCGCTCGCCATTGGTGACATCCTGCACCATCACCACCGCCTTGCCCGACTCGAACGACACATAGGCCAGGCGCCGACCGTCCGGCGACCAGGCCGGCGAAATGATGGGCTGGGGGCTGGCCAGCGCCACCTGGCCGCCCTCGCCATCGGCGTCGGTGATGCGCAGGGTGTAGCGGTTGCCGGCACGCGTGACATAGGCAATGCGGGTGGCATTGACACCGCGTTCGCCGGTCAGGCGCTGCTGCAGGCTGTCGGCAATGCGGTGCGCCGCCAGGCGCAGGTCAGCGGCGGGCACCGCCAGGGCCTGGCCCAGTATCTCTTCGCTCCTGACCACGTCCCAGGCCTTGAACCGCACGTCCAGGCGGCCGTCGGCCAGGCGCGTGACCGAGCCGGCCACCAGGGCGTCGGCGCCGCGCCCGCGCCAGTCGGCCCATTGCGGCTGGCTGCGTTCATCGAGCGCACCGCTCGATTCGACGATGCGGAAGGCGCCGCTGCGCTCCAGGTCGGCCCGCACGATGGCCGATATCGGCTGGCCGCTGCGGTCTTCGTCACGGAAGCGGGTGATGGCCAGCGGCAGCTGGGTGGCGCCCACGCCCGCGATCTCGACCCGGAACTGCGCCTGCGCAGCGCCAGCGCCCAGGCCAGGCACCACCACAGCCAGCGCGGCACTGAAGCGGCGGCGTCGGATCAGCATCGTGCCGGGCCGGGCGCTGGCCTGATGCGGTGCCGGGCCTTCGGGACTGTGAAACCGGCGGCGCTAGGCGCTTCGCAATGGGCCTCAGCAGGGGCCACAGAAGGGGCCACAGCAGGGGCCGCAGCGACCGGGCCGGCCGGCCCGGGCCGGGTCTGTGCGGGCGCGCTCAAGCCAGCGCCCGCCGCAAGGCCTGGCCGCACACAGCGATGGCAGTGTGGGCTTCGTCGATGACCCGCCCCATGGTGATGAAACCGTGGATCTGGCGCTCGAAACACAGGTATTGGGCGGGCGTGCCGGCGGCCGACAGGGCATCTGCAAACTGCCGGCCCTCGTCGCGCAGCGGGTCGAAGCCGGCGGTCAGCACGAATGCTGGCGGCAGGCCCGCCAGGTTAGGGTGCAGCAACGGTGAGGCACGCCAATCGGTGTAATCGGCCACATCGATGTAGTGGCCGCGGAAGTAGTCCAGGGTGTCCCGGGTCAAGAGATAGCCCTGGCCGTTGGCGGTGTGCGAGGGCGAGTCGGCGCGCATGTCGGTGGCCGGGTAGATCAGCAGCTGCAAGCGCAGGGGATGGGCCTGGCCGGCGTCGCGCCAGGCCAGCGCCACCACCGCCGCCAAGTTGCCGCCGGCACTGTCGCCGCCCACCGCGAAGCGCGCCGGGTCGAGTTGCAGGCGCGCAGCCTGGGCCTGCAGCCAGCGGGTGGCCGCCAGCACATCGTCCACCGCCGCCGGGAAACGGTGCTCCGGCCCCATGCGGTAGTCCACCGCCACCACCACGCAACGCCCGGCATCGGCCAAGTCACGACACAGGGTGTCATGGGTGTCCAGGTCGCCGATCACCCAGCCGCCGCCGTGGTAGTAGACCAGCACTGGCGCCGGTGTGGGCAGGCCGTCCGGCCGGTACAGGCGCAGCGGGATGTCGCCATGCGGGCCGCTGGCGACCAGATCGGTCACTTCCCCCAGGGGCCGCGGTGGGGGCTGGGTCACGGCGCGGCGCTCGACATAGAAACGCCGGGCCTGGTCCGGCGCCAAGGTATGGGTGGGCGGCACGCCGCGCTCGACCATCAGGTCCAGCACTGCCTTGGCTTGGGGGTCTAGCATCGAGTCTCCTGGGTGCGCGACGATCGCGCAGCTGCCGCGCCGGCCCGGGCCCGCTGGAGGGCCCGCCCGTTTTGCGGCGAGTGTAGCGGTGGCCTTGCGCCCCGGGTCGGCCGCCGGCAGCGGCTGCGGCATGATCCGGCGACTGTTGCCTCTCGCACCCGCGCCCTGCCGCATGGCCCAGCCGTCCAACCGCCACCCGTCCCATCCGCCCCATCCGCCTGGCAGCCCGCCCTCAGGGGGGCTCGCAGGCCCCTGCCCCTGCGGCGGCGGCGCGGCGGCCCTGGCCTATGGCGCTTGCTGCGGCCGCTGGCACCAGGGGCCCTTGCACCTGCAGGCCCCGGACCCTGCGGCCTTGATGCGGTCGCGCTACAGCGCCTATGTGCTGCGGCTGGCCGACTACCTGCGCGATACCTGGCACCCCAGCACCCGGCCCGGCGAGATCGGCTTCGAGCCCGGGCTGCGCTGGTTGGGGTTGCAGCTGCAGACGCCGGTGGCGCAGGGCGATGGCCAGGCCCGCGTGGCCTTCGTTGCCCGCAGCAAACAAGGCGGGCGGGCCCACCGTCTGGTGGAAAACAGCCGCTTCGTGCGTGAACAGGGCCGTTGGTTCTACCTCGACGGCGGGCCTGTTGATTGACCTGCGCCGGGTGCACCGACCCGGGGCGGCAGACGCTTCAGGCAAATTCCTGGCGCACGGTGGGCAGGGTCAAGCGCCAGGCGATCCAGCCGAGCAAGGCACAGGCCACCAGCGTGACCAGCACCGCCATCGAGCGCGCCGCCACCACCAAGCCGTCGAACACCCCAGCCACCTGGGGCGGCAGCGGTGCCTGCAGCAAGGTGGCATGCACCAGCGACAGCATCAACTCCTGCTGCAACCACAGCCCCGCCAGGTTGATGACGATGGCCAGGCAGAGCAGGCCGATGAAGCCGCGCCGCGCCCATTCCAGGCGCAGCAGCAGGCCAATGGCCGCCGCGAGCGTAGCCGCCGACACCAGCAGCCCGGCGCCCATCACCCAGGGCAGGTAGCCCAGCAGCCAGGCAGTCAACCCCGGTTGCGGCAGCTTGGCGCCGACCACTGCGATCTGGCCCGGCAGGGACGAGGCGGCCGCGTTCTGCACCAATGCCGAAACCGATGCCATCGAGCCCAGCACCATGAACACCCAGGCGGTGATAGTGACGAACAGCGAGCGCGCGCCCACATTGAAGGTCTGTGTCATGCGGATCTCTCCCAGCCGGCACGCCGGCAGCGGGCCAGGCGACGGGCCTGGCACTCCCGGCGATGATGCCGAGGCTTCGTGACAAGCATTTTTCGATGCTGCGCCCGGAAGTGCTTTGAACAATTGAAGGGCAAAAACCCCGTTTTGCCCTTGCTCAGGCCGATCCTGCCGCCCTATGCCCGCTGCC
Organism: Betaproteobacteria bacterium; assembly: GCA_031410435.1. Lineage (GTDB taxonomy): Bacteria > Pseudomonadota > Gammaproteobacteria > Burkholderiales > Burkholderiaceae_C > Pseudaquabacterium. The sequence continues at coordinate 12,518 of JANNZD010000453.1, read as the reverse complement.
GAGCCCTAGATGCACCCAGAACTGCCCTGGACCCACAGCGACACGCAGCTGCTGGCGGTACACAAACCCACCTGCCCGCGCAGGTCGGCCAGGCCCGCCTCTGGCTGCATGCGCTGCAGCTGAGCGTGCCGCTGCCGACGGACCGCCGGCCGCTGCGGCTGCGCGCCCAGCCCGGGCCCGAATGGGGCCGCTGGCGCGGCCCGGCGCAGGCCGAAGCCAGCGCCGCCACGGGCTTGGGATGCAATCAGCCAAAGCGCACCGCATAGACCGGTGGCAGGTTGAGCGAGACCGTCTGCCAGCGCTCGCCGCCGTCGTCACTGGACCACAGCCCGCCCGAGGTGCTGCCCATCAGCAGGCTGCGGCCGGCATCGTCGACCGCCAGGCCGTGGCGGTAGACCAGGTCATAGCAATGCGAGCCCGGCAGGCCTTGCGACAAGGTCTCGAAACTGGCGCCGCCGTCCTGGGTGCGGTTGACCACCAGCGCGCCGGCCACCGGCACCCGGCACTGGTCGGCCACCGCCGGCACGAACCAGGCGGTGGCCGGGTCTTGCGGATGCGCCGCCACCGCGAAGCCGAAGCTCGACAAGGGCGCGCTGCTGATGCGCTGCCAGCTGCGGCCGCTGTCGCTGCTGCGCCAGATGCCGCAATGGTGCTGGCACCACAGGATCTCGGGCCGGGCGGCGCAGCGCACGATGCGGTGCGGATCCTGGGTGGCGCCGTCCTCGGCGCGCTCGGGCGGCATGAAATCGGCCACCATGCCGCCGGCGGTGAGGGTCCAGCTGGCGCCATCGTCCCAGGTGGTCCAGGCGCCACCGCAGCTCACGCCCACCAACATCTCACCCGGCCGGTCGGGGTGGGGGCTGATCGAGTGGATGCCGGGGGCGTCATAGCCGCCGCCGAACCACTCGGTGCGCTCGGGCACGTTCCACAGGCCCTCCACCAGTTGCCAGGATTCGGCCCCATCGTCCGAACGGAACAGCCCACCCGGCAAGGTGCCGGCCCAGGTGCTGCCGCGACAGGCCTCGAGCGACCAGATCAGGCCCAGCTTCCAGTCGGGCCCGATCACCTCGTCGGGCTGCGCCGGGTAGGCAGGGGCGGGCAATTCGCGCCAAGTGCTGCCGGCATCGTCCGAGGCATGCAGCTTGACGCCGAAGTGACCCAGGTTCAAGGCCGCTAGCATGCGCCCACCCGGGCTGGCCGCGTCCGGCGGCAACACCATCGACACCGGCTCGCCGAGAAAACTGTGGCCGCCGATCTGCCACTGGCCGGCGCGGCGGCGCAGTTCGATCAGCCCTTTGCGGGTGGCCACCCAGGCACGGTCAGTCATGCGCTTGATCCTTGTATCAGGGTTGGCGAGGGGGCCGGCATCAGCCGCCGGACAGGGCCTGCATCACATGCACGGTGCTTTCGGCTTGCAGCGGGTCGGCGAGCAGCACACGCTCGCGACAGCGTTGGCCGTCGATGAAAATCACCACATTGGGCCGCAGGTGGCCCTGCTCGTCCAGCACATAGGCGGCCAGGCGCGGGTTCTGGGCAAATGCCTGCTGCAGCGCAGGGCGCAATTGCAGGGCGCTGCACACCACATCGGGCACCGCCAGAAAGCGGCGCAATTGCGGCGTGAAGACCAATCGGGGCATGCCCCGGATGATGCCTGTGCGTGCCGGCGGTGACAATGCAGGCCGCCTCTCCCTCTGCCCCGGTTTGCTGATCGTGGCGCCGCCCCGCCAACCACCCAGCCATGCCGTCCGGACCGCTCGCAGCCGCGCTGGCCTACATCCTGTGGGGCCTGTTTCCGCTCTACATCAAGCAATTGCAGGGTGTGCCGGCGCTAGAGATCGTGCTGCACCGTTCTTGGTGGTCGATGGTGTTCGTCTTCGGCCTGCTGGCCGTGCTGCGCCGCTGGGCCTGGCTGGCACCGCTGTTGCGTCAGCCGCGCACCCTGGCCCTGTTTGCCGCCAGCGCCCTGCTGCTGGGCTGCAACTGGCTGCTCTATGTGTGGGCGGTGAATGCCGGGCGGGTGCTGGACGCCAGCCTGGGCTATTTCATCAACCCGCTGATCAATGTGGTGCTGGGCTTTGCCGTGCTGCACGAGCGCCCGCGCCCGCTGCAATGGGCCGCCGTGGCATTGGCCGGCGCCGGCGTGCTGTGGATGGCGGTGGGCGCCGGGCATGTGCCCTGGGTGTCAGGGGTGCTGGCCTTGAGCTTTGGCCTGTATGGCCTGCTGCGCAAGACCGCGCCGCTGGGCGCGCTGGAAGGCTTGGCGCTGGAGACCCTGATGCTGGCCCCGCTGGCCCTGGCCGGCATGCTGTGGCTGCAATCGACCGGCCAGGGCCATCTGGGCCGCGGCGATGGGGCGCTGGACCTGTGGCTGCTGGCCGCCGGACCGGTCACGGCCATCCCCTTGCTGCTGTTTGCCTCGGGTGCGCGCCGGGTCTCGATGGCCACCCTGGGCCTGCTGCAATACCTGGGGCCGTCGATCCAGTTCGTGCTGGGGGTGTTCGTCTACCACGAGCCCTTCAGCGCCAGCCGGGGCGTGGGCTTTGGGCTGATCTGGGCGGCATTGGCGCTGTACAGCGCCGCCAGCTGGCACGGCAGGTCAGACCAGGTCGCCCGCCAGTGAGGCCAGGGTCTCGGCCGCGATGCTGACATGGGCCGGGTAATGCGCATGGTCGCAACCCAGTTTGACCGCCGCACCGGCACGCACCGCCGCGCGCGCCGCGCTGCTGAACTCGAAACGCACGAAATGCACCGCCGAGGTCTTGTCGGCGTTCTCCCGGTCGAGGTCTTCGTCGGCGATGGCATAGACCCGGGGGTGGCCCTCGACCTCGACGAACATGCGGTCTTCGACACCGATCAGCCGCCCCAGCTCGAACTTGCGCTCATGCGGGTCGGGGTACTCGATCAGCAGGGTGGCCTTCCAGTTGCTGCCATCGGGCACCAGCGGGGCATAGGCCTCGATCTCGCCGAGGATGCCGGCCTCGTCGAAGATCTTCTCGATGTGCAGCATCTCCTGGATCTGGCGCCGGATGGTGTGCTCGTCCTCGAACTGCAGGGTCAGGTGCTCGCCCAGGTGCACGCTGCGCAGGCGGCGGTGGGCGATGACCTCGGGCTTGCTGCTCTTGCGGATCTTGGCATAGGCCTCGAGCGTGAGCAGGCTGTCGCGGGTGATGGGGGTCATGTCGGGGTTCACTCCAGTCCGTAGGCAAATCGAAGCAGGCTGAGCGGGTGCTGCAGCGCCTTGGCCGGGGTGCCGGCCTGCTGCATGCCCTGGGCGATGTGGTGGCCGGCCAGCGCGCAATCACTGCTGATGAAGTCGGGCCCGTCCTTGGCCATGGCCTTGAACACCGGCTTGCCGATCTTCATCGCCACCGGGTGAGTGGGCGTCTTCACGCCATAGGTGCCGGCATGGCCGCTGCAGCGCTCGACCGTGTTGAGCACCAGGCTCACGCTCTGGCCGATCAGCTTGAACATCTCTTCGGTCTTCTTGCCGATCTTCTGCACCCGGCCGTGGCAGGGGATGTGGTAACTCACCTTGCCCAGGTCGCGCTTGAAGTCGGTCTTGAGCAGGCCGTCCTTCTGGCGCGCCATCAGGTACTCGAAGGGGTCGAACATCGCGCCCTTGACCAACTGAACATCGGCCTCGTCCGGGAACATCAGCGGCAATTCCTGCTTGAACATCAGGGTGCAGCTGGGGATGGCGCTGACGATGGCATAGCCCTCGCGGGCATAGCGGGCCAGCACCGGGATGTTGTCATCCTTGTGCTTCTCCACCGATTTCAGGTCGCCCAGCTCCAGCTTGGGCATGCCGCAGCAGGATTCCTTCTCGACGATCACCCAGGGTATGGCGTTGTGCTCGAGCACCTTGAGCAGGTCGTGGCCGATGCCGGGTTCGTTGTAGTTGACATAGCAGGTGGCAAAGACCGCCACCTTGCCGGGCGCGCGGGCCCCGTCGGTGACGGCCGTGGCGCTGCCCTGCTTGTCGGCGCTCCAGCGGAAGCGCTTGGCTGCCAGCTCGGGCATCCAGGCCTCGGGGTGCACGCCCAGCAGGCTGTCCATCGCGCCGCGTGCCAGCTTGGTCTTGTTCACCGCATTGACCGCCTGCACCACGATCGGGATACCCGCAAAGCTGCCATGCACATCGGTGCTGGCCAGGAACTTCTCGCCCTCGCCGACCAGGCCGGCGCTGAACTTGATCGCCTTGGCGCGCAGCATCAGGTGCGGAAAGTCCAGCTGCCAGGGATGCGGCGGCGTGTAAGGGCACTTGGTCATGAAGCACAGGTCGCACAGATAGCACTGGTCGACCACGTCCCAGTAAGCCTCTTTCTTGACCCCGTGGACTTCGCCATCCGCGGTGGCGTCCACCAGGTCGAACAGCGTGGGGAAGGACTGGCACAGGCTGACACAACGGCGGCAGCCATGGCAGATGTCGAACACCCGCTCGAGCTCGGCGTTGCAGGCATCGCGGTCGTAGAACGCTTCGGACTTCCAGTCCAGCGCGTGCCGGGTCGGGGCTTCGAGGTTGCCTTCGCGGGTGCTCATGTTGGCGGGTGGGGGTTGCGCAGCGGACGCTGCTGCAGGGATTCGGGGCGCTCCAAAGAACAAGGGGCCGCAAGCGGACCCCTTGTATGGATGCGGTGTCAGCGCCGGGGCGCAGGGTCAGTCGACCAGCGCGTCCAGAGCCTTCTGGTAGCGATTGGCATGCGAGCGCTCGGCCTTGGCCAGGGTCTCGAACCAATCGGCGATCTCGTCAAAGCCTTCTTCACGCGCCGACTTGGCCATGCCCGGGTACATGTCGGTGTACTCGTGGGTCTCACCGGCCACGGCAGCGGCCAGGTTTTGACGGCTGCTGCCGATAGGCAGGCCCGTGGCGGGATCGCCCGAACCGTTCTCGAGAAACTCGAGGTGGCCGTGAGCATGGCCGGTCTCGCCTTCTGCGGTGGACCGGAACAGCGAGGCCACGTCATTCTGGCCCTCGATGTCGGCCTTGTTTGCGAAGTACAGGTAGCGGCGATTGGCCTGAGATTCGCCGGCAAAGGCGTCCTTCAGGTTCTGTTCGGTCTTCGAACCCTTCAAGCTCATGGAAAGCTCCTCATGCGTGGGTGGCAGGTCGTCTACCGCCCCTTCGGCCGGCAGCACCCGCTGACGCTACCAAACCCGCAGGGCGAGCGCCAATACAAAGCTTCAATATTGAAGATAGCGCAAACCAATCCGCTGGAAAACCCCGATAGCAAAAGCAGCTCAGGCGGCGCCACCGTCCAGGCCCAACATCTGCAGGGCGTGGCGGTGGGCGCTGCCATTCGGGTTCACCAGGTCATGCAGCACCGTGAAGTGGTTCAAGCCTGGCAGCGCATCGCAAACCGGCACCGCCTCGGCGCCCCAGCGTTGTTGGATCAGGCGGTTCTGGCGCAGGAACTCTTCGCTCTCGTCGCCGCCCACCAAGGCCCGCAGCGGGCCGCGCGGGCGCGCGAAACCAGCCGGGCTGACCCGCAGGGCCAAGGCGTCGGTCAGGCGCAGATCGGCCTGTAGAAAGGGCGCGTGCTGCAGCGGCATCAGGTCGTACAAGCCCGAAAGGGCCAGGGCGCCGGCCACCAACCGCTTGGGCAATTGGTCGGCCACCTGGTGCCAGCGGGTGCACAGCAACATGGCCGCCAGGTGCCCGCCGGCCGAATGCCCGACCAGGTAGATGCGCGCCGGATCGCCACCAAAGCGCGCAGCGTTGTGGAAGACCCAGGCCAGCGCCCGGCACATCTGCAATGCGATGTCATCGATGCCGACCGCCGGGCACAGCGCATAGTTGGGCACCACTACCAGGGCACCCGCCTGCACGAAAGACGGCGCCACGAAGGAGTGGTCCGACTTGTCCAGCGAGCGCCAATAGCCGCCGTGGATATAGACCATCACCGGCGAACCCGACCCCCGCGCCGGAAACACATCCAGGGTCTCTGCAGGCCCGGGCCCATAGGCCAGATCGGCCACCACGGTCATGCGCAAGCGTGCCAGGGCGGACGCTGCGGCCCAGCGCGGCAGGATCTCGAGTGCCTCGGGCACCCGCGCCCGGTTGTTGTATTGGGCCTCGTACCAGCTTGAATCAGGTTGCGACATGCGCGGCTCCAGAGCTTGCTGACAGACCCGGTTCCTGGCCCCTGAAGGGCCCGGAACACCCCAGAGGGCTGCTGCTAGAATCTTAAGCGTTCGTGGGGGCGTAGCTCAGCTGGGAGAGCGCTGCGTTCGCAATGCAGAGGTCAGGAGTTCGATCCTCCTCGTCTCCACCAACATCACACCAGCGCTTGGCGTAGATCCAGCAGCCGCAGATGCTGCACCTGGCACGAACGCCATGGGCCTGCGGCCGCATCAAGCCGCACCGGCCGCAACCGGCAGGGCTTCGGTGCGCCAGCGCAGCATGCCGCCCGCCAGATTGGCCACCTGGGCAAAGCCGGCCTTTTGCAGCAGCACCACGGCTTGCGCAGACCGCACGCCAGACCTGCAGACGGTGACCACCGGCCGTTCGCGGTCAATTGCACCTGCATGTTGCAGCAGTGCCGACAAGGGCAGCAGCCGGGCGCCTTCGATGTGGCCCAAGCTGTCCGAGAACTCCGCCGGTTCGCGCACGTCAATGATCTGGATCGCTCCGGCACGGCTGCCTGCGCTGCGCTCTTGCAGCACGGCCGGCACAATTTCCCACAGGCCACTGAAAGTGAAAGTGAGCGGCGCCCAGTCGGGTTCGGGCGGCAATCTGTCCGCGCCCTCGGGCCGGCCGCAACGCAGATTCGCCGGCACGGCGATGTCCATCTGCTTGGGATGCGGCAGGCCGAGGTTGTTCATGTAGCCGGCAAAGTCGGCCACATCGACATTGCCGCCCAAGCGTGGATTGAAGCGCTGCTCTTCGCCTACGCTGGTGACGGTGAGCCCCCGGTAATCATGCGCCGGGTAGAGCAGGCAGGCGGCCGGCAATGACAAGATCTGCTCTTTCACCGACCGGTACAGCTGGATGGGGCTGCCTTGTTGAAAGTCGGTGCGGCCGCAGCCGCGTATCAGCAGCGCATCACCGGTGAAGGCCATGCTGAGATCGTCCAGCACGAAACTCAGACAGCCGCTGGTGTGACCCGGCGTGCAACGCACTTGCAGATGGCGTGCGCCAAAGCATATGTGGTCGCCATGCCCGAGCAGCCGATCGGCGCAGGCTGCGCCGGCGTCCCGGGACAACAGGATCTGGCTGCCGCAACGCTGCTTGAGCAGCCAGGCGCCGGTCACATGGTCGGCATGCACATGGGTGTCCAGGGTCGCCACCAAATGCAGACCCAGCTCGCGCAGCAAGGCCAGATCGCGGCGTTCGTTCTCATACACCGGGTCGATCAACACCGCAGCGCCGCTGTCGGCATCGCCCAGCAGGTAGGTGTAGGTCGATGAGGCTGAGTCAAACAGTTGACGGAAGATCAGCATGCCCGGGTTCCTTCCATTTCACGTCACGGCTGCCCACCGACAGCAGTCGATCGTCTGCCCGGTCGGCGGGGCCCGATACCCGCCGCCGGTCAGGACCGCAGCAACAGTTTGTCATGCAGGACCATGCCCACCAGCATCGCCAGGACGAACACACCCGCAGCGCCCATGCCGCTGCCCAGCGCCACCAGCGCCGGCCCGGGGCAGAAGCCGCCGATGCCCCAACCCATGCCGAACAGCACCCCCCCCAGCACCAGCCGACGGTCGATGCTGCGGTTCACCGGGATCTCCATGGGCAAGCCCAACCAGGTGCGCTGGCGCCGCGCCGCACGGGCAAAAACAAAGACACCCAGCGCAATCGCGCCGGCCATCACCAGCCCCAGGCTCGGGTCCCAGGCGCCCGCCAGGTCGAGGAAGCCCTTGACCTTGAGCGGGTTGGTCATGCCGGCCAGGATCAGGCCAATGCCGAAAATGAGGCCGCTCAACAGCGCAAATAGGTGGCTCATGGCGGGCCTCAGACAATGTGACGCAGCATGAACACGGTGACGACGCCGGCCCCCATGAAGGCCAGCACATTGACCAGCGAGCGCAATGAGAACCGACTGAGGCCGCAGACGCCGTGGCCACTGGTGCAGCCGTTGCCCATGCGAACACCCACCCCGACCAGCAAGCCCGCCAGAACCAGGCCACCGGTACCCACGTCGACCGCCGCCGCAGGCAAGGGTGTCACCCAGCGCCAACACCAGGGCGCCAGCATCAGCCCGAGCAAAAACCAGAGCCGACTGGCGTCGGGCCGCAGGCTGTGGCCCGCCATCAGGGCCCGCAGAGGACTGGCCAGGATGCCGGCAATGCCCGCGATGCGACCATTGCCGAAAAGAAACAAGGCGGTGGCCAGGCCGATGACCAGGCCCCCCGCCAGAGACGCCCAGGGCGTGAAATGGGTCCAGTCGATGATCATGCCGGGGCCTTGCTGAGGGATTGGACGCGCCGGCCTGGCACGCGGCGGCCTGGGCCCACAGGCGCCGCAGGTTCAGGCTCACAGAACAGCGCATGCAGCGTTTGCAGCAAGGCCAGCGCGGCTGGCGAGGCAAGCCGATAGATCACCTGCTTGCCCTCGCGGCGGGTGGCCACCAGGCGCTCGCCCCGCAACACGCCCAACTGCTGGGACAGGGAAGGCTGGCCGACGCCCGCCAGCGCACCCAGGTCGGCGACGCTGCGCTCACCGCCGGCCAGCTGGCACAACAGCATCAGCCGATCCGGATGGGCCAGCGCCTTCAGCATGGCCGCCGCCGCGCCCGCGCTGGCCTGCATGGCCTGTGGCGACAGGGCAGCCGCAGTTGCGGGCGCCAGAGGCGTGGTTTTCACCCGCGCCGCCGGCTGGAAGGAAGACGTTCTGGTTTGCATTGAATAAAGATCATACGATGTTTTCAAATATTGTTGTGTGATCATATAAAGGAAGATCAAGACTTGGCCTGGTGCGCGCGGCACGCCAAGACAGAGCGCTGCGGCCGCTCTGGCCAAGATGCGGTGCCGCGCGCGATGACGCGGGAAAGCCCTAGCCCTTAAAAAATTTGTCTTAGCTAATATTTGCTTAAATGCATATATGGCTTTAAAGACCTTTAAAGACATGACCTTGCCGCTGCAGCCCTTCCCCGCCCGACTTTCAAGCTCAGCCTCGCGGCTGCGGCCCGATGCGCCGGTCCAATGACCGGCCCACAGGCGGCGCGGCATCGAGCCCGCCAGGCGGGCCAGCCGGGCGCCTGCTCAAGGCGCCGGAGAACTTCATTGGCCCTGCGCAGGCTCAGGCACTGGCAGCCCAAAACCTGGCCGGCCGCCGCAATTCCGTCCGCAACGCCTTCGCCGCCGCGCTGGCAGGTGCTTCCGCCCCCGCAGCGTTGGCCCAGGGCATGCCTGCGCCAGACGATGACAGCGACCCCAACATCCTCGAATTGCCTGCCCACAGCAAGGGCCTGGGCCAGGCGGTGGCGACCGATGGCTATGGCAAGCCGTCCAGGCACGAGGCCAATGTGCAGCGCCGGCCCAGCCCGGGGCTGACGCAGACGCCGCAGTCCTCGGTGTCCTTCGCGCCGCTGCAAAGCCTGTTCGGCATCGTCACGCCCAGCGGGCTGCACTTCGAGCGGCACCACCAGGGCTGGTGGGACATCGATCCGTCGCGCCACCGCTTGATGATCAACGGCGCCGATGAAAAGCTGCTGAAGACAGCCCTGGTGTTCAGGCTGGACGAGATCATGCGCCTGCCTTCGGTCAGCCGCTTCCACTTCATCGAATGCGGTGCCAACACCGGCATGGAATGGGGCAATGTGGCCGTACCGACCTGCCAGTACACCCATGGCATGCTGAGCTGCAGCGAGTTCACCGGCGTGCCGCTGAAGACCCTGCTGGACCTGGCCGGCGCCGACTACAAGCGCGGCCGCTATGTGCTGGCCGAAGGCGCTGACGGCTCATCCATGACCCGCACCGTGCCGATGGCCTTGATCGAAAGCGGCGAGGTGTTGGTGGCCTATGGCCAGAACGGCGAGATGCTGCGCCCCGAGAACGGTTATCCGCTGCGCCTGGTGGTTCCGGGCGTGCAGGGCGTGAGCTGGGTCAAATACCTGCGGCGCATCGAGGTGGGCGACCAGCCCTACGGCAGCAAGGATGAGACTGTCCATTACATGGACCTGATGCCCGGCGGCCTGCACCGGCAGTACAGCAGCATCCAGGAATGCAAGAGCGTGGTCACCATGCCGTCGGGCGGCCAGCTGTTGCTCGACAAAGGCTACTACCAGATCAGCGGGCTGGCCTGGTCGGGGCGCGGCAAGATCAGGCGGGTGGATGTATCGGTCGACGGCGGGCAGCAATGGCAGACTGCACGCCTGCAGGCGCCGGTGATCAGCAAATGCCTGACCCGCTTCACGCTGGACTGGGTGTGGCAGGGACAGCCTGCCATCGTGCAAAGCCGCGCGATCGATGAGACCGGCTATGTGCAACCGCACTACCGGCAATTGCGCGCGGTGCGCGGCACCCGCTCGATCTACCACAACAACGCGATCCAGTCCTGGCTGGTGCAGCCAAGCGGCGAGGTGCGGAATGTGCAGCTGGCCTAGCCGTCCGGGCCTGCCCGGCCTGCTGGCGGCGCTGGCGCTGGTGCTGGCCCTGCTGGCCGCAGGGGGGGCGCGGGCGCAGACCAGCTATCCCGGCATAGGCCGCGCGGCCACCCCAAGGGAGCTGAAAGCCTGGGATACCGAGGTGCGGCCCGATTTCAAGGGCCTGCCCCGGGGCGCCGGTTCGGTGGACCAGGGCCAGCAGGTCTGGGAAGCCAAGTGCGCCGCCTGCCACGGCGTGTTCGGCGAGTCCAACGAGGTCTTCGCGCCGCTGGGGGGCGGCACGACCCCGGAGGATGTCAAGTCCGGGCGCGTGGCCCGGCTGACCGACGCCTCCTTCCCCGGCCGGACCACTCTGATGAAGGCCACCCAGGTCTCTACCCTGTGGGACTACATCAACCGCGCCATGCCCTGGACCGCGCCGAAATCGCTCAGCACCGAAGAGGTATATGCCGTCACGGCCTACCTGCTGAACCTGGGCGGCATCGTGCCGGGCAACTTCGTGCTGTCCGACACCACCATCGCCGAAGCCCAGGGCTTGATGCCCAACCGCAAAGGCGCGACCGTCGATCACGCGCTCTGGCCCGGCAGAGGCCTGGGCAAGTCGGTGAAGCCCGATGTCCGGGCCGTCGCCTGCATGCGGGCCTGCGCCGGTGAACCCCAGGTGGTCTCGCAGCTGCCCGATCACGCGCGCAACAACCACGGCAACCTGGCCGACCAGCAACGCCTGGTCGGGCCCCAGCGCGGTGCGGATACCAGCCAGCCGGCCTTGGCCCAGTCGCCGGACGTGCAGTCCGCCGTCAATCCGCCCGCCCGCGCTGCCGCCGGCCCCGGGACCGCCGCCCTGGCCTTGGCGCAGCGCCACAGCTGCACCGCTTGCCATGCGGTGGACAGCCGAACCGTCGGGCCCGGCTTCCGCGAGATTGCCGGCAAGTACGCGGCGCGCGCCGATGCCGAGGCCGACCTACCGGCCAGGATCCGGTCCGGTGGCCAAGGGGCCTGGGGGCCTGTGCCGATGCCGGCGCAAGCCTTGTCCGAGGGCGATGCCCGGTTGATTGCCCAGTGGCTGGCCGCCGGCGCCAAACCCTAGCCGCCTTGGCATGCGCAACCGCACTCACCCCAGCCAAGGCCCATTTCAGCGTCCACTCCGCATCAAGGTCACCCGATGATGAAGCGCCGAGATCTGCTTGCCCGTTCCGCCCGATTGGCCGCCTTGATGGCCGGCGCCGGCCTGCTGCCTCCGCTGGCGCAGGCCGCCTACAACACCGCTGCCTTCGAGGCCAAGACCCTGGCCGACCTGGCCAGGATGCTTGGCGGCCAGGCCCCCACCGAGAGCAAGGAGGTCAGCGTGAGCGGCCCCGACATCGCCGAGAACGGCGCCGTCGTGCCCATCGGAGTGTCCACCACCCTGGCCGGCGCGCAGCGGCTGATGCTGCTGGTCGAGAAGAACCCGAGCGTGCTGTCGGCCATGTTCTACGTGAGTGACAGCGTGGATGCCAATTTCTCGACCCGGGTGAAGATGGGCCAGTCATCGAATGTCTACGCCCTGGCCATGATGGGCGACGGCCGCTTGCTCTTCGCACAGAAGGAAGTCAAGGTCACGCTGGGTGGCTGCGGCGGCTGAGAGCCTGTGATTTATTCCGACATGCCCGCTCACCACCCCAACACGCGCCCGCTCGTCGTTGCAAATGCTCGACATAGCCCGGGCTATGCCTGCGCTTTGCGCCTAGATCGCGCGCCTTTTTGGGCGTTGCTCGGTCACGCCGGAATTAATCACAGGCTCTGACCTGACTTTGACAGTTCCAGGGCACATAGCCTCGGTTCGGGCGTGTCTGGGTTGTGTAAGCCATTGATTTGACGAGGTCGAGAGGGCTCAAGCAGCACCAGATGCCTAGATACATGGATTGCCGTAGGGCTCTTGCTTTTCCTCGGCAATGCTGCCTACGCTTGGGCACATGTACTTGCGCGAGTCCAAGC
>JANNZD010000452.1:0-6618 GCA_031410435.1 Betaproteobacteria bacterium | reverse complement strand
CGGGTCAGGCCGCCCGGCACCATCTGCACGCTGCGCCCGGACAGCACGAAGGGCCGCAGGTCGATGTGGCGCGGCGCGATGCCGCTGTCGACGAAGGTGGGCGTGGTGGACAGCGCCAGCGTGGGCTGGGCGATGTAGTTGTCGGGCCGCGCCAGCAGCGCCGCACGGAAATCCTCGATCTCGGCCTGGCTGCTGGCCGGCCCCACCAGCATGCCGTAGCCGCCGGCGCCATGCACCTCCTTGACCACCAGTTCACCCAGGTGGTCCAGCACATATTGCAGGTCGCCCCTGTCACGGCACAGGTAGGTGGGCACATTCTCGAGGATGGGTTTTTCGCCCAGGTAGAACTCCACCATCTTGGGCACATAGGGGTAGATCGACTTGTCGTCGGCCACCCCGGTGCCGATGGCATTGCACAGGCTGATGTTGCCCTTGCGGTAGACATCCAGCAGGCCGGCGCAGCCCAGCGTGGAATCGGGCCGGAAAGCCTTGGGGTCGAGAAAATCGTCGTCCACCCGGCGGTAGATCACGTCCACCCGGCGCGGCCCCTGGGTCGTGCGCATGTAGACGAAGTTGTCCTTGACGAACAGGTCCTGGCCCTCGACCAGCTCGATGCCCATCTGCTGGGCCAGAAAGGCATGCTCGAAATACGCGCTGTTGTACATGCCCGGGGTCAGCACCACCACGGTGGGCTCGTTCACCGACGGCGGCGCCACCGCGCGCAGGGTGTCGAGCAGCAGGTCGGGGTAATGCGCCACCGGCGCCACCCGGTGCTGGGCAAACAGCTCGGGGAACAGCCGCATCATCATCTTGCGGTTCTCCAGCATGTAGCTCACGCCGCTGGGCACGCGCAGGTTGTCCTCCAGCACGTAATAGGTGCCACTGCCATCGGGCTGGGCCGCACGCACGATGTCGATGCCGGCGATCTGCGAATAAATCTGGCCCGGCAGGTCCACGCCCATCATCTCGGGGCGGAACTGGGCGTTTTGCAGGATCTGCTCGGCCGGCACCACGCCTGCCTTGAGGATCTCCTGCTCATGGTAGACATCGTGCAGAAAGCGGTTGAGCGCGGTCACCCGCTGCACCAGGCCACGCTCCATGCGCTGCCATTCGTCCGACGGGATGATGCGCGGAATCAGGTCGAAGGGGATCAGCCGCTCGGTGCCGGCGCCGTCTTCATCCTTGGCGCCATAGACCGCGAAGGTGATGCCGACCCGGCGGAAGATCATCTCGGCTTCATCGCGCCGCGCGGCCATGACCGCCGGCGCCTGCAGGCGCAACCAGCGGTCGAAGCCACTGTAATGGGCCCGCACCGCGTCAGCGGTGGCCTGCATTTCATCAAAGGTCGGTTTCATCGAGACGAGGCTCCTGGCTCCGCAAGTCCTGGCACAGGACGGTTAGCAACTTCCGCACCACCTACGGGCGATGACCATTGCCAGTAGCGCCGCTGCACATCCCGGGTGCATGAGGCCGCACCATCGCGCCACAGCCATGCACCGCACTGGTCGGTGCGCACCACCTTGATGCGCTGCTGTGCATAGCGGTCCATGACATCGGCTGCGGGGTGCCCGTAACGGCTGCGGTAGCCCGCTTGTACCACCGCCACCTGGGGTGCCACGGCCGCCAGCCAGGCCGGGGTCGACGAGGTTCGGCTGCCGTGGTGCGGCACCAACAAGATGCTGCTGGCCAGGCCGGCGCCATGCTGGTTGACCAGCGCCTGCTCCTGTGCGGCCTCGATGTCGCCGGTCAGCAGCAGGCTGCGGCCGGCTGCATCCTCGACCCGCAACACGCAGCTCATCGCATTGCTCTTGCGCACCACGCCGTAGTCCTGCGGCTGGGGGTGCAGCACGGCAAAGCGCAGGCCGTCCCAGGCCCATTGCTGGCCTGCCTCACAGCGGCCATGTGGCACGCCGCGCTGCAACAGGGGGTGGTCAGCGTCGAGCGAGCTGAGCAACTCGCGTACCGGCCAGGCCGCCAGCAGGCTGGCCGCACCGCCGACATGGTCGGCATCGCGGTGGCTGATCATCAGGCGGTCGATGGCGCCCTCGCCGCGCGCCTGCAGCAGCGGCAGCAGCACGCGCTGGCCGGCATCGCTGTCGCTGCTGTATTGCGGCCCGGTGTCGTAGACCAGCAGATGCGACCGGCTGCGCACCAGCACCGCCGTGCCCTGCCCCACATCGACCACCACCAGTTCCATGCTGCCCCAGGCCGGGCGGACAGGCGCTGGCCACAACAGCGGCAACAGCAAGGGCAGCGCCAGGCCGCGCAAGGCCCAGGGCAGGGGCAAGGCCGCGAGCAAGGCGCCCAGCAGGCCGGCCGCCACGGCCCAGGCCGGCGCGGCTGCAGCCAGGTGCACCGCAGCCGGCCATTGCGCCAGCAAGGCCAGGCCCTGCACCCCGGCCTGCACCAGGGCCGCCGCCAGCCACCACAACCCAGGCAGCAGCACGCCCAGCAAGGCCAGCGGCGTGATCAGCAGGGTCACCAGCGGGATGGCCACCAGATTGGCAACAAAGCCGACCAGGCTGAGCTGGTGGAAGAACACCAGCGACAAAGGCGCCAGGCCCAGCGTGGCCACCCCCTGGGCGCGCAGGTGCTGGCCGGCCAGCCCGCTGGCCCAGCGGCGCCAGGCGGCCGGCGCGCGCGCCGACCCGCCCGACGGCAAGGCCACGACCGGCTGCGGCTCAGACGCCATCAGCAAGCCCACCGCCGTGAAAGACAGCCAGAAGCCCGCTTGCAAAAGAGCCCAGGGATCGACCAGCGTGACCACCACCCCGGCGGCCAGCAGCACCAGCGGCCAGGGCGCATGGCGGCCCAGGCTGCGCAGCAGCCCGGCCGCGCCCAGCATCAGCACCGTGCGTTGGGCTGGCACGCCCCAGCCCGCCAACATGGCATAGGCACTGGCCAGCGCCAGGCCCAGCCAGCGCGCCGCCAGCGGCGCCGGCATCCACAACATGCAGCGCCGGCTGCGCCGCCAGGCCCGGCCGGCCAGCGCGCCCGCCAGCCAGGCGAACATGGTCACATGCACCCCGCTGATCGACACCAGATGGGCAATGCCGGTGATGCGGAACAGGTCCCAATCCTCGCGCTCGATGGCCGACTGGTCACCCACCACCAGCGCCGCCAGCACCCCCGCCGCGCGCGGGTCCGTCACCTGGCGCCGGATGGCGTCGCGGATGGCCTGGCGCGCACGCTCCACCGGATGGGCCACGCCGTCAGCCAGCAGGCGCGGCCCGTGCGCGGCCAGGCCACGGCCGGTGCGCACCTGGCCGGTGGCGCCCAGGCCCTGCTCGAACCAGAGCAGTTCGGCATCGAAGCCATGCGGGTTGAGCGCCCCATGCGGCAACTTCAGGCGCAGCGGCAGCCGCCAACGCTGGCCGGCGCGCAGCTCGGTCCGGCCGCCGGCTGCGGGCGGATCCTCGTCGAAAGCGTCATACCAACCCAGGCCGAGCAAGGGTGGCAAGGCCACGGCCGCGCCGTCCGGGCTGTCCACTCGGCCCGCTTCAACCTCGAACCAGAAACGCGTGCCCGTGGGGCCGGACTGCGGCAGGCGGGCCACCACACCCGTCACCCAGAGATTGCGGCCCTCCAGCACCGGGTCCAGGCGTTCGTCGAGCCGGGCTTGGGCCCGCAGCCCTGCCAAGCCCAAGGCCCCGCAGAGCAAGCCTGCGGCGGCCAGGGCCCAGCGCAAGCGGGCGCCCGCCGGGGCGGCGCCGCGCTGCGGCAGCGGCCCGGCCCAGGCCCAGGCCAGCAAGGCCAGCGCGCAGGCTGCCAGGGCCAGGTGCCAGGCTGCCGGCCAGAGCAGCGCCAATTGCAGGTGCCAGGCCAGGCCCGCCAGCCAGGACAAGGCCAGCCAGACCAGGCCCCAGCCGGGGTGCAGGCCCCGTGATCGCTGTGCTGCAGGCAAGCCGGGCCACATCACCCCAGTGTAGGATCACGCCCCCTTGGCCAGCACAGCGGCGCCCGGCGCCTGCCGACACCATGTCCGTCTACGACAAGCTCTCCGAACTGGGCATCAGCCTGCCCCCCGTGGCCACGCCGGCCGCCGCCTATGTGCCCTTCGTGCGCACCGGCAAGCTGGTCTTCATCTCGGGCCATATCGCCCGCCGGGACGGCAAGCCCTGGGTCGGCCAGCTCGGCCTGACCATGGCCACCGAAGAGGGCAAGGCCGCTGCCCGCGCCATTGCCATCGACCTGATGGGCACGCTGCAGGCCGCCGTGGGCGACCTGAACCAGGTGCTGCGCATCGTCAAGCTGATGAGCCTGGTCAACAGCACCCCCAGCTTCACCGAGCAGCACCTGGTGACCAATGGCGCGTCCGAATTGTTCGGCGCGGTGTTCGGCGCGGCCGGCGCCCATGCCCGTAGCGCCTTCGGCGTGGCGCAGATCCCGATGGGGGCCTGCGTCGAGATAGAGCTGATCGCGGAAGTGCAGTGAGCCGGCGCGCACGGCCGGGCCAGCCCGGCAGGGCGCGGGCCGTGCTGGCGGCCATGGCCGCCGCCGCGCTGGCTGCGGTGGGCGCCGCGCTCTATACCCAGCATGGTCCCCTGGCCCTGCTGCCCTGCGCCTGGTGCGTGCTGCAGCGCCTGGCCTTGGTGGCGGTGGCCAGCGCCGCGCTGCTGGGCCTGCTGCTGCCGGGCATGCCGGGGCGGCGCCTGGCCGCGGCGCTGGCCGGGCTGCTGGCCCTGTCGGGCCTGGCGATGGCGGCCTGGCAGCATGGGGTGGCCGCCGCATCGGCATCGTGCGACCGAAGCCTGGCCGACAGGATCATGGGCTGGACCGGGCTGGACAGCCGCTGGCCCGAGGTGTTTGCCGCCTATGCGTCCTGCGCCGATGCCAAGGCCGATCTGCTGGGCCTGCCCTACGAGTTCTACAGCCTGGGCCTGTTTGCAGCGCTGGCACTGACGGCCATTTGGGTCTGGCGCCGGCCGCGCTGAGCGCTGCGCTCAGCGCAGGCGGCGGCTGTTGGCCACCGTCCAGTCATAGGGCGTGAAGCGCACCTGGTAGTCCAACGGCGCGGCCTCGGGCGCGTAGCGGTTGGCGTAGGCGATCAGGCCGGGCGCCGGCACCGGCACGAAATCCTCGGTGTAGAAGGCCAGGATCTCGTTGAGCCACACGGTGCGGCTGGCGGCATCGATGCGGAAATTGCCGGGCCGCGCAAAAAAGGCGCGCGTCTCGCGGTCCAGCTCGGCGTCCAGCCCGGCCGCACTGAAGGGTTGGCGCGGCAGCACCGGGCAGGACACCGCCGAGCAGTTGAGCGCAAAGTGCAACCGGGGGTCGGCCTGGGTGCGGCCCAGCGGACGGATCACCTCGTTCTCGAAGGCGTACAGCGACAGCCAGCGCCCGCCGATGTTGAACTGGCGCTGGAAGAAGAAGCCCACCTTGGCCAGGCCGGCATGGCTGGCCGGGATGCCGCTGTCGATCACGTTGTACATCGACAGCGCGTTGTAGGCATTGACCAACCAGGCCATCTGCGCCGGCCAGCCCGTCAGGCTGTCGTGCGCCGTGGCGGCCACCTGGCGCACCACCGCCTGCAGGTCGGCACGGTCTTGCGACAGCGCCTGGAAGTCGACCTCGCCCTGAGCATTGACAAAGCGCGCCAGCACCCGAACCCAAGCCGATTCAGCGTCGGCGGCGGCGCCGGGGCCGGCCGCAGCGCTGAGGCCCGCCGGCGGCACCATCACCTGGGTGGCACAGCCGCCCAGCCCCAACCACAGCAGCAGGCTGCCCAGCCAGGCCAGGCGCCTCATGCCGATGCCCGCCGCGCGGCCAGGGCGGCCTCGCGGGCGCGCCCCTTCAGCCATTTGATCGGCTGCTCGCGCAGGCCGGCCGTGGCCGAGCGCAGCGGCTGCCAGTCGCCCTCGGCATGGCCGGGCCGGGCCAGCGGGCGCAGCAAGAAGTCATCGCGGCGGGCATTGAAGGCGCACATGCTGATCGGCCCGTCCTGGGTGATGGCCATGAAGACGCAGGCGTCGATGCGCTGGGCGTCCAGCTGGCAGGCGTCCATGAAGTTGTGCGTGAACAGCGTGAGCTTGTGCACCCGGCCACGCGCGGCGATCAAGTCCCGGCGCAGCCGCCAGGCCAAGGCCAGCGCCCAGCGCAGCGCCGCCAGACCAAGGCGTGGCCGCGCACCTGCAACGCGGTGCCGGCACGCCGCTCCGCTTCGATGTGCTGATGGCCGGGCACGGCAACTGCAACCGCAGTGCCGTGATGCTGGTGGTGGCCGGCCGCGCGTTCGACGCCTTCGCCGACGTGGCCTTCATCCAGCGCGCGATTCACGAGACCGCCGGCGTCACCATCGACCGCGAAACACCGTGGCGCGGCGCGCGCTCGCTGCTGCTGGCGGTAGCGCGCAGGCCCCGGTTGGCGGGCGCCGCGCTGCTGTGGGCAGCGCGCCTCGCGTGGCAGGCGCGGGCCGAGCTGTTGGCGGCGCGCGGGCGGGTACACAAGCTCACGCTGTTCACGCACAACTTCATGGATGCGTGCTCGCTCGACCGCGAACGCATCGACGCCTGCGTGTTCATGGCGATCACGCAGGACGGGCCGTTGAGCATGTGTGCCTACAACGCGCAGCGCGACAAGTACCTGCTGCGGCCGTTGCAGATGGCGGGCGGTGAATGG
>JANNZD010000451.1:0-21748 GCA_031410435.1 Betaproteobacteria bacterium | reverse complement strand
TCGGCCAGGCCCTTTACACCCAATTCGATGTGGCGGCCCCATTGCGGGTGATCGACGCTGGGCAGGCTGAACACCTTGATGCCGGCAAAGCGCGACTCGATGTCCTCCATCAGCGGGGTCAACGCCGCCTCCATGCCGCCCATCACGATCACCGATCGCTCGGTCTGCTGGTGGCTGCCATGCAGCGCGGCATAGCGGGTATCGAGCAGCGAGGCGATCATCGGGTGGGCCATCACCGGAAAGCCCGGCACGAAGTGCACATCGTCGACTGAAAAGCCCGGGATCTTGTTGTAGGGGTTGGCAATGATCGCCGCCCCCTGCGGGAAGCTGCCCATGTTCAGGCGGTGCAGGTTGTCGGGCCGGTCGGGCTGGTAGGCGATGCCTTGTTCTGCGGCCACCTCGCGCATGCGCTCGCGGATCAGCAGTTCGGCCTCGGGGTGCAGGGCCAGCGGCCGCCCCAGCGCGGCGGCGGCGCATTGCCGGGTGTGGTCGTCCGGGGTGGCGCCTATGCCGCCGCAGGAGAACACCACATCGCCGCTGGCGAAGGCGTAGCGCAAGGCGGCGGTGATGTGCTCGCGGTGGTCGCCGACATAGCGTGCCCAGGCCAGGCCCAGGCCGCGCGCCTTGAGCAGCTCGATCACCTTGGGCAGGTGCTTGTCCTGGCGTTTGCCCGAGAGGATCTCGTCGCCGATGATGATGAGGCCGAAGTTGCGCATGGCGGTGGGGGCGACCGGGATCAGGGGATGGGGGGCGGCAGCCAGGCTGCCGGCGGTGCGGGCATGATCGCGCCGCTGTTGTCGAGCTCGATGATTTCGCCCGGCGCAACCGCCGAACGGGCCAGCGCCGCATCAGCCTGGGCCTGGGTCTCGGCACGCAGGGCCGCCAGGGCCGCCAGCGCATAGTGTGCGAACCAGAGTGCCGAGAAGGCAAACACCAGGGTGTAGAGCCACACCGACACCACCACCAGCAGCGGCGCAAACACCAGGGTCAAGGCACTGGCAGCCCACAGCAGCGAGGGCGCAGCGCCCAGGTAGCCCGAAACCACGCCAATGCCCAGCAGGGGCAGGCGGTGCTGGCGCATCAGGCTGCGACGCTCGTCGACGCTGGCATGCTGGGCCAGCACGTCAAAGCTCATCACCCGGTAATTGAGCCAGCCCCAGATCAGTGGCGGCACGATCAGCACCAGCGGCGGGATGAACCACAGCGGCAGGCTGATCACCAGGGCCAGCAGCGCCAGCAGGGTGCAGCCCAGGGCCAGCAGCACGCTGGTGAGCAGGCCGGCCCCGCGTTTGCGCTCCAGCAGCGGGAAGCGCCGCTGCACCACCAGCGTGACGATGGCCGGCGTCATCAGCCAGGCCACCAGCAGCACCGACAGCACCACGATCAGCGGCGCCGCCAGCCCGACCACGATGAAGGGCGCCAGCACCGAGCGGAAGGACGCGCCCAGCAGTGTCTCGACCCAGCGCAGCGCGGCGTCCACCAGCAGCCAGCTCTCGAGCGTGGCGCGCACCCCGGCCAGCGCCGACTCCCAGTAGAAGAACCCCAGGCCCAGGGCCAGCGCCACGCCGATCAGCAGCGGCAGCAGTGACAGGCCGATGACCTTGGGATGCAGGCAATAGGCGGCGGCACGCCAGAACGCGTCGAGCAGTTGCTTCATGCGGCGGCCCGCCGGGTCATCGCAGGTTGCCGGTATGGCCGAGCGAGTAGCGCCCGGGCTGGGGCCAGACCGTCAGCCCATGCGGCTCGGCGCCGACCTTGATCTGCTGCACCGCACCGCTGGCGGTGTCGAAGCGGTAGATCACGTCGTCAAAGCGCGCGGCCAGCCACAGGTACTTGCCGTCGGCGCTGACATTGCCCATGTCGGGGCTGCCGCCACCCGGCACGCCCCAGCGGGCCACCACTTTTTCAGTCGCGAAGTCGATCACCGTGACGCCGCCATTGCCGAGCCTGGCTCCGTGGATCTTGTGCGAGCCGCGGTTGGCCACGTACAACTGCTTGCCATCGCGGCTCGGGTAGAGCCCATGCGCACCGATGCTGGTGGGGATGAAGCCCACCTGGGTGAGCGAGTCGCCGTCGACGATGTGCACGCCGTCGGCATGCATGTCGGCAATGTAGAAGCGCTTGCCGTCGGGCGAGCTGCGGATGTCCTGCGGCATGCCCTTCTTGACCGTGCAGACCTCGGTCTCGCCCGGCTCCCAGACCTTGCCGGGCTCGGTGCGAGCGGCCTTGGTCTCCTTGAAGCGGGTGGCTGGCATCTTCAGCGCCAGGTAGCCCAGCACCTTGCGATTGGGCAGGTCGATCTTGGCGATGGTGCCCGAGAACTCGCAGGTGAAGATCGCGAACTTGCCGTCGATCGAGAAATCGGCATGGTTGATGCCAGGGCAGCCGGGGGTGTCGATCGAGTACTGCAGCGCCATGGTCTGCGGGTCGCGGAAGTCCAGGCGCTTGCGCGCCTCGGCCACCACGATGGCCGATTTGCCATCGGGCGTGAAATACATGTTGTAGGGGTCGTCCACCGGGATCGCCTTGCCGGGCTTGCCGGTGCGCGGATCGATCGGCGTCAGGCTGCCGTCGGTACGGCCCTCGGCATTGTTGGTCACCCACAGGGTGCGCAGGTCCCAGCCCGGCACGATGTGCTGGGGGCCGATGCCGACCCGGAACTTGCCCAGCACCTTCATCGCATCCGGGTCGACGACGTAGACATCGTTGGAGCGCAGATTGGGCACATAGATGCGGGTCAGGTCGCCCTTGACGACCTCGCTGAAGCGGCCCGCGCCGACCTCGCTGTAGAGGTTGCGGGCATCCGGCACCGCCGGCATGCCGGGCACGGTGGCCACGCCCGCCGGCGCGTTGGCCGACGCGGCCGGGCCGGCCGCCTGCGCAGCGGTGCCGGTGACCAGCGCCATGACGCCCGCAGCCAGCAGGCCGGCAGCAGGTCTTGCAGTGCGGTTCAGATCCATGGTCTTGATGAGTTCCTGGCGGACAGTACAGGCGGCATTCTATGAAGCCGGCGCGGCGGCCTCAGTGCCGGCCGATATGCCGGCCGATATGCCGGCGCAGCGCGGCCACGCTGGCATCGACGATATGGTCTACGCCGAGCTGGCCCAGTTCGGCGCTTGCGCGGCGCGGGTCGCCTTGCACACCCAGCGCCTGGCCGCCCTGGGCCGCCTGGGCCAGTTGATCGCGGCGCACCCCGGTCGGGTCGATGGCCAGGGCCAGCGCAGTGTCGGCCAGGCCGGCATGCAGACCGATCTCGGCCTTGCCAAAACCGCGTGCGGCCAGCAAGTCGGCATGGCCGGTCTGGGCTGCGCGGTAGTACTCGGTCAGCGCAGTCACCCGGCAGCCGGCGCCAGCCCACTCGCGGTTGAGGCGGGCGGCCACCCGCTCCAGGCTGCTCTGGTAGCCGCCATGGTCGCCCAGCAGCACCACGTCCTTGAAGCCATGGCGCTTGAAGCTGCGCGCTGCTGATTCGAGCACGGCCTCGAACACCGGCTCTGGGACCGAAATGGTGCCGGCAAAGCGCATATGGCCGCTAGGCGGCTCGATCTGGCCTTCGGGCACATAGGCCAGCACCGGCGCGACCAGGGTCTGGCCCAGGGCCTGGGCGATCAGCCCAGCCAGCACCTGCACCCGCTGGTTGTGCTTGCCCAGCACCAGGTGCGGGCCCGACTGCTCGGTGCCGCCAATCGGGATCAGCACGGTGGTGTAGCCGGTGCCGATGCGGTCGCGCACCTCGGTCCAGGTCAGCGCATCGAGCATCAAGCTGCCACCGCCGGCCGCGCCGGCGGGCCAGGGTGCCAGCCACAACAGCGCGGCCAGCATTGCGCCGGCCCATGCCCGGCCACGTTCGCCAGGCTTGCGTTGAAGGATCGACATCTGAATGCGCCCGATGGCAGGCACCGGAATAGCCTGGGTAAGCCCAGTGTAGGCCGCAGGCCGGCAGCTTGTGGAACAGCGCCGCCGGCCCGGGTGGATATCGGGCCGAACTGCGGTTTGCGGTGTCCGGCCGACGGCCAGCCCCAAAAAGAACCGCCGCCACCCCCGCAGATGGGTGGCCCAAACCCCGATTCGTACGCAAACGTACGGACGACACCGCAGCACCGGGCCTAAGGTGATATTGACATCCTGCCGGATGGCAATTTGGCGCTGTGTATATCCGGCAGGCCCGCGGCCCCAGCGCCCCGCATCCGACCGGAACCGACCGCCATGCCCAGCCAAAACACGGCGACCCACACCGCGCACGCGCCGTCTGCCCGAGCGTCCAAGCCCGCCAGCCCCAGCCCCAGCGCCAGGCTGCGGCAAGCCGTTCTGCAGGGCAGCCGTGGAGCTACCCGCCCCGACTGTGCGGCCACGGTCGCTCCAGTGGCGCACGGGACCTTTCCGGGCAGTGAGGAAACAACCCCAGACCGGCTGCTGGAATGCATGGCCAGCTTCTATCGCAGCGGGCTGGCAGCGCGCCTGGCCGAGCAGAACCTGCGGCAAAGCCATGGCCTGTTGGCGTCCCAACTGGTGCTGCTGGGGCCGGCCGATGCCAGCCGCCTGCGCTTTGCCCGCCATGCCCTGGGTTGGGCCCCGGATGAAGCGCGTGATCCGATGATGCAGCACGGTGACGGCTGGCTGGCCGGCGTGGCCGGGGCCCTGCTGGCGGGGCTGGCGATGCTGGTCTGGCTGACCGTCAACTACCCGCAGCCCGAGGATTGGCCGAACCTGTTCATCCCGCTCGCGCTGATGTTGGGTGCGGCGCTCGGCGCCGGCCTGGTGGCGGTGCTGGCCTGGCCGCGTAGACCGCAACGCTTCGATGTCAATGTGCGCCAACAGCTCCAGCTGGGCTGCTGGGCCCTGGTGGCCTGCCGGGTGCCCTGGTCGCGCCAGGCCGAGGTGGTGGCGCAGATGCGCCATGGCAGCGACAAATGGTGCGCAGTGGCCCCGCGCATGCACAGGCTGTGATCGATGGAGGCCCTCGCCTCCCGGCTGGCAAGGCCTTCGGGGTGGTGTCAAACCGACGCCTGGGGCAGGCCTTCGCCGCGCTGGCTGCCTGACAGGCAGTGATCGCCACGCATCACGGGCGGGCGCAATCATGCCGGGCCAGCGCTGTGTGCGCCAGCGCACGGCCCTGCAGGCCTGCGGCGGCGATAGTCTGGCGTTGCTGCCAGCGACACCCGTCCGCCCGTGCCTGAACCGGTTCGCCCGGGCCAGACCCGGGCGCCGCCCTGCCCGACCTTGCGCTCCGCGCTGCCGCCGATCTGCTCCGCCATGGCCTTGACCGACCACCCACCCGACGACCCAGGCGCCCGCGAACAGCGCAGCCTGCTGTGCCTGCTGGCACTGGTGACGCTGGCCTTCGGCGCCATCTTGCTGCCCTTCTACGGCACCCTGCTGTGGAGCGCGATCGTCGCCCTGCTGTTCACGCCGCTGTACCGCTACTTGCTGCCGCATTGCCGCCAGCACCGCAATGGCGCCGCCCTGCTGACGCTGCTGGCGGTATTGCTGGTGGTGGTGCTGCCACTGGCCTTGATCACCGCCGCCTTGGCCCGTGAGGCCGCCGGCCTGTACCAGCGCATCCAGTCGGGTGCGTGGAACCCGGCGCTGTACTTCCATGGCTTGTTCGACGCGCTGCCGACCTGGGTCACCGCCTGGTTGGACCGCGCGGGGCTGGTCGACTTCGACACCCTGCAGCGGCGCCTGGTGGCCGCGCTGGCCGAGGGCAGCCAGTTCATCGCCACCCAGGCCTTCGGCATCGGCCAGAACACCTTCGAGTTCGTGGCCAGCCTGTTCATCACTTTCTACTTGTCGTTCTTCCTGATCCGCGACGGTCAACAGATCCTGCGCCAGTTGCGCCAGGCGATCCCGCTGGCACCCGCGCACACCCGCGACCTGCTGGGCAAGTTCGGTACCGTGATACGTGCCACGGTCAAGGGCAACCTGCTGGTGGCGGCGATCCAGGGCGCGCTGGGCGGCTTGGCGTTCTGGTTTCTCGGCGTCAGCGGCGCGCTGCTGTGGGCGGTGCTGATGGCCTTCTTGTCGCTGCTGCCGGCGGTTGGCGCCGCGCTGGTCTGGGTGCCGGTGGCGGCCTGGTTCCTGCTGACCGGCGCCGTCTGGCAGGCGCTGGCGCTGGTGGCCTGGGGCGTGCTGGTGATCGGCCTGGTCGACAACCTGCTGCGCCCGGTGCTGGTGGGCAAGGACAGCGGCATGCCCGACTACCTGGTGATGATCAGTACCCTGGGCGGCATGGCGGTGTTCGGCATCAACGGCTTCGTGTTGGGGCCGCTGATCACCGCGATGTTCATCGCCGTCTGGCACATCCATGGCCAGGGCGGCCAGCCCGCCGCGCCGCCGGGCCCGGGGCGGGCTTGAGCAATTTGCGCCGCGTCAGTCGCCGTCGTCGCCACCCAGCAAGCCGCCCAGCATGCCGCCGGCGGCAAAGCCGCCCAGCACCGAGCCTTCTTCCTTGGACCCGCCGCGCTGCGGCGCTGCGGCAAACACCCGGCTGGCCAGGCGCGAGAAGGGCAGGCTCTGCAGCCACACCGTGCCCGGCCCCACCAGCTTGGCCAGGAACAGGCCCTCGCCCCCGAACATCGCGGTCTTGATCTTGCCAACATACTGGATCTCGAAACTGACATTGGGCGTGTAGGCCACCAGGCAGCCGGTGTCGACCATCAGGGCCTGGCCGGGCTGCAACTCGCGCCGCAAGATGCTGCCGCCGGCATGCACGAAGGCCAGGCCATCGCCTTCGAGCTTCTGCATCACGAAGCCCTCGCCACCGAAGAATCCGACCGACAACTTCTGCTGGAAATGGATGCCGAGCGACACGCCACGCGCGGCGCAAAGGAAGGACTCCTTCTGGCAGATCAGCAGGCCACCGAGCTGGCGCAGGTCCATTGCCAGGATCTTGCCCGGGTAGGGCGCGGCAAAGGCCACCCGCAGCTTTTGTGTGCCCTGGTTGGTGTAGACCGTGGTGAACAGCGACTCACCGGTGATCAGGCGCTTGCCCGCGCCCAGCAGCTTGCCGAAGAAGCCACCGCCGCCAGCGCCACTGCCGTCGCCGAACACCGTGTCCATCGAGATGCCGGCGTCCATGAAGAACAGGCTGCCGGCCTCGCCCACTGCGGCCTCGCCGGGGTCGAGCTCGACCTCGACGAACTGCATCTCGGCGCCCTTGATCTCGTAGTCCACCAGGTCCATGGCCATCGTCGTTGCTCCAAATCGGGGGCGCCGCTGCGGGGCGCCGGGTCGTGCCTTGCCGTCCCGCGCCTCAGCGCGGGTTCTCGAAGAACAGGTAGTTGGTGCCCTGGTTGCTGATCTCAAAGTACACCCGCTTCTCGTCGGGGTCGGCCACCATGTTCAGGTTCTCGTCGAGCACGCCATAGCCGTAGCGGTAGTTGCGCGGCTGGGCGTCGTCGGTGCCGTAGGCGGTGGACAGCTTGTCGATCTTCAGGAAGCGCCGCACCACCTTGTCGCCGGCATAGACCTCGAGCACGCCATTGGTACCGGTCCAGTTCTGGATGCTGCGGCGGATCTCGTTCTGCTTCTCCTGGGTGCAGCCGCCCAGCAGCAGCAAGCCGGCCGCGGCCACTACTCGCATCGTCTTGTTCACAGGCTGTCCTCGTCCTTGGTGCCGAATATCTTGTCGCCCGCATCGCCCAGGCCGGGGATGATGTAGCCGATCTCGTTGAGGTGGCTGTCGATGGCCGCCGTCCAGCAGCGCACATCGGGGTGGGCCCGGGTCAGGGCCGCGATGCCCTCGGGCGCGGCCACCAGCACCAGCGCGCGGATGTCCTGGCAGCCGCGCGCCTTGAGCAGGGCTATGGTGGCGATCATCGAGCCGGCGGTGGCCAGCATCGGGTCGACGATCAGCGCGGTGCGCTCGCTCAGGTGGCCAACGAACTTCTCGAAGTAATGCACCGGCTGCAGGGTCTCGTGGTCGCGCGACAGGCCCACCACGCTGATTTTGGCGTTCGGCACCATGTCGAGCACGCCGTCGAGCATGCCCAGGCCGGCGCGCAGGATGGGCACGATGGTGACCTTGCGGCCGGCAATCTGGTCGATCTCGACCGGGCCGCTCCAGCACTGGATGGTGGTCTTCTCGAGCGGAAAATCGGCGGTGGCCTCGTAGGCCAGCAAGCGCGCCAGCTCATGGGTGAGCTCGCGGAACTTCTTGGTGGAGATCTTGTCCTCACGCAGCAGGCCGATCTTGTGGCGCACCAGCGGATGGGACAGGGCAATCACGGACATCGGGCGGCTCCTCGCGCCGGGCCCGGCGCACTCAGAAGGGGGCGCCGGCGTGGCGCCACGGCGCTCATTGTCGCTGGGCGCTGAGGCTGCCGCCGCCCGCGCCGCTGGCGATGCCGGTCGCTCCGCCCATTGTCCAGGTCCCGGTGATCCGCCCGCGCGGCCCGGGCCGCCTCAGCGGCGCTGGCGTAAGGCCTCGTACAGGCAGACGCCTGCGGCCACCGAGACGTTCAGGCTCTCGACCGCGCCGGCCATCGGGATGCGCACCAGCAGGTCGCAGGTCTTGCGCGTGAGGGCGCGCAGGCCCGCGCCCTCGGCGCCCAGCACCAGCGCCACCGGGCCACGCAGGTCGATGTCATAAATCGTCTGCTCGGCGTCCTCGGCGGTGCCGACCACGGTGATGTCGCGCTCCTTCAACTCGCCCAGGGTGCGCGCCAGGTTGGTCACCATCAGATAGGGCACGGTCTCGGCCGCGCCGCTGGCCACCTTGGCCACGGTGGCATTCAGGCCCACCGCATGGTCCTTGGGGGCCACCACGGCATGCGCGCCGGCGCCGTCGGCCACCCGCAGGCAGGCACCGAGGTTGTGCGGATCGGTCACGCCGTCGAGCACCAGCACCAGAGGCGGGCCCGCCACGGCGTCGAGCACATCATCGAGCGAATGCACCGCCACCAGCGGCGTGACCCGCGCCACCACGCCCTGATGGCGCGGGCTGCCGGCCAGGCGGATCAGGTGGTGATCGTCGCTGTCGACCAGCTTGGCGCCGGCCTCCTTGGCGCGATCGACAAACTGGCGCATGCGGGCATCGCGCCGGCTGGCATCGACATGGATCTCGACGACCGAGGCGGGGGCGGTTTTCAACCGCACGGTCACGGCATGGAAGCCGAACAAGACTTTGGTGCTCATCAACGCATGGTAGCTTGGCAGCCTGCGCCGCCCTGCCCCGCCGCTCAGGCCAGGCGGCGCAGCCAGCCGGCGGCCAGCAGGGCGCCGATCAGCAAGGGCTGGTGCAGCATGTAGACCGTCAGCGGCCAGCGCCCCAGGGTGCACAGCGGCCGCAGCAGGCCGGCCACCGGGCCGCGCAGCACCCCACCGGGGCCTGCCAGCAGGGCCTGGCCCGCCGCCAGGCCCCAGAGCATCACCCCCAGCCAGGGCAGCACCGGCACAAAATCCTCGGTGATCGGCTTGTGGGTTACCAGGCCCAGCCCATTGAGCCAGCGCGAGTCGAAGACCGGGTGCGCCAACCAGCGCGGCAGGCCCAACATGAGCAGGCCCAGCGGCCAGAGCCAGCGGCCCAGCGGGGCGGCCAGGCGCGCCAGCACCAGCATCAGCGCCATGCCGTGCAGCACGCCAAAGCTGATCCAGCTGGCCGGGAACATCAGCGCCGACCCGATCGACACCCCCAATGCGCAGGCCGCCACCTGGGCCCAGCGCCGCCAGAAGCGGGGCCAGGCCTGGCCCGCGTGCAAGGCCAGGGCCTGGCCCATGCCGGCGCACAGCAGGAACAAGGACACGATCAAGGTGCGCTGGGTGGTCCAGAGCGGGTCGTGGTGAAAGTTCATGCGCGGGCTGAGCCAGCCCAGGTGGTTGAGATCGAAGGCGAAATGGAATCCGATCATCCAGAGCATGGCCAGGCCGCGCAAGGCATCGACACGGTCCAGGCGCTGCGGGCCCGGCGCTGCGGCTTGGCCGGCCTGGCGGGGTGACCTTGCGCTGCGGTGCTGCGGCCTCATGCCAGCTTCTCGTAGACGTCGGCAAAGGCCTGGCCGTCCCAGACATAGAGCAGGTGCGCGGCATGCAGGCAGGCCTGGGCCCCCAGGGGGCTGAACAAGCCCACGTTCTGGCCACCCGGCTGGCGCACACTGCGGTAGACCACGCCGGCCGAGCCGGCCGCGTGCAGGCCGCTGCCGAGCGCGCGCGCGGCCGACAGATCGTCGGGGTGGTAGACCGCCGGGTCCACTGCCGCGGCCGGGCGCAGGTCATGCAGCCGGGCATCCACGGCCACCTGGTAGAGCCGCATCGGCAGATGCATCGCGGCCTGGCCCGTGGCGGCCAGGAAGCGGGCATGGTGGAAGCGGGTCTCGGCCATGGCGGTGCTGCGGTCATGGGCTGCATAGAACACGCCGTAGCGGCCGTCCGAGAAGCGGCTACCGGCCAGGTTGACATGGGTGAAGGCGGCCATGATGGGCCCGCTGCCCGGGCCGAAGCGGCGCTGCGCGTGGGGCACGCGCTCGATCTGCCCGGCCGCGTCGCGCAGGCGCTCATTGCTCAGGGCCTCCAGCGCGTACAGTGCGTCGAAATCGTCGGCGTCGGCCACCCGGTCGTAGAGGTAGACGCTGGGATAGCGGGTGGGCACGATGCGGCAGGCCTGGGGCCAGCGCACCCGGCGCTGGGCCGGCGCGCTCAAGACCAACCCCCGCCGCGCATGCTGTCGAGGTAGCGGCGCACCAGGTGCAGGTCGCTCAGATTGCCTGCCAGCATCAGCTGCAAGGCGCTGCGCCCGGCAAACAGCGGCGCACTGTTGGGCTGGTGCACCCAGGCATCGGCAGCCTCGGGCTGCGGCAGCAGGATCTGCAGGCTCTTGTAGATGCCCAGCAGATTGGACAGGCGCTCCAGCGTGTCGCGCGGCAGGCGCGCCTGCTCGGGCTTGCGGCGCCAGGCAAAGTAGGTGGACCGGGGCGGCTGGCCCAGCAGGCACAACTGCTCATCCACCGACAACTGCCACAGCGCCACGATGCGCGCAAAGGCGCGCAGGCCGGCGGCCGACAGGCGGGCTGCGGCGTCAGGGTCGGCAGGCGCTTGCGGCAGGGCGCCAGCGCGATGGGGGGCATGCATGGAAAATCCTGTCGTGGACTTTAGAGTAATCATAGTCCGGATTTGCATCATTGCGTTGGTATTCGGCCAGCCCGGTGCCTGCGGCCGGGTGGGCTCCTAGAATCGCGGCTTCCGTCTGCCCGTAGCTCAACCGGATAGAGCAGCTGCCTTCTAAGCAGCAGGTCGGGGGTTCGAGTCCCTCCGGGCAGACCATGGCGCGCCTGGCGTCACGCCACCCCAATGTCAGCCGGCCGCGCAGGCCGTGCCGGCCCGGGCATGGCAGCGCGCGCACAGCGCCCCGGCCCGGCCAGCACGCGCCGTGACATATCACCGGCTGTGGCAGGTCCACCCGAGGTCGCTGCAGCCAGCAGTTTGCGCAACAGTTCACGCAGGCTGCGCCGGCATGCGCAGCGCCATTGGATCAGGGGGGGCAAACGGTCGAAGACAGGCCCTATGGTGCCGCCATCGCTGGCCGAAAGGCTGGCCCAAGACTGCAGAAAGCTCCTGAAAATGTTCCGTGCCTCCCTCGCGCTGCTCGCCGCATTGGCGGGCCTGCCAGCGGCCGCCACACCCATCACCGTGCGACTCGATGGCTTTGCCTACAGCTATGCGGCCGTCGACACATCGGCCCAGTCGGGCTACATCGGTGCCGGCGAGTTCTATGGCCAGATCACCCGCAATGGCCTGAGCTCATCGATCCTGACCTATTGCACCGATATCTACCAGGGCTTCGGCTTCGGCACCACCTACAACAACTACGAGTTGGTGGCCACCGGCAGCAGCAATGGATTCACCACCCGGCAGGAGAGCCTGCTGGGCAAGCTCTACACCCTGGCTGGCGCGCTGGTCGACACCACCAATGAAAGCGCCGCCTTCCAGCTGGCGGTGTGGGAGATCGTGACCGAGACCAGCAGCAGCCTGAATGTGCTGAGCGGCAGCTTCTACCTCGAGCAGGGCGCCAGCAGCACCCAGCGCAACCTGGCCAACACCTGGCTGGCAGCGATCGACAGCAGCAGCGCGGCCAAGACCTTCTCGGCGCAGCGCCTGTACAGCGCCACCAACCAGGATTTCGTGATCTTCACCGCCCTGCCGAAAGTGACCACGCAGTCGCTTTCGGCGCCGGTGTCTGCGCCGGGCACCCTGGCGCTGTTGAGCCTGGCCCTGGCCGGCCTGGCCCTGTCCTCCCGGCGCAGGGCATGAAAAAGCCCGCGAGGTGCTCTTGCCGAGTGCCTCGCGGGCTTGCTGTTGGATGGTCGGGGCGAAAGGATTCGAACCTTCGACCCTCTGGTCCCAAACCAGATGCGCTACCAGGCTGCGCTACACCCCGACTGAACCCGCATTCTAGCCCGCAACCTTGCGCTTGGCCCTGGGCGCGGGCAGCAAGAGCTGGCGCGCCACTGCCTCGCATTGGCGGATGTGCTGCTCGCAGACGTACTTCAGCGCCGAGAAGGTCAACGCAGCCGACACCAGCTGCCCGGCCACCGGCAGGTACTTGGCGGCCTGCTGGGCGCTCAGCCGCAGGCCCACGGTCTTGAGCAGCATCAGCACCAGGTCGCGCGTGATCAGGCGGCCCAGCACCATGCTGCCGCCGGCCGAGATCGCCTTGTAGACCATCAGGCGCCGGTCGGGCGCCAGCTGCTCCACCTGCGCTGGGCTCAGGCCGAAGGCCTCGCTGATCTCGGGCAGCAGCTGGACCAGCAGGCCGATGTCGGTGACCCAGTCCAAACCGGGCACCGGCACCATCGCCACGCCGGCGGCCATCAGCGCGCGGCGGTTGACCAGGCGGCGGCAGCGCGCTGCGGTGCGCGCCACGCTGTCGGCAGGCAGGGCTGCGGCGTTCATCACAGGGGCGGGCTGGCCATCACGACCATGCCGTCCTCATCCGCCACCAGCCACTCGCCCGGGCGCACCCAGACGCCCTGGATGCACACCGGCAGATCGACCCGGCCGGGCTGGCGCCGGTCGGTGGGCAGCGGCATCAGCGCCAATGCGCGGATGCCGATGGGCGTGGCATCCAGCTCGGCCCGGTCGCGCACGCAGCCGTCGATGACCAGACCGGCCCAGCCATTGCGAGCGGCAGCGGCGGCCAGCTTGCCGCCGACCAGCGCCCGCCGCAGCGAGGCCCCGCCGTCCACCACCAGCACCCTGCCCTGCCCGGGCGACTCCACCGCCAGCTTGACCGAGCTGTTGTCGTCCAGGCATTGCACCGTGCTGACCGGCCCACTGAAACCGCGCCTAGCCCCAAAGGCCTGGTAGACCGGTGGCAGCACCCGGAAGGCCCCGCTGCTGTCGCTCTTGTGGGCGTCGCAAAGGTCGCAGGTGGAGGGCAAGGGCATGGGTGGGCTCCGCAGGGTCGGGATGCCGATCATCATAGGCCGCCGCCGGCACGCGCGCCCGCCACCGCGCCGCCACCGCGCCGCCACCGCACCGCCGCCGCACCGCCGCCGCGCCGCCGATCAGGCGTTGGTCAGGCGCCGATCAGGCGCTGGTCACGCGATCACGGCCGGCCTGCTTGGCCTTGTACAAGGCCGCGTCGGTGCGGCTGATCCAGCTGCTGGCATCGTCCCCACGCATCAGCCCGCTGACGCCCACCGAGATGGTGACCCGCAGGATCACCTCCTGGGTGCGCCGGTCGCGGATCTTCATGGCCTTGACCCGCTGGCGCAACTGGTCGGCCAGTTGCTGGCCCGCGGGCAGGGTGGAGTCGGGCAGCAGCACCGCGAACTCCTCACCCCCGTAGCGGGCGATGTTGCGGCGCGGGTCGGGGATGCTGGTGCGCATCACATCGGCCAAGCCGCGCAGGACCTGGTCGCCGAAGACATGGCCGTGGCTGTCATTGACGCTCTTGAAATGGTCGATGTCGATCATCATCAGCACATGCACCCGGCCCGGGCTGGGCGGGGCGCCCAGCAAGCTGCCCATGCGCTGGTCAAAACCCTTGCGGTTGAATACCTGGGTCAGCGGGTCCAGCAGGGCCTCGTCGCGGGCGCGCTCCAGGTCGGCCCGCAGGCGCTCGATCTCGACACGGCTGCGCGCCACCTGGTCGGCCAGGGCCTTGGAGCTGCCCTTGAGGGCCTTGGCACTGGTCGACACCCCGGCCAGCAGCGGCGCGGCGGCGGCCAGATCACGCGCTTGCAGCGCCTGCGACAGGCTGTCCACCTGCTGGCCGAAGGCATCGGCGCTCTGGCCGGTGTGGCTGGCGTTCTCGGCCACGCCGGAGATCACGCGCTGCAGCTCGACACTGATGCGGCCGACCGCCGCATGGTCAGCGTCCAGCACATGGTCCTGGTAGAGCTGCATCATCACCGCATCGTCCAGCCGGGGCGTGGATTGGGTCCGCGCATCGATGGCCTCGGTCAGGCGCTGATTGATGCAGCCTGCGTATTCGTACCAGACTGCAAAGCTCACCGGATTGCAGCTGACATCGTGCAGGCCGATATGGCGCAGCGCCGCGCGCAGCAGCTCGGCGCTGCGCTCGCGCGATTGCGGGTAGCGGTGGGTCATGCCCGTTGACCGCTGCTGCGGCCCGCGCCACGCCGCCAGGCCAGTCCGGCCAGGCTGCCCGCCACCAGGCCGATGACCAGGATCATGGCCGCGGGCTGGTAGACCCCGTCCAGGCCGACACACAGGCTGAGCGTGCCCACGGGCAGGCCCAGGTATTGCACCGGCTGACGCACCACAATCTGGTCAAGTGCGATGCGCAGGCCGCCTGGCCCGGCCGGTGCGGCGCAGCCGGCCCGGCGCCGGTCAAAGTGCGCCAGCGCCTGGCCCTGGGGCAGCAGCAAGCGGGCGGCCTGCACATCGGGCAGGTGGTGCAGAGCCTGCAGCGCCGCAGCGGCGCGGCGCGCATCGCCCAGGGCCAGGTCGGGCGCCAGGGCTTCGGCCAACCAGCGCGCCTGCGACTGGGCCTGGCCGGCGCGCAGGCCCAGGCCGATACCCAGGACGGCGACGCCCAGCCCGACCGCTGCGGCGACGCTGAGCAGCACCGCCCGCAGCCCCGGGCCGGACCGGCCCGACCGGCGGCCGGCCGGGGCGGCGGCACTGCGCCCATGCGCCCAAAGCAGCGTCCGCTGCCAACCCAGACAGACCAGGCCGATCATCATGATGGCTTCAAGCCCTGTCCCGTGCGCATCCGGCCCGACGGCGCAGCGCGGCAGCGGATACATCCAGAGACGAAGTGCGGCTGACCCAGTGAGGCTCCATGCCGGGATGTATCGACCCAGCCGGCTGCAACTTGAGCCGGATAGCGTCCGGCCCTGCCGGGCTGTTGCGGCAGCGCAAGCCGTGAAAGCCCCTGTCCGAGATTGGATTGACCGCGCGCGGCGCGGTGCGTCCAATGCACGGCTCCAGCCCGCATTGCCCCTTTGCCGAGGACCCCCGATGACTGCAGCATCTGCCCGTTACCAAAGCAACTTCAGGCCCGGCCTGTTTGACGGCCAACGCATCTGGGTAACCGGTGGCGGCTCGGGCATTGGCCGCTGCGTGGCGCATGAACTGGCGGC
Organism: Betaproteobacteria bacterium; assembly: GCA_031410435.1. Classification (GTDB taxonomy): domain Bacteria; phylum Pseudomonadota; class Gammaproteobacteria; order Burkholderiales; family Burkholderiaceae_C; genus Pseudaquabacterium. The sequence goes on along the minus strand of JANNZD010000451.1, from coordinate 6,203 downwards.
GCTGGGCGCCGATGTGCTGCTGAGCGGGCGCAAGCCCGAGAAGCTGCAGGCTGTGACGGCCGAGATCATCGAGGACGGCGGCCGCGCCAGCTGGCTGGCCTTTGACATCCGCGACGAAGACGCGGTGATCACCCATGTGGCGCAGGCCCTGCAGGCCGGGCCGATCACCGGGCTGGTGAACAACGCCGGCGGGCAATTCCCGTCGCCGCTGGCGGCCATCAGCAAGAAGGGTTTTGATGCGGTGGTGTCCAACAACCTGACCGGCGGCTTTCTGATGATGCGCGAGCTGTTCAAGCAGTGCATGCAGCAGCAGGGCGGCGCCATCGTCAACATGACCGCCGATTTCAAGAACGGCATGCCCACCATGGGCCACAGCGGTGCAGCGCGAGCCGGCATGAGCAACCTGACCCAGACGGCGGCGTTTGAATGGGCCCATGCCGGGGTGCGCGTCAACGCGGTGGCCCCGGGCTGGATTGCCAGCAGCGGCATGGACAGCTACGGCGAGGCCATGGCGGTGCATATCCGCAAGCTCAAGCACCATGTGCCGCTGCGCCGCATGGCCGAGGAGGCCGAGGTCAGCGCGGTGATCGTCTTCCTGTTGTCGCCCGGGGCGGCCTTTGTCACCGGCATCACGGTGCAGATCGATGGCGGGGCGTCGCTGGGCCAGGCCGCGTTTGCCACGCCAGACCACCAGCGCAGCCAGGCCTACCAAGGCTTCCACCGGGCGGTCAAGCCCAAGGTGCTGGGCTGAGCGGCGCAGCGCCACAGCCCCCGGTCCGGGCCGGCAGGCGTGCTGGCGCGATCATCGACAATCGCGCATGACTGCCCTCGCATCCCCGACCCCCCTTGCCGGCGCCGCCGCGCCGGGCCCGTCCTTCGCCAGCCTGCCGCTCAGCCCCGCCACCCTGGCCAACCTGCAGGTGCTGGGCTACACCGTGATGACGCCGATCCAGGCCGCCAGCCTGCCGCTGGCCCTGGCCGGCCAGGACCTGATCGCCCAGGCCCAGACCGGCAGCGGCAAGACCGCCGCCTTCGCGCTGGCCCTGCTGGCCAAGCTGAATGCGCGCAACCCGGCCACCCAGGCCCTGGTGCTGTGCCCCACCCGCGAGCTGGCCGACCAGGTGACGCAGGAGATCCGCCGCCTGGCCCGTGCCGAGGACAACATCAAGGCGCTCACGCTCTGCGGTGGGGTGCCGATCCGCACCCAGCTCGACAGCCTGGCCCATGGCGCCCACATCGTGGTGGGCACGCCCGGCCGCATCAATGACCACCTGGAGCGCGGCACCCTGGCGCTGGCGGCGCTGACCACCCTGGTGCTGGACGAGGCCGACCGCATGCTCGACATGGGCTTCATGGACGACATCGCGGCCATCGCTGCGCAATGCCCCAAGAGCCGCCAGACCCTGCTGTTCTCGGCCACCTACCCCGAGGGCATCGCCCAGATCGGCAAGAAGTTCCTGCGCAACCCGCAGGAGGTGAAGCTGATCGCCCAGCCCGACGCGGCCAAGATCCGCCAGCGCTTCTACGAGGTGGCCGAGGACCAGCGCCTGCATGCGGTGGGCCTGCTGCTCAACCACTTCCGGCCCGAGCGCACGCTGGCCTTCTGCAACACCAAGCAGCAGTGCCGCGACCTGGTGGACGTGCTGCAGGCCCAGGGCATCGCCGCGCTGGCCTTGCATGGCGACTTGGAGCAGCGCGACCGCGACCAGGTGCTGGTGCAGTTCGCCAACCGCAGCTGCCCGGTGCTGGTGGCCACCGATGTGGCTGCCCGTGGCCTGGACATCACGGGCCTGGAGGCGGTGATCAATGTGGACATCACGCCCGATGCCGAGCTGCACATCCACCGCATCGGCCGCACCGGCCGGGCCGATGCCGAGGGCTGGGCCTTCAGCCTGGCCAGCCTGGACGAGATGGGCCGGGTCGGCCGCATCGAGCAGCTGCAGGGCCGGGCCAGCGAGTTCCACCCATTGGCCGGGCTGACGCCCACCGGCAGCGGCCCGCTGCGCGCGACGATGGTGACGCTGCAGATCCTGGGCGGTCGCAAGGAGAAGATCCGCCCTGGCGACGTGATGGGCGCGCTGACCGGCACCGCCGGCTTCGCCGCCGCGCAGATCGGCAAGATCAATGTCAACGAGTTCTCCACCTATGTGGCGGTAGAACGTGACATTGCCGATGCGGCACTCAAGGCGCTGAATAACGGCACGGTCAAGGGCAAGCGGGTCAAGGCCAGGCCGGTGGCCGGCTGATCAGCCGGTGCCCGGCGGCGTGCCCGGCCGGGGCAGCACGCCAGCGGTGCGGCCGGCGGCTGCCACCGCCCGATGCGCTTGCCGGCCGGGGCCTGCGCTGGCGGCCTCAGGGGCGGCTGAGTTCGAGCGGGCGCTCGGTTTCGGCCTGGGGGTCGGTCTTTGGCGCGTGGTACCAGGCGGCGTGGGGCGACAACTCGCCGCAGGCCGGGCATTGGGTCTTGGGCCACTGCAGGCCGCAGCCCGGGCAGACCGCAGCCGTCCAGAAGGTGTGAAAGGTTGTGGCGCAGCGCGGCAGGCATGCCCAGCGGTCTTCGGGCTGCGGCCGGTAGGCGCAGCGCGGGCAATGGATCTCGCGGTTCTTGTCGGTATTGCCGGTCATGGCCAGCCTTGCTGCAGCCCAGGAAAGGCGACGATAGCAAAGCGCAGCCGTCAGGCAAACAGACCATGCAGGTACCAGGCCGGCGCGCCACCGGCGTCGGGCACCCGGTGGCGGTAGACCCATACCAGCGCACCCTCGGGCAACTGGGCGGTGAAGTAGTCGCGCAGCGCCAGGCCATCGGCCTCCCACCAGCCGGTTTCCAGCCGTTCGGGGCCGGCCAGCAATTGCAGGGCCTGGCCGTCCAGCCACAGGCCCTGGTCGCGCTCGACCAGGGGCCGGGGCTGGGGCAGCAACCACAGCGGCTGGGGCGCCAGTTGCGCGGCCTGCTGACCCAGGCTGAGCCCGGCCTGGGCCGGGGCCGGCGGGCCCAGGCGCGCCGGGTCAGCGGCTTGCCAGCGGGTGCACATTCGGGCCGATGGTCCGCCACCGGGGCCAGGCATTGCACCTGCTGCGGCCCCAGCCGAGCCTGCAGGCGCTCGACCAGCCGGGCCAGGCCGGCACGCTCGCTGGCACGGCTGGCAAACAGCTCGCCATTGGGTGCGGCGCCGGCCACCCGGTGCTGGCATTGCAGGCTCAGCTCCAGCGCCGGGGCGGGCAGCGGCAGGCGGCCCAGGCGCTCGGTCAGCAGGGCCAGCAGGTGGCCGGCGTCGGCGGCGGGCTCGGCCGGGGCGATGTCCAGCCGGGTCTGGGTGGGGGTGTCGGTGTCGCGCCGGCTGGGCTCGTGGTGCATCACCAGGGTGAAGCGGGCGATGCGCGACTGGCTGGCCCCGGCCCAGGCCACCAGCCGGGCCAGCAGCAACTGGGCACCGGCCAGCACCTGGGCGCTGGTGTCGGCCCGGCACAGCAGCTCGATGCGGCTGGCAAATTGCGCCGGCAGGCTGAGCCAGGCATGGGCTTCGGGGGCATGGCCGCGGGCGCGGTCGATATCGTCCAGCAGCGCCGGGCCGAAGCGCCGGGCCAGGCCGCTGCGCGGCAGCGGGCGCAGGTCGGCCAGGGTGTGCAGGCCCATGCCTTGTAAAGCCGGCGCATGTGCCTGGCCGCTGCCCAGCAGCGGCAGCGGCAAGGCGTCCAGCAGCAACTGCAGCGCCCGGCGCGGCTCGGGGCCGGTGCTGTGCGGGCCCAGTGTCCAGCGCTCGGGGTCGACCTGGTCGCCCAGGGCCTCGGCCCAGGCGGCCAGCAGGGCCGCCCCCAGCGCGGTGGGCGCGCAGGCGATGCGCAGCCGGTGGCCCAGCGGGGCCAGGGCCGCCCGCAGCCGGCCCAGCAAGGCGGGCAAACCGCCAAAGTAGCGCAGGGTGCTCTGCACCTCCAGCCGCACCCCGACCAGGCCGGCATGGGGTGCAGGCTGGGCGTCTGCGAACTCGCCGGTGGCGCGCAGCTCGGGTGGGGTGGCCCAGGCCACGGCCGGGCTGAAACCCAGGGCCACATGCACCACCGCGCGCAGGGCCAGCGCGTCGCGCTGCAGATCGCTGGCGGCCTGCAGCAGGTCGGGTGCCAGGGCCAGCGCGGTGCTGCGCTTCATGCCCGGGCGCACCCCGCGGGCCAGCGCCAGGGCGTCGGCATGCTGCACCTGGTGGTCCTGCAGCAAGGCCATCGGCCGCCCGGCCTGGGCGGCGTCCCGGGTGGCAGCCCAGGATTCGAGCGACAGCGCCGGCAGGTGCAATGCGATCCACAGCATGGGCGTGCGCGCCGGGCCGATCAGCGCACCGGCACGGCCCGGGGCAGGGGCAGCACCGCCGCCCGCGCCGCCTGCCGGGTGAGGTCGCGCTGCTGGGCCTGGGCCTGCTGGCGCGGGGTCAGCACCGAAGGCAGCGCCAGCCGCAAGGGCTGGGCCAGCGGCGGGCCGCGACGCTTGAGCAGCCGCACCGACAGGCCGTCCACCCCCGCCGGCTGCAACAGCAAGCGCAGCGGCGCCGGGCTGGGCTTGCTGCGGGCCTGGGCATCGCGGAAGACAAACACCGGCCCGTCATGGGCCTGCGCGGCGATCTGCAGGCGGCGCAGTGCATCGGCCCGCAGGTGCAAGGGCAACCAGGCCAGGATGGCGCCCACATGCCCGCTCTTGAGGGCCTGCTCCAGGGCCCACAGCAGGTCGGCGCTGGGCAGCAGCGGGCTCAGGCGGCTGGCGCTGCGCGGGGCCCGGTGCGGTGCCGGGCCCGCCGTGTCTGGCCCGGCGGCCGACCGGCCGGCACCGGCACGGGCATGCACCACCAGCCAGTGCTGGCTGCTCAGCCCGCATTGCACCAGCGCCCAGGCGCTCAGGCCGGCCGGGGGGTCGAACAGCATCACGCAGCGGCCGGCGTCGGCACGGGCCGGCGCCGCTGGCCGGCCCTGGCCAGCCCCGCCGGCGGCACCGGCGGCACCGGCGGCACCGGCGGCAGGGGCCAGGGCGGCCAGGGCCGGGGCCAGCAGGCGCATCTCACCCACACCGGGCTGGGCCAACAGCAGTTCGGTGAGGGTGCCGTGGGGCCAGCCGGCGCCGGGCAACTGGGCATCCAGGGCTTCGAAACCGCTGGCCGTGGTGCGCTGCGCGGCGCCGCCCACCTGGCTGGCCCGCCACAGCGACGGGTGCAACTGGGCCAGGCGGCTGGCCCGCGCCACTGCGTCCAGCGGGGTCTCGAGGCCGGCATCGGCCAGGGGGTCGGTGCTGGCCGTGTCGGCTGGGGTGGCGGCCTCGGCGGCATCGGCATCGGCATCGGCAGATGCATCTGCGCCGGCCCGGTGCAAGCCCGGCGCGCCGGGCGCAGCCGGGCCGAAATCCAGGCCCAGGCTGGTCACGCCCAGACAACCCTGCCCCACCCCGGCCGGCGCCCGGCCGCCGCCGAACCGGCGCTGGGCCGGCGGGGTAGCCGCCGGCGCCAGGGTATCAGCCGGCAGATCGAAGAAAGGCAGAGACAGGTTCACAGGGATACTGTACGTTTATACAGTCATACCGGCAAGCACCGCGCTGCGCAGGGCGGTGCCCGGGCCAGATAATCCGCCGGCTGCCCGGCACCCCCACCCCACCGCGCAGGCCCCCCTCTCATGCCCACCCTGCTGCAACGCTTTGCCCGCATCACGCCCTACTTCCGCCATGGCCGCATCGGCCTGGTGGTGGCCTTCATCGGCTCACTGGTGGGGGCGGCCACCGAGCCGCTGATCCCCGAGCTGATGAAGCCCCTGCTCGATCAGGGTTTCAGCGCCGGCCAACTGGCCTTGTGGATGGTGCCGGTGGCCATCGTCGGCATCTTTGCGGTGCGCGGTGCGGCGGGTTTCGTGGCGCAGTACGCCTTGTCCTGGGCCGCTTACCGGGGGGTGCAAGACCTGCGCGAGGCGCTGTTCCAGCGCATCCTCACGGCCCAGCCGGCGATGTTCGGCCAGCGCAGCGCCAGCAGCCTGACCAACACCCTGGTCTACGAGGTGCAGACCGGTGCCACCCAGCTGGTCAACTCCATCCTCACCCTGGTCAAGGATTCGCTCACCCTGCTGGCGCTGCTGGTCTACCTGTTCTGGCTGAACTGGAAGCTCACCCTGTTTGTCGGCGTGCTGTTCCCGGCGGTGGCGCTGCTGATGCGCTCGGTGGGCAAACGCCTGCACCGGCTGGC
>JANNZD010000450.1:0-7137 GCA_031410435.1 Betaproteobacteria bacterium | reverse complement strand
AGACCGTTGCCAACTATGCCCATGCCGCCGAGCGCGCGGTGGTGGCCTACCGCGTGGGCGGCCACCGCCTGATTGCTGCGATGCAGCGGGGTGTGGACCTGGCCGCCAAGAAGGGCCCCGAGCGTCTGGCCACCGCGCTGCGCCGCGCGGGCGGCAACATGGGTGGCATGGCCGGCAAGGGCCTGGACGCGGTGAGCCAGCGCACCGAACGCGCCATCGAGATCGGCACCAGCGGCGTGCGCAGCCAGGTGGTCCGCGTGGCCGATCTGGTCGAAGGCGTCGACCTGCCGGTGGTGAGCACCGGCCTGCAGGCCGCGGCCCGCATCAGCCTGCCCGGCGCGCAAGCCGCGCTGGCGCTGTCGGAGCGTCTGGTGGCCGGTGCCGCCAAGCTGCCGGGCAAGCCGGTGGACCAGGCCGCTGCCAAGCTGCGCGCTGGTGTGGCGCGTGTGCGCAAGGCCACCCAGGCCGCCAAGACGAGCAAGGCCGCCAAGCCCCAGGCCAGCGTCGAGGCCGTGGTGCAGCAGCTCAGCAAGGCCGGCGCCAAGGTCCAGCAAGCCGCCGTGACCGAGATCAAGGCCGCTGCCAAGCCCAGGGCCGCGCGCAAGCCTGCGGTCAAGCCGGTGGCCGAGGTCGCCGCCGCGCCGCGCGCCCGCCGCGCCGCTGCTGCCAAGCCTGTGGCCGAGAAGGCCAAGGCCGCCAAGCTGGCCAAGGTGAGCAAGGCGGTCGCCGCGCTGCAAGACGTGGTCGAAGCCGCCTGACAGGCGGCGCGGTGATGCGCCAGCTCAGCGGGCACCAGGCGGGGTTTCTGTACGCGGACACGCCGCAGGCCAACGCCAACGTCAGTCTGTTGCACATCTTCGACCAGGCCACGGCGGCTGGCGGGGTGGTGCGCTTCAAGAGCGTGCTGGCGCACATCGAGCGGCGCCTGTCGGCGTCGCCCTTGTTCCGTCAAAGGCTGCAGCGGGTGCCGCTGGGGCTGGACCATCCGTATTGGGTGGATGACGAGAATTTCGACCTCGAATACCACGTCCGCCACATCGCCCTGCCCAAACCGGGTGACTGGCGGCAGTTCTGCATCCAGACCTCGCGCATCCATGCGCGGGCGCTCGACCTGGACCGGCCGCTCTGGGAGGCCTATGTCATCGAGGGCCTGGACAGCTTTCTGGACCTGCCGGTGGGCAGCTTCGCGCTGCTGCTCAAGACCCATCTGGCGGCGGTGGGGCTGCAGCAACTGGCGCAGACCAGCGCGCTGCTCTTTGACAGCAGTGCCAAGCCGCCGCCCGATGCCCCGGCCACGCCCTGGTTTGCCGATTCGCCGCCGGGCCGCCTGGCCTTGATGGGCCGGGGCCTGGCCCACAGCGCCGGCGCGCCGATGCGCCTGGTGGGGCCGCTCGGCCGGGCGGTCACCCGGGTGGTGCCCGCCGCCGCCGCACTGGCCAGTGAGCTGCTGCTGCATCCGCAGGCCCTGTCACACCTGCTGCCGGTGACGCGCTTCAACTCGGCGGTGTCGCCACACCGGGTGTTCGAGACCCGGCGCTTTGCCGTGGCCGAGTTCGAATCGATCCGCAAGCTGGTGCCCGGCGCCAGCGTCGACGACGCGGTGCTGGCGGTGATCGGCGGGGCGCTACGCCGCTACCTGGACGCCCAGGGCGAGCTGCCCGAGGGCCACAGCCTGACGGCAATCCGCCCGCTGGCCTGGGACCATGACGGCAGCCCGGACGATCCGGCCCAGGCCTGGCGCCATGTGAACCTGGGCACCGACCAGGCCGACCCGGTGCGCCGCCTGGCCTGCTTGCAGGCCCAGTCCTGCGTCAGCCCGGACGCGGTGGCGCGGGTGCTGGGCAGCCCGGACCTGGCCACGGCAGCGGCCCTGGCGCCGGCGGCGCTGCTGGCCTGGTCGCGCCGCCTGGCCGGCCGTGCCGCAGCCCGCCTGGGGCCGGTGGTGCCCACCGCGCATTGCACGATTGCCGAGATCCCGGCACCGGCGCAGCCGCTCTACCTGTGCGGCGCGCGCCTGAGCTATTTCTCGGCCATCCTGCCGATCAGCGACGGCCTGGGCCTGTCTTTCGCGATCACCCGCCATGAAGGCCGGGTGGTGATCTCGCCCACCAGCTGCCGCGAGCTGATGCCCGACCCCGAGGCCTTTGCGCTGTGCCTGCGCGACAGCTTCCAGGAATACCTGGCCCTGGCCCGCAGCCGCTTTCCAGCCCCGCGCAAGCGGCCGGCGCGCAAGGCGGCGGCGCGCAAGACCGCAGCCTGACGCGGCGGCGCGCTGCGGCGCCGGGCGGCGCTCAATGCGCGGCCAGCGAGAAATCGATGAAGCCGCGCTCGACGTTGGCGGCGTCCAGCCGCACCCGGACTTGCTGGCCCACCCGCAGCGCTGGCAGCGCGCCAACCAGCCGGCCCTCGGCCGGCGGCGTGAAAGTGCGCACCCAGGCGCCGGCCTCACCCACCCCGGTGACCAGGCCGTCGAAGGTCTTGCCGATCAGCGGCGCCAGGAACAGCGCGGCCTCGGACTTGCGCATGCGCCGCTCCACCTTGCGGGCCGCGTCCTCCTGCTGGGTGCAGTGCTGTGCCAGGGCTTCGAGTTCGGCCGCCGCATAGGGCGGCGGGGCGCCGGCCAGCAGGGCCTTGATCATGCGCAGCGTGACCAGGTCGGGGTAGCGGCGGTTGGGCGCGGTTGAATGGGTGTAGTCGCGCTCGGCCAGGCCAAAGTGGCCGATCGGTGGCGCGCCCGGCCGCTCGACCACGTACTCGCCCGCGCCCATCAGCTTGATCACCACCAGCGACAGGTCGGGGAAACGCAGCGGGTCGGCCCGGTGGCGGCGCGCCAGAAAGGCCTCCAGCGCAGGGCCGTCGGGCTGCTTGGGCAGGGTCTCGCCGTACTTGTGCGCCAGCTCGGCGATGCCGGCCCAGCGCTCGGGCGATCGCACCACGCGGCGTATCGACGCCCCGCCGTGGCTGGCCAGGAAATGCGCGGTGCAGGTGTTGGTGGCGATCATCAGCTCTTCGATCAGCTGGCGCGCACGGTTCTGCGGCTGCTGGCGCAGATCCACCGCCCGGTCGCCGTCGAACACCACGCGGGGCTGGAAGGTCTCGAACTCCAGCGAGCCCTGGGCATGCCGGCGCGCGCGCAGGTTCTGGGCCGCGGCGTCCTGGGTGCGCAGCTGTGCGTCCATCCCCGGCACCGCCTGCGCCGCAGCCGGCAGCCCGCCCTGGCCCATCAGCCAGGCCGATACCGCGTCATAGGCCAGCTTGGCATGGTTGTGCACCCAGGCCCGGCGCACGCTCGGTGCGCTGACCTGGCCGTCGGCGCTGATCACCATCTCGGTCACCAGGGCCAGTCGGTCCTGGCCGGGGTTGAGCGAGCTCAGGTCGGTCGACAGGCGCTCGGGCAGCATCGGGAACACCCGCGCCGAGGTGTAGACCGAGGTGGTGTTGCGCTGCGCATGGGCGTCGATGGCGCTGCCCTGGGCCACTAGCGCATCGACGTCGGCAATCGCCACGCGGATGCGCACCGCGCCGGCGTCCAGGGTCTCGCTGACGCTGAGCTGGTCCAGGTCGCGCGAGTCGTCGTTGTCGATCGAGCACCAGGGCAGGGCGCGCAGATCGGCCACCGCCGGGCCCATGTCGCGGGCCGGGCCGGTCAGCGCGGCCAGCTCGCGCTGGACGGCGGCCGGGAAGTCGGGCTCCAGGCCGCGCTCGGTCATTGCCTCGCTGGCCAGGCGGGCCAGGTCCTGGCGGGTATATCGGCGGGATGTGCTCATGGTCGACTGTAGCCCCGGCGGGCGGGCCGGCTGCAGGCGGATTCTTGGGCTACTTCGTCAGCGCGCCATAGACCAGGTTCTGCACCTGCTCGCGGTAGATCTTGCGCAGTTCGCCGGGCGCGGCGGTGCCGAAGGCCACCACCAGCTGGGCCTGCGGGTCGGCAAAGAAGCCGGTGCCGTTGGCGCCGTTCCAGGTGAATTCGCCGGGGTTGCCGGGCACGGCGGCCAGGCCGGGCTGCAGGCGCACCGCCACGCCCAGACCGAAGCCGTAGCCGTCGCGGTGCGGCTCCACCGCCGCCACCCGGTTCTGGATGCCGGCGCCCAGGTGGTTGCTGGTCATCAGCTGCACGGTGGCCGGGCTCAGCACCTGCGCTCCGTCCAGGCTGCCGCCGTTGAGCAGCATCTGGCCGAAGCGGATGTAGTCGCCCATGGTGCCGAAGGCGCAGGCGCCACCGCAGTCGAAGGTGGGCGGCTGGTCGATCGCGGCGATGCTTTGCGGCTTGCCGTCCAGCGGGTTCTGCGGCAGCGGCCGGGCCACGCGGGCGCGCTGGGCCTCGCTCAGCCGGAAGGTGGTGTCGGTCATCTTCAGGGGGCCCCAGACCGTCTCGGCCAGGTGGCGACCCAGGGGCTTGCCGGTGATCTTCTCGACCACTGCGCCCAACACGTCTAAGGACAGGCTGTACTCGAACACCGTGCCCGGCTGGTAGACCAGCGGCAGCGCGGCCAGCTTGTCGGCCATCTCGGCCGCCGTGCCCATATAGCTGGCCGCGCCGCCACTGGGCCAGAGCGCGGCGATCGGGCTGCTGCCGTCGGGCCGGCCGCCATAGGTCAGGCCAGCGGTGTGGCGGAACAAGTCATGGATCAGGATCGGCCGCCTGGGCGCCTCGAGCGTGAACTTGCCGTCGGCCGTGGGCACGCCCACCTGCGCCTTGGCAAAGGCCGGCAGGTAGTCCGACAGCTTGCTCTGCAGCGGCAGCCTGGCCTGCTCGGTCAGCGCAAGCGCGCCCACCGCCGCCATCGGTTTGGTCATCGAGGCCAGCTGGAAGATCGTGTCAGTGCTGGCCGGCAGCCCCTTGGCCTTGTCGGCAAAGCCGAAGGCCTTGAAGTACACCAGCTTGCCCTGGCGCGCGATGGCCACCACCGCGCCGGGTACCCGGTTGCGCTCGATCTCGCTGGTGAAGTAAGCGTCGATGCGGCGCAGCCGCTCAGCCGACATGCCCACGCTCTCGGGGGTGGCCGTGGGCAGGGGCTGGGCCCGCGTGGGCAGGCTGAGGGCCAGGGTCAGCGTGGCCAGGGCGGCCAGGGCAGGGGATGGGTTCACGCAGGTCTCCGATGTCGGTCTTGGAAAGGCTTGCGCCGACGATAGCGCATGGCCCGCAGGCGTCGCCCGCGCGCGGCGCAGCGGGCGGCACCGGGCGGTCGGCGCGGCGCTGCGGTCGGGCCGGTGACACCGCGCCGGCCCTGGCCCTTGCTACATTGGGCCATCGGCCCCGCCCCGTGCTGGCAGGGCCGCAGCACAAGGCAGCGCGATGGCACTGGATGGCGGAGCGGCGGGGATGGGGGGCGGCCTGGCCGTGGCGGGCGACCTGCTGGCGCAGTTGCGCGCGCTGTTCGACGGCGCGGTGCGGCGGGTGGCGGCCGATTGCGCGGTGGGCGGCCGGCTGGATGCGGCCCGGCTGGATGCACAACAAGTGGTGTGCCACGCACTGGCACTGGCCGGTGCCGACCTGCTGGCCGCCGAGACCGTGGTGGCGCAGGCCAGCGGCGCCGCGCCACGCGACGCCGGCCTGGCGCTGGCCTTTGCGGTGGAGGCGGTGCTGGCGGTGCTGGCCAGCCTGGAGGCGGTGGCGCTCGAGGCCGGCGCTGACCTGACGGCGCTGCGCAGCCTGGCGGCTGGCGCCGCGCTGACCGGCCTGCGCCGCAGCGCCCTGGGCGCCGACGCGCTGGCCGCGCTGGGCCGGGCGGTAGCGCAGGACGACAGCGAGATCGGCCCGGTGGCGCTGGACCAGGCCACCACGCTGGCGCGCGACGCCTTCCGCCGCTTTGCTGCCGAGGTGGTAGCGCCGCTGGCCGAGGCCATCCACCGCGACAACCTGACGGTGCCTGAATCGCTGCTGCAGCCGATGCGCGCGATGGGCGTGTTCGGCCTGGCCATCCCCGAGGCCTATGGCGGCCATGCGCCCGAGGGTGCGGATGCCGCGCTGACCATGATCGCGGTGACCGAGGCGCTGTCCGAGGCCTCGCTGGCCGCCGCCGGCAGCCTGATCACCCGGCCCGAGATCCTGGCGCGCGCGCTGCTGGTCGGCGGCACCGCCGCGCAGAAGCAGCACTGGCTGCCGCGCCTGGCCGCCGGTGACCCGCTGTGTGCCATCGCCATCACCGAGCCCGACTACGGGTCGGACGTGGCCAGCCTGGTGTTCAAGGGCAGCCCCGCGCCGGGCGGCTGGCGCTTGAACGGCGCCAAGACTTGGTGCACCTTCGCCGGCAAGGCCGGCGTGCTGATGGTGGTCACCCGCACCGACCCAGACCGCCGCCTGGGCCACCGGGGCTTGAGCCTGCTGCTGGTGGAAAAGCCCAGCGTCGACGGGCACGAATTCGACATCGCCCAGCCCGGCGGCGGGCGCCTGCGCGGCCGCGCCATCCCGACCATCGGCTACCGCGGCATGCATTCCTTCGAGCTGGCCTTCGAAGATGTCTTCGTGCCCGACAGCCATGTGATCGGCGGCCCGGCCGGCCTGGGCCAGGGTTTCTACTACACCATGGCCGGCATGGTGGGCGGGCGCATGCAGACCGCCGGCCGCGCCGCCGGGGTGATGCGCGCGGCGCTGAGCGCGGCGGTGCGCTATGCCCAGGCCCGCAAGGTCTTCGACGCGCCGCTGATCAGCTACCCGCTGACCCAGGTCAAGATCGCCCGCATGGCCGCGCGCCTGGCGGCCTGCCGCCAGCTGGCCTATGCGGTGGGCCGCCGCCTGGACACCCCGGCCGGGCGCATGGAGGCCAGCCTGGTCAAGCTGCTGGCCTGCCGCTCGGCCGAGCTGGTCACGCGCGAGGCGCTGCAGATCCACGGCGGCATGGGCTATGCCGAGGAGTCGCCGGTCAGCCGCTACTTTGTCGATGCCCGGGTGCTGTCGATCTTCGAGGGCGCCGAGGAGACGCTGGCGCTGAAGGTGGTGGCGCGCGGCCTGCTGGACGCGGCGCTGGCGCGATGAGCCAGCCGCCCATCCTGGCCGGCCTGCGCCTGGTCGAGGCCTCGGCCTTCGTGGCCGCGCCGCTGGGCGGCATGACGCTGGCCCAGCTGGGCGCCGACGTGATCCGCATCGACGCGCTGGGCGGCGGGCTGGACTACCGGCGCTGGCCGGTGACCGACGCC
>JANNZD010000449.1:0-3556 GCA_031410435.1 Betaproteobacteria bacterium | reverse complement strand
GACTGCTCCAGCCCCGTCACCGCGCTGATCTGACATCCGCGAAGGTTCTGGCCAGGCAGCGCAGGCATGCGTTGCGCCAGGCGACGCCGCAGGGTGTCTGGCTGCGCATGCCACTGCTTCAGCTGCTCAGGGCGGAAGAAGTTGAAGACCTCGCGCGAACGTGGCGCCGGGTCGCGGCCATCGGTGAACCGGACGATCTGTGCGGTGCTCTCGAACAGAAAGGGCAACGGCGTGGTCTTGACTCGCCACTTCAGTGTGGCGTTGGCGTAGCGCAGCGTTTGGCCTTCTGCGGCGGTGATGTTCTCGGCGGCTTCGTCCCGCTTGGCCTCGATCACGCCGACTGCCTCGCGATCAACGAACAAGACGTAGTCCGCGGGGCCGGTGTCGGTTGGGAACTCGCGCACCGCCACCCCCAGCGATGCCCCAAGGTTCAGCTGCTTCATGTCCTGGACCACCCACCCCGCCTGGGCTAGCCGTTCGTCAATGCGCTGTCTGGCCTTGGCTTCGGGCGTCATGGAAGGGGCTGGGGGATGCGATGCAGCGGGCTTGTGACTGGGTAGCCCGCATTGTCCAACGACGCATCGGTGAAACGGCTGCCCAGGCGGCTTATTCGGTCGAATCTGAAGACCTGCACAGGTCGGCTCAGCCCGACAGCCTCGCTTCAGTACAAGGGGTATGCAGCATCGAACAGCCAAACCCCTGACAGGCTCACAATCCCCCCACCCCTGGGGAGATTGCCATGCAAAACCGCCTAGCGCGCGCCGATGTGCCGGTCGAGCAGACCTGGAACCTGGATGACCTGTTTGCGTCCCCCGCACTGTGGGAGGCCGAGGTTCTGGCGCTGGAGTCCGCCTGTGACGACCTGCAGCCTTACCGCGGCCGGCTGGGCGATGGCGCCGGCACGCTGCAGGCCTGCCTGGACGCAATGGAGATGCTGCAGCAGCGCCTGATGCGCGCCGTCACCTTTGCCCACCTGCGCAATGCCCAGGACGGCACCGACCCGCAGCACCAGGCCGCGCTGGCACGCGCGCTGGCGCTGGGGTCGCGGCTGGACGCCGGCATTGCCTTCGTCGACGCCGAGATCCTGGCCCTGCCCGCCGGCACGGTCGAGCGCTTCCTGGCGCAGCCGGGCAGCAACCTGGCGGGGCACCGCGTCTACCTGCAGGATTTGCTGGACACCCGGCCGCACCGCCTGGGCGCCGACACCGAGCAGGCGCTGGCCGCGCTGGGCGAGGTGTTGGACGCGCCCTGGATGATCTACCACCGCGCCAAGGCCAGCGACCTGCAGTTCCCGCCCTTCACCGACGCGCAGGGCAACACCCTGGCCAACTCGGTGAACCTGTACGAGTGGACCTACGAGACCCACCCCGACCCGCAACTGCGCCGTGCCGCCTGGCAATCTTTCAGCGCCGGGCTGCAGGGCCACCAGCACACCTGGGCCGCCACGCTGGCCACCGAGATCCACAAGAACGTGGTGCTGGCGCGCCTGCGCAAGCATCCCACTACCGAGGCCTATTTGCTGCAGACGCACAAGGTGCCGCCGTCGCTTTACACCCATGTGCTACAGACGCTGCAGGCCGAGGTGGCACCGCATATGCGGCGCTATGCCCGCCTGCGCCGGCGTGTGCTGGGCCTGGACAAGCTGCTGTACTGCGACATCAAGGCCCCGCTCGACCCCGACTACGAAGCCCGGATCACCTACCCCGACGCCTGCCGGCTGATCCTGGATTCGCTGGCCTGCATGGGGCCCGACTACGTGCAGTTGGTGCGCAACATGCTGGACCGGCCCTGGGTAGACCGTGCCGACAACATCGGCAAATCATCTGGCGCCTTTTGCGCGTCGCCCTATGGCGTGCACCCCTATGTCCTGATGACCTGGGCCGACAGCATGCGCAATGTGTTCGTGCTGACGCACGAGCTGGGCCATGGCGCGCACTTCAGCCTGGCGATGCAGCACCAGGGCTACTTCAACCGGCGCCCGGCGATGCCCTTCGTGGAGGCGCCGTCAACGATGCATGAGATGCTGCTGGCGCGGCACATCCTGGCCCGGGGCGGCGACCCGCGCATGCGCCGCAGCGTGATCATGCAGGTGCTGGGCACCTACCACCACAACTTCGTCACCCACCTGCTGGAGGCCGAGCTGCAGCACCGCCTCTACGCCCAGGCCGAAGCCGGGCAGGCGGTGACGGCGCAGGGGCTGAACCAGTGCAAGGGCCAGATCCTGGCCGGCTTCTGGGGCGACACGCTGGAGATCGATGACGGCGCGCGCCTGACCTGGATGCGCCAGCCCCACTACTACATGGGGCTCTACCCCTACACCTATTCGGTGGGCCTGGTGGCCGCCACCGCGATGGCCGGCCAGGTGGCCGTCGAGGGCACCCCTGCGGTGCAGCGCTGGCTGCAGGTGCTGAAGGCCGGCGGCACGCGCAAGCCGCTGGCGCTGCTTCAGATGGCGGGCATAGACCTGAGCACACCCGCGCCTATCCTGGCCGCGGTGGCCCATGTGGGGGCGCTGGTGGACGAGCTTGAGCGCGCCTTCCCGGCCTGAGGCCGCGCCGCAGGCCGCGACACGCCCAGGCCCGAGCCCGGGCCCAGGCCTGCCGGCGCTGGCGCCGTTCCGCACCCGCAGCTTCCGCTACCAATGGCCGGCCGACCTGGGCACGGCCTGGGCCCTGGAGATGGAGACCCTGATCCTGGGCTGGTATGTGCTGGTGGAGTCGGGCTCGGTGGGGCTGCTCACGCTGTTCGGCGCGCTGATGTACGGCGGCACGCTGCTGTCGCCGCTGCTCGGCACCCTGGGCGACAGGCTGGGCCTGCGCCGGGTGCTGGCCAGCATGCGCCTGGCCTATGCGCTGCTGGCCAGCGTGATCCTCTGGCTGGCGGCCACCGGCCGGCTGCAGCCGGGGCTGGTGCTGGGGGTGGCGTTTCTGGTCGGGCTGATCAAGCCCACCGACATCGGCATGCGCACCGCGCTGGTCAGCGCGTCGGTGCCGCCGGCCCACCTGGTGGCGGCGATGGGCATCTCGCGCACCACCCAGGATTCAGCGCGCATCGGCGGGGCGCTGGCCGGTGCCGGCTTCATGGCCAGTCTGGGCATGGTCAGCGCCTACGTGGCGATCACTGTGCTCTACCTGATGGGCGCGCTGCTGACGATGCGGTCCGGCGGCGCGGCCGCGCCGCCGACGCCCGCTGCGGCCGTGCCGCCGACGCATGCCGCCGCCGACACGGCGTCGCCTTGGCGCGATCTGAAGGACGGCCTGCAACATGTCTGGCGCACCCCCTCGCTGCGCGCCGCGATGATGCTGGCGGCGCTGGTCAACCTGTGCGCCTTTCCGCTCAGCGGCGGGCTGATGCCTTACATCGCGCGCGATGTGTTCGGGCTCAGCCAGCAGGGCCTGGGCTGGCTGGTGGCCAGCTTTGCCGGCGGCGCGCTGGTCGGGTCCATCGCCATCAGCACCCTCGGCGCGCGCCTGCGCCCGGCGCGCACCATGCTGCTGACCTGCGAGCTCTGGTACCTGTGCCTGCTGGGCCTGGCCTGGCCAGTGGGCGTGCCGCT
>JANNZD010000448.1:0-4110 GCA_031410435.1 Betaproteobacteria bacterium | reverse complement strand
AGGGCGACCAGGTGCGCATGACCAACTACCACTGGGAGTTCTCGATCGAGCAGACGCGCCAGCAGCTCGGCTTCGACACGCTGCTGGAGTTCTACACCGTGGCCCAGTACGGCGGGGTGGCGCTGGATGCGCAGTACATGTTTCTGCGCTTCGGTATCCCGAGCGCGGCCTACACCGACCCGCGCCTGCAGACCCTGGCGGTGAATATGCTCAAGCCCGGCGATGTGGCGGTGGTGATCAGCAGCGACGGCCGCCTGCGCGCGCTGCGGGTGGTGGCCGGCATCGCCCGCCAGCGCGGAGCCGTGGTGGTGGCCATCACCGCAAGCCAGATCCCGCTGGCGCGCACGGCCGACACGGTGCTGGCGGCCAACCATGTCGAGGACTCGACCACCCAGGTGCCGAGGGTCAGCCGCATCCTGCAGTTGCTGATGGTCGACATCCTGGCCGTGGGCGTGGCCTTGCGGCACGCGCCGCTGGCCGACCCGCCGGCACCCTTTCTCGCATAACGCTGCACAGCCGCTGAGCCCGCGCCTGCAGGCCGCAGGAGGCGGCTACAGGGCGCCCTGGGCCTTCAACCAGGCCAGCTTGCCGGCATAGCGCGCCTGCAAGACAGCGCTGGGGCTGGTGTCCATCGCCCGCTGCAGCTCACGCTGGGCCAGGCCAGCCTGGCCCAGCCGGTGGCTCAGCAGGGCCAACGCAAAGTGCAACTCATGCGTCTCCCCGGTGATGCGCCGTTCGCGCTGCAGCAGATCCTGGGCCGCCGCCCAGTCAGCGCGCGCCATGGCGGCCTCGGCCAGTTGCAGCGACTGGAAAGGCGCCGCCGGCTCGATCGCCAGCCGGCGATCGGTCCACAGCCTGGCCTCGTCGCTGCGGCCCTGGGCCTGGCGCACCTGGGCCTGGTTCCACATCGTCGCCACCTGTCGCGGGTCTCGTGCCAGCAGGGCCTCATAGGCCTGGGCCGCCGCCGCCAGATGGCCGGCGCGCTGGTAGACCACGCCCAGCGTGTTGAGCGCCGGCAGAAAAGTGGCGTCGCGCTGCAGCGCCTCGCGGGCCCAGGCATAGGCCTGGCTGTGCTCGCCGCGGCCCAGGGCCTCGGCGGCGCGGTTGTTCATGAACATCGCCAGCAAGGTGTCTTCGCTGATCGGCTCCGAGCGCAGACCCTGCAGGTCAGCCGTGGGCAGAAAATCGATCTGCAGGCGGCTGGGATCGGGCCTGGCCGTCGTCACCGGCCAGGCCGCCGCACTGCTGCGCGGCGCCAGCACCAGGTTGACATGGTCGCTGCGCAGAGTCAGGTCACCGAGCCGGCTGAAGCCGTCCTCCAGGCGGGCGCGCTGGAAGGTGACCTCCAGCCCCAGCTCGCGCGCAAACGCGGCCGTCATCAGCACCAGCGACAGGCAATTGCCCGAGCGGGCAGCAAAGGCCTGCGCAGCGGTGCGGGTGGTGGCGCTGTCGTAGTCCAGCTTCAGGCCGCCCGGGCCCTGGTAGAGCGCATCGGACAGGGCGCGTGCCTTGCCCTTGCGCAGCACGCCGTGGGCCAGCTGGTCGGCCAGGTAGGCCCGCATCGGCGCGTCCAGTGCCATCGCGGCATCGGCCTCGGCCGGGCGGGGCGGGTGCGTGAACAGCGCGTCGTCCAGCAGCGGCGCCACGGCCAGCGGCGGCGGCGTGGCGCAAGCGGCCAGCTGAAGGATCAACGGCAGGGCCAGCCAAAGCGCTACGCGGTGGGCCAGGGCAGGCAAGGCGGTCAGGACGGGCATCGCAATCTCCTGCAGGAGACACAGGATCGCCAGCTTACGCCTGCCACGGCGCCGAGACTGCGCCGCCGTCGTCAGCGCCTGGCGCCGCGCGGCCCGCCGCTCTGGCCCCCACGTGGCCCGCCACGCGCACCGCCCGGCCGGCCCTGGCGCGCCTGCCACAGCGGGCGGCGCGCGCGCAGTTGGCCGGCGATGCCGTCGTTCAGGCGCTCACGCAGTGTCACCACCTCGTCGACGAAACCGAAGACGCCGGGGAAACGCTGGTCCAGCCACAACCACAGCGTGCAGGCGCGCAGCGCCTGCTCCATGCGGTCGAGCCGGCTGTTCTCATCGACGTCATGCAGGAAGCCGGGCTCGCCGACCTGGCCGTCCCAGGCGTGGCGCTCGGTCCAGCCCAGAAACTGCTGCATCAGCTGGTCGGTGCGGGTGTCCACCGGCGCCTGGGCATACAGAAAGCGCTCGCGCAGGCTAAGCGGTGCGGCGCGCTCGTCCAGCTGGCCGGCAATCTCGATCATCTGCGCCAGCTCGGCCACCGCGAAGTGGGCGTTGTCCAGCGCCAATTGTTCGACGAACACTGCCAGCACATCGCGCAACTTGCGCTTGCCCAGCTTGCTGCTGATGGTGTCGATATGCCACCAGTTGGGCGCCACCGGCGCCTTGAAATGGCGTGGCGCGCGCGGCTGCAGCGCCAGCAGGTCGCGCAGGGTGCGCGCGGCGGTGGGCTCGGCCTCGGCCAGCACCCCGGCAAAGCCTTCTTCATGGATGCCGAAGCGTCCGGCCCGACCGGCGATCTGGTGCACCTCGCTCTCGTCCAGGGTGCGGTCACCGACGCCGTCGAACTTGGTCAGGGTGGAGAACAGCACCCGGCGGATCGGCAGGTTCAGCCCCATGCCGATGGCGTCGGTGGCCACCAGCACCTCGGTCTGGCCGGTGGCGAAGCGCTCGGCCTCGCGCCGCCGCACCTCGGGCGGCAAGGCGCCATAGATCACGCTCACCGTCTTGCCGTTGGCCGCCACCTGGTCGCGCAGCATCAGCACGTCGCGCCGGCTGAAGGCCACCACCGCGTCACCCAGCTTCAGACTGGCAATCGGCACCGCCGCCGGCAGCAATTGCACCTGCTGCATACGCTCGAAATGGCGCACCTCGCAGCGCTCGCCGCACAGGCCGAGCAGGTTCTCGATGGCCGGCACCGCATAGGCCGAGCAGATGATCAACAGCTCGCGCGCCGGCGCGCCGACGATGGCCTGGGTCCAGGCCCAGCCGCGCCACGGGTCGAAGATCATCTGCGCTTCGTCGATCACCGCCACGTCGATCAGCTCGCTGCTGCCCATCATCTCGATGGTGCTGCTGACCACCCGGGCGCCGTCCATCGGCGCGTTCTCCTCGCCGGTGCGCAGGCTGCACGGCACGCCCCGGGCCACCAGGCGATCCCGGCCCTCCAGCGCCAGCAGGCGCAGCGGGGCCAGGTAGGCGCCTCGCTCGGCGCTGGCCAGTCGCTCGAAGGCCTGGTGGGTCTTGCCGCTGTTGGGCGGGCCGACGAAGAGCGTGACCTTGCGCTGGGCCCGCCGCGCCAGCTTGAAGCTGTCGGGATAGCCCTGGAAGGCCAGTTCGACGTTCAGGTCGTCCAGGGTGTCCAGCTCATTGACGCGGTTGGCCCAGCGGTCCAGCGCGCGGTTGCAGGCCGCCTTCAGCCCGGCCAGCGGCTGCGGCGTGGCGCATTCGCTCTGCAGTCCGGGCAGCAGCGACTCGATGCGGCCCGGGTTGATGTGGCCGGCCTGCTCGACCAGGCCGTCCAGCGCGGCCTGCAGTTCGGCCGCGTGCGGGTAGGCCGGCACCTGCACCAGCATGGCCACCAGCGCGGCCTTGTCGCCATCACGGAAATAGCGCCACACCGGCGCAGCGTCCAACGCGGTGAGGTGGCTGACTTCGATGCGCCAGTCATCCTGCGCCAGTGTCAGCACCTGGGTGGCGCTGCGCTCCCAGGTGTCGGGGCCGGCGCGGGTGATGCCCAGGCCATCGAGCACGCCGGCGCGCTCGGTCATCAGCGCGCGCAGCTTGGGGCCGCTGCCCAGCGCGTCCAGGTGGCGCAGAGCCTCCTCGATCAGGCCGGGCGCGATCCAGCGGCTGGGGCGCTGGCCGGGCACGCCTTTTTGCAGCAGCACCAGGCCCAGGCGGTCCATGCGCTCGTCGCCATCGGCCGCATGCTCGGGCACCAGGTCGGACGGCATGTCGCCCGGCGCCACCACCTGGGGCAGCTGGTAGGCGGCATTGCGCACCCGGTTCAGCGCATCGGCGCCGATCTGCGGCGGCACCCGTGCCGCATGGCGCGGGTTGGGTAGCGGGTGCGGTGACGGGTGGG
>JANNZD010000447.1:0-12288 GCA_031410435.1 Betaproteobacteria bacterium | reverse complement strand
TAAAGGCGCACGCCCGGGGCGATGGTGATCAGCATGGTGGGTTCGGTGTTTCGGCCGCAGGGCAACCCGCAACTTTAAGCGCGGCGCCGCAAACAAAACGCCCCGCACAGGGCGGGGCGTCGCGAGTGCTGCAGGCCGTGCGGCCCGCTGCCTTCGGGTCTTACTTCTTGGCAGCGGCACTGGCAGCCGGGGCGGCGGCCTTGCTGTCCTTCGTGGCCTTGGCGTCTTTCGCAGCGGCAGCCTTGTCGGCCTTGGCCTTCTTGGCTTCTTCAGCGGCGGCGGCCTTGGCTGCCTTCTTGTCGGCCTTTTCCTTTTCGGCGGCGGCTTTCTTGTCAGCCTTTTCCTTGGCGGCAGCAGCCTTCTTGTCGGCGGCGCTCATCTCGGCGGGCTTGGCAGCGGCAGCAGCAACGGGGGCAGCGGCTTTGGCTTCAACCTTGGTGGCGGGCATCGGCGTCAGGTCCTTCTTGACGGGCTGTGCAACGGCCGGCTTGGCGGCCACGCCGTTGAAGGTGGCGCCGTTGACCGTCAGGCCTTCGGCCGAGAACTTGGCGGCATTGCCTTCGCCCACGCCCTTGACGCGTTCGATGAAGTCGGCCCAATCCTTGAAGTTGCCCTTGGCGCGCTCGGCCGTGATCTTGCCGGCGATGGCCGGGCCTATGCCCTTGACGCTGTCGAGATCGGCCTGCGAGGCTTTGTTGACGTCGACGGCCGCGAACGCCATGGCGGCGAACAGCGACAAGCAGATGGCGAGCAGTTTCTTGATCATGGACGTTCCTCAGTGTGGTGGTAGCGGAGAGCACGCCGCCCAGGCGGTGAAGCGCAGGCGGACAGCCTCATAACGGCGCCGGGCCATGCCCGTTGACCCGACGCGGGTTTTATCTGGCGCTGGGCTGCGCGGGCTCAGCCGAAGGTCGAGCCCGCTGCCATCGCGCCCAGGCGCGCGGCGATGGCGTGGAACTGCGCCACCGTCTCGTCGATGATCTGCTGCACCGTCAGCACGCCGTGGATCAGCCCGGCCGACTGCCCGGCCAGTGCCGGCGCAGCTTCCATGTCGCCGCCGAAATAGACCTGCTGGATGCCGGCGAAGGTGTCGGCCGGCATCAGCCCCGCTTCATGGATGGCCGCCGTGCGCTGGCTCTTCAGCGCGCGGATGCAGGGTGTGGCCTTCTTGTTGAGCATCCAGGTGCCGGTGGCTTCTGCGCCAACGATGGCGTTTTTGAAGTTGGCGTGGACCGGGCTTTCCGCGCTGGCCACGAAGCGCGTGCCCATCTGGATGGCCTCGGCGCCCAACGCGAAAGCCGCCGCCATGCCGCGCCCGTCCACGATGCCGCCGGCCGCCACCAGCGGCACGTCCACGCGTTCGCGGATGGCCTGCAGCAGCACCAGCGTGCTCACCTCTTCCGGGTTCTTGAAGCCGCCGCCTTCGCTGCCTTCGACGACCAGGCCGTCGACGCCGGCATCGACGCACTTCAGCGCGGTGTCCAGCGTGGGCACCGCGTGATAGACCACGATGCCGGCGGCCTTCAGCGGCGCGATGAACTTGGCCGGGCTGCCGGCCGACGTGGTGACGAAGCGGATGCCCGATTCGCACACAAAACGCAGCATGGCGTCGTCTTTCAGGAAGCGGATCGGCAGGTTCACGCCGAAAGGCAAACCGCTGGCCAGCATGGTGGCGATCTCGCGCTGGCAGTTCGCGCTTTCGCCCGACGAGGTTTCGATGACACCCAGGCCGCCGGCGCGCGACACGGCGCCGGCCAGCTGGCTGCGGGCGATCCAGCCCATAGGCGCTTGCACGATGGGGTAGCGGGCGCCGGTGTGGGCAAGGAAGCGGTTCATGCGGTCGGTGTCCTTCGTCGAAATTCAGTCTTCGAAACGCGGTGCGCGTTTTTCGAGGTTGGCGCGCACGGCTTCGCGTTGATGTGGGCCGGCCATCAGCGCAATCTGCTCGTCGCTTTCGGCCTGCAACAGCGCGGCGGCCTGCGCGTCCAGCGTGTGTGCCGCCAGGTTCAGCAGGCGCTTGCCGGCCTGCACCGCACTCGGGCTGCGCTGCGCGATGGCCAGCGCCAGTGCGTGGGCCTCGGCCAACGGGTCGGCGCACAGGCGCGTGCCCAGGCCGACCTGCACCGCTTCAGCAGCACCCAGCACGCGGCCGCTGAAGCACAGCTCGCGCAGCACGTCGTCGCGCAGCAGGCCGCGCATCAACACCATGCCGGCCATGTCGGGCACCAGGCCCCACTTGATTTCCATCACGCTCATCTGCGCGTCGGGCCCCAGCAGGCGGATGTCGGCGCCCAGCGCCAGTTGCAGGCCACCGCCGAAGGCCGCGCCCTGCACGGCTGCGATCACCGGCACGGCCAGCGTGCGCCAGCCCAGGGCGATCTGCTGCGGGCCGTTGGCGATGCCGTGGGTGCGCGGGCCCAGGTCGTTCACCGGGCTGCCGCCGCCAGCCGCCGCCAACGCCGCAAAGCTGGCCATGTCCAGCCCCGCGCAGAAGGCCCGGCCTTCGCCGTGCAGCACCACGGCGCGCAGGCCCGGTGTCGCTTTCAACTGCTCGATGACCGCCAGCAGCGCGGCGAACATCGCCGGGTCCAGCGCGTTCATCTTGTCGCCGCGCGCCAGCGCCACATCGGCCACGCCGTGTGCGTTCAGCGTGAGGCGCACGCGGTCGCTGTCCACCTCAGCAACCCCGCGTGATGGGCATGCCGACTTCCGGCGCCGCCATGCCCGTGCGCTGTGCGCGCTGCTGGCCCAGTTCCAGCTTGGCCAGCGAGGCGCGGTGCACCTCGTCGGGCCCGTCGGCCAGGCGCAGCGTGCGGGCGCTGGCGTAGAGCTTGGCCAGCACGAAATCGTCAGACACCCCGCCGCCGCCGTGCGCCTGGATGGCCATGTCGATGACCTCGCAGGCCATCGTCGGCGCCACCACCTTGATCATCGCGATCTCGGCCTTGGCGATCTTGTTGCCCACGGTGTCCATGCGGTGCGCGGCCTTCAGCGTCAGCAGGCGCGCCATGTCGATCTTGCAGCGCGCGTCGGCGATGCGTTCGTGCCACACGCCCTGCTTGGAGATCTCGCGGCCGAAGGCCACCCGTTCGTCCAGGCGCTGGCAGGTCATGGCCAGCGCGCGTTCGGCCATGCCGATCAGCCGCATGCAGTGGTGGATGCGCCCCGGCCCGAGGCGGCCCTGCGCGATCTCGAAGCCGCGCCCTTCGCCCAGCAGCACATTGCCGACCGGCACGCGCACGTCCTTCAGGTCGACCTCCATGTGGCCATGCGGCGCGTCGTCGCGGCCGAAGACCTTCAAGGGGCGCAGCACCTTGACGCCCGGCGTGGCCATCGGCACCAGCACCATCGACTGCTGGCTGTGGCGCGGCGCGTCAAAATCGGTCTTGCCCATCACGATCAGGATCTGGCAGCGCGGGTCACCGGCGCCCGAGGACCACCACTTGCGGCCGTTGATCAGGTAGTCGTCGCCGTCGCGCTGGATCGAGGTCTCGATGTTGGTGGCGTCGCTGCTGGCCACCGCCGGCTCGGTCATCAGGAAGGCCGAGCGGATCTCGCCGCGCAGCAGCGGGGCCAGCCACTGTGCCTTGTGCTCGGGCTTGCCGTAGCGCTCGATGGTCTCCATATTGCCGGTGTCGGGCGCCGAGCAGTTGAAGACCTCGCTGCTGAAGGGCACGCTGCCCATGATCTCGGCCAGCGGCGCGTATTCCAGGTTGCTCAGGCCGGCGCCGCGCTCGGACTCGGGCAGGAACAGGTTCCACAGCCCGGCCTCGCGCGCCAGCGGTTTCAGCGACTCGATCACCTGGCTGGGCTGCCAGGGGTTGCCGGCGGCGCGGTAGCCGTCCAGTTCGTCGTGGTACTCGGCCTCGCGCGGCAGCACATGCTGGTGCATGAAGGCCCACAGGCGGGCCTGCAGCGCCTGCACCTTGGGGGTGTGGTCGAAGTTCATCGGGGGTCCTGGTGTCTGTGGCCTGCCGCTGAGCTTGGCAGGATGCCTGCGGGCCCCAGGCCCGCCCAGCGTGACCGCACGGTAGCGACGCGGCCAGCGAGCGTCGGTCACCAGGGGGACATCGGCCCCGCGAGGCCGGCTCCAATCCGGTGGCCTTGCGCCAACGCAAGGCCACCGCGCTTCACAGATGCTCGCCGCCAAAGCGCTGGATCAGGCGGTCGATGTACTGCTCCACCAGCTTCTCGTACTCGCTGATCACCAGCGGGGTCACCAGGGCCGTCATCAGCGCCGGCAGGGGCAGGTGCAGTTCGCCCTCGATGCGCAGCACCAGGTGGGTGTAGGTCTTCTTGTTGCTGATGGCCCAGCTGCCGCCCACCAACGCATTGCCCTGGCCGGCCACCGGGGTCCAGACCACGCGGCCCTTCTTCTTGTCGGCCAGGTAGCGCGAGGCGTAGATGGTCTGGATATGGACGGCGTCGGTGCCCACTTTCTCCATCTCCCAGCGGTAGACCCCGTCACCCAGGTCGACCAGCCGTTGCAACTTGGGAAAATGGCTGGCCGAGCCGGGCACATCGGCCAGCACCGAGAAGACCTCGGCATAGGGGGCGTGGACCTCGAATTCGTAGGCCAGGTCAAAGGGAACGGTGATCGCCATGGGGTGTGCGCCGGGTTTGGGATGGGGCTGCGTCGGCCCCGGTTGTACCAGCCCGGGCGCGGCTGGCTCAACCCTCCGGCTTGCCGAACTGGCGCTGCGCGAAGGCCCACACCATGCGCGATGCATCCGGGCCGCGCGGGTCGGCAAAGGCCTGGCCCGCAGCGCCGCCGCTCCAGGCATGGCCCAGACCCTGCACCAGCGCCAACGTGGCCACGGTGCGGCCCCGGCAGCGGTAGTCGGTCAGGATCACCGGGTAACGCTGGCCGCGCTGCACCGTGCGCGCTGCGCTGGCGCGGGCCCCGGCCGCATCGGCCCAGGCCTGCACCGCCGCCTGGCCATTGGCCGGCGCCACCACGCCATCGGCGCTGCCGTGGATCACCAGCAGGGCCGGCCAGTCGGCGGCCATGGCCTCGGCGCTGGCGTCCAGCGGCCGGGTGCGGCGCCGCCCGCGCATCGCACCCAGCGCCGTCAGGCCCGAGTCGGCGGTGCCCGGTGGGATGCCCGAGTGCATCACCACCGCCTTGAAAGTCTGCGGATGCAGGCTGGCCAGCAGCGCGGCCATGCTGGCGCCGGCTGACAGGCCGGCCACCGCGATCCGCGACGGTTCCACCGGATGCAGCAGGCAGACCTGGCTGATCGCCTGCAGGATCAGCGCGGCCTCGCCGGCCGCACGCCCGTGGCGGGTGCTGAACCAGTTCCAGCAACCCTGGGCATTGGCCAGGCGGTCCTGGTCGGGGTAGAGCACGATGAAGCGCTCGCGGGTGGCCACCGCATTCATGCGGGCGCACAGCGCAAAACCGGCCGCGTTCTGCTGGCAGCCATGCAGCATCACCAGCAAGGGCAGGCGCTCACCGCGCTGGATGCCGGCCGGGCGGAACACGCAGAAGCGCCGTGCACCCGCCGGGCCCAGGGCCACGCCGGGGCTGCTGCGGCCTGCGGCGGTGGCCGGGGCGGCAAGCCGGGCCGGCGCGGCCTGCCGACGCACGGCTTTGCCGGTCTTGGCCGGCGTGCCGGCGACGGCCCGGGCCGCGGCCTTGCCGGCCTTGGCGGCCGTCCTGGCCAGCTTGGCCAGTCGCTCGGCCTGCTTCACATTGCGCTGCATCAGTGCCAGATTGCGCCCCACCAGCCGGGCCCAGGCACCCAGGGGATTCTTTCGGGGCATGGGCCGATTCTGAGGCCCAGCGTCGCCTGCCCGCAGAATCCGCTCCTGGCCCTCGACGCCACCCCGCCTTGTCTGCCCGCCCGAGCCTGCCGCCTTGACCCCTCTGCCCCCCGCCGCCCCGCCCGCCCCGCCCCGCCCGGCCGGCGCCTATGCCTTGTTCGTGGTGGCCCTGCTCGGCTTTGCCTCGGGTCTGCCCCTGGCCCTCACCGGCCAGGCCCTGCAGGCCTGGCTCAGCACCGCGGGGGTGGACATCGCCACCATCGGTTTCCTCAGCCTGGTGGGCCTGCCCTATACCTTCAAGTTCCTGTGGGCGCCGCTGATGGACCGCTTCGAGCTGTGGCCCGCCTTGGGCCGGCGCCGCGGCTGGCTGGTGCTGACCCAGCTGGCATTGGCCGCCACCCTGTGGGCCCTGGCCGGCACCCCGCCCGAAGGGGCGCTGCAGGTGTTTGCGCTGCTGGCGGTGGTGGTGGCCTTTGTGTCGGCCTCGCAGGACGTGGTGATCGACGCCTACCGCACGGACGTGCTGCAACCCAGCCAGCGCGGCCTGGGCGCCTCGCTGAACGTGCTGGGCTACCGGCTGGCGATGATCGTCTCGGGCGGGGTGGCCCTGATCTGGACCGACCCGGTGCAGGGCAGTGGCTGGACCTGGCCCCAGGTCTACCGCCTGATGGCCGGGCTGATGGCCGGCGCGGCGCTGCTGTCGGCGCTGGCCCTGCCGCGCCTGCCCGCGCTGGCGCTCGACCCGGCAGCCACGCCGGCCGGCAGCGCCCGCAACGATCTGCTGGGCTTTGTGGCCGTGCTCGCCGCCGTGGCGGTGGGCTACCTGGCCACACTGCACGCCTTCACGCCGCTGGCGCGGGCCCTGCTGGGCCGCTGGCTGGCGGCCGGCAGCCTGGCCCCGGCCTTGCAGGCGCGCTGGATCGACCTGCTGGCCCTGCTGATGGGCATGGCCTTCACGCTGCCACTGGCGGCCTGGGCGGCCCGGCGCGCGCGCTTTGAAACCCTGTTGAGCGGCCTGCGCAGCTACTTTGCCCAGCCCGGGGCGGTGATGTTCCTGCTGTTCATCGTGTTCTACAAATTGGGCGACGCCTTTGCCGGCGCCTTGATGACGCCCTTTCTGCTCAAGGCCATGGCCTTTGCCTCGGCCGAAGTGGGCGTGGTCAACAAGATCATCGGCCTGTGGCTGACCCTGGGCGGAGCCCTGCTGGGTGGCCTGCTGATGCTGCGCCTGGGCCTGTGGCGGGCGCTGATGCTGTTCGGCGTGCTGCAGGCGGTGAGCAACCTGGGCTTCTGGTGGCTGGCCTTGAATGGCAAGGGCAGCCTGCCCGGCCTGACCCTGCCGGCCTTCGACTGGGGCATCGTGGCGCTGACCCAGGCCACCCCGGTGGACGGCGGCCTGCTGATGGTGATCGCCTTCGAGAACCTGTCCGGCGGCATGGGCACGGCCGCCTTCCTGGCTTTTTTGATGGGGCTGACACAGCAGCGCTTCACCGCCACCCAGTTTGCAATGCTCAGCGCCTTTGCGTCGGTGGGCAGGGTCTGGGTCGGGCCGCTGGCCGGGGTGCTGGCCGAGTCGATAGGCTGGCCGGCCTTTTTCATCGTCTCCACCGTGCTGGCCCTGCCAGCCCTGGGCTTGCTGTGGGTGATGCGCTCGGCGGTGCAGCGGCTGGAAGTGGTACGCGGCCTGCCGCTTGACGATTGACAAACTGGCGCAATATCCAGGCATTGCCATCCCTTAGCGCCACCGCCATGACCCTCTCCCACCGCCCAGAGACCGGCCACCCTGATGCAACCCCCGTGGCCGGCCCGCCCGGCGCCTGCCAGTGCCTGTTGCACGGCCGACGCCGGCTGGGCGGCGGCCTGCTGGGCGGCGCGGCATGGCTGGCACTGGGCGGGGCCGCCGGCCCGGCCCAGGCCCAAGAGGAGGAATGCAGGCTTTCGGCCTTCACCAAGGCGGTGTCGGCCGACCAGGTGGAACAGGCCGCCGGCCAGCAATACCGCCAGATGCTGCAACAAGCCCAGGCCCGCCAGGCCCTGGCCCCGCCCGACAACGACCAGGTGCAGCGCCTGCGTTACATCGCCGCGCGCATCATCCCCTTCGCCAGCACCTGCAACCCACGCGCCCAGCAATGGCGTTGGTCGGTGAACCTGATCGGCACCGGCGAGCTCAATGCCTTCTGCATGCCAGGCGGCAAGATCTGCTTCTATGACGGCATCCTGCGCAAGCTGCGCCTGGACGACGATGAAGTAGCCATGATCATGGGCCATGAGGTGGCCCATGCGCTGCTGGAACATGCGCGCGAACGCATGGGCAAGACCATGGTCACCCGCGGCGCGATCGAGCTGGGCGCTGCACTCTTCGGGCTGGGCAATGTGGGCCGCACCGCCGCCGACATGGGCAGCCAGCTGCTGACGCTGCGCTTCTCGCGCGATGACGAATCCGAGGCCGACGCGCTGGGCCTGCTGCTGGCGGCCCGCGCTGGCTACCGGCCCGATGCCGGCGTCAGCTTGTGGAAGAAGATGATGGCCGCCAACCGCGGTGCGCCGCCCGAATGGCTGAGCACCCACCCGTCGGGCGACAGCCGCATCCGCGAGATCGAGGCGCGGCTGGCCCGCGTGGCGCCCGACTACGCACGGGCCGCCAAGCCCGACCGCAACTTCGGCCCGCCCGGCCGGACCTGAGCCGGGGCGAGCGCCTCACCAGCGGTGCGGCATGGCCTTGGCCAGCACATAGTGGCCGTTCTCGGCCATCACATAGCCGCCACGTTCCAGGTCCTTCATCAGCCGGCTCACCATCTCGCGCGAGCAGCCGATGCGGTTGGCCATCTCCTGGTGGGTCAGCCGCTCGATGCGCGGCAGCGCGCCTTCGACCGGCGGCAGGGCCAGCGCACCCAACAGCAGGCGCAGCCGGCCATACACATCGTTGAGCGCCAGCTGGCGCACGCTGTGGGTGGATGAGCGCACCCGGCGGATCACCTTGGCCAGCAGTTCAAAGGCGAAGCCGGGCCGCTCGGCGATGAAGGCCTCCAGCGTGCGCCGGGTGACCACCGCACACAGGCAGGGCTCGATGGTGATCACGCTGGCCGAGCGGGGCCCGCCGTCCAGGCTCATCTCGCCGATGTATTCGCCCGGGCCGTAGACGCCGTAGGTGACCTCGCGCTCGTTGTCGCCGGCGCTGAACACCCGCATCCGGCCCACCAGGATGATGTAGATGGTGTCACCGACATCACCCTCCTCGATCAGCAGGGTGCCCTTGCGGTAGCGCCGGATTTCGCCCCGGCCGGACAGCACGGTCAGGGCCTCGGACATGCCGGCCAGGGCAGCCGGGGCGGCGCTGAGGGTGGCGTTGGGGGCGGCAGTGTGGGTGGTGCTGGACATGGGCAGCGGGCCTGCAGGGCCAAAAGACCGCAAACTCGCATGCTAACCGGCCGCCACGCCGGGCCTTGGCGCCGGCGTGACATAGCGGCACCCCGCCCCAAGGCCGCTGGTCGAGCGGCCCGATCAGGCGTCGAGCCGGCGCCCTCGGCCGCTGCGCCCGCCGGCTGCGGCGTCGCCCAGGCCCGCGCCTGTCAGGCCCTGCAGCGCGCTCACCAGCGGCGGCAGCAAGGCCACCTGGCGCACCAGGGCGCGGATGCTGCTGGCACCGGTCTTGCTGCGGATGCTGCCGATCTGGGTACGGATGGTGGCCAGGCCCACGCCCTGGCGCACGGCGATCTGCTGGGGTGTGAAATCGGCGCACAGCCCCTTGATGACCGCCGTCTCGGCCATCGTCAGGCCATGGCTGCGGGCGTACCAATCCACCGTCAATTCCTCGCACACCTGGCGCTTGCCCAGCAGCACGGCCACGCCGGGGCGCTCATCGGCGCCCTGGGCCGGCAAGGGCACCACGGCCACGCTGATCCGGCCGCGGCCCTCGCCCAGTTGCATCAGGCGGCGCAGGCCGCGCTCGGCCGCCCCCGCCAGGGCGTCGCGCAGCGGCCCGGCGTCTTGTGCGTGGCGTGCCAGCAGGTTGTTGCCATCCATCTGCAGCGGGTGGTCGTCATCCAGATCGCGGCGCGCGGCCTTGTTGACCTGTACCACCTGGCCAGTGTCGGACAGCAGCAACATGCCGTAGTCCAGGGTGTCGAGCATCTGCGCCATGCGGCGTGCCTGCGGCGTGGCGGCGCAGCGGCGCTCGGGTCCGGCATAGCTGCGCGGGCGCGGCATGGCGGCCATGCCAGGCAAAGACGGTACGGCGCCGAGCTTGGCCAAGAGCTCGACGGTCTGGGCGCGCGGCAGGTCTTGATAGTCCAGCATGTCTACATCTCCGTTGGCAGTGCCCTTGCGGTACGCGGGGCCATGACTGCATGTCAACAAGCGTAAGGAACACGGACCGGGAACTTTCGTGAACTCGTGCATGGACAGAACCGTGCATATGTCACAACCCAGCGTAGGGCATGTCCTACAGCGGCGGCGCGGCCTCGCTGCACCGGCGCGGAGACCGCTGGCGTTCGGCAGGCGTCACGCCATGCGGTCCAGGCGCATCGCCAGCAGCACCGAGGTGGTGGTGCGCAGCACACCGTCGATCGCGCCGATCTGGTCGAGCAGGGCGTCCAGGCGTTGGGTGCTGGGCGCACGCAGCACCGCCAGGTAGTCGAATTCACCGCTCACCGCGCCGAGCTGGCGCAGCTCGGGCAGCAGACTCAGGCGCTCGATCACGCCGCGCGCCTGCTTGGGGCTGACCGACAGGCTGACAAAGGCCTGCACGCCCTGCTCACCCTCGGTGGCCGCCAGGCGCACCGTGTAGCCCACGATCACGGCGCCGGCTTCCAGCCGCGCCAGGCGCGAGACCACGGTGGTGCGGGCCACCCCCAGGCGCCTGGCCAGCGTGGCGGTGGGCGCCCGCGCATTGGCCTGCAGCAAGGCGATCAAACGGCGGTCCAGATCGTCCAAGGCCAGGCTCATCGCAGCAGCAGAAGTTGAAATCGGCGATGTTGCCTGACGTTTCGTCGAAATCAGCATCAAATTCGGCGGAATGGTGCTTTCTTTTGACTCGCAGCGTCCTTACAGTGACCCGCAGGCGGCAGCACAAGCCCGTCTGCCTCACCCCCCAAGCCGAAAGCCTGCCATGAAGATCGCCCTGCTCGGTGCCGGCCATATCGGCCAGACCATCGCCCGCCTGCTGCACGGCTGTGGCGACTACCAGGTCACCGTGATCGACCAGAGCGTGCGCAGCCTGCAGGCACTGGCACGCGCGGGCATCGCCACGGCCACCATCGACAGCGACGACCGCAGCGCCCTGGCCGCCCGGCTGCAGGGCCAGCAGGCGGTGGTCAATGCGCTGCCCTACCACCTGGCCATCCGCGCCGCCACGCTGGCGCTGGAGGCCGGCTGCCATTACTTCGACCTGACCGAGGACGTGGCCGCGACCAAGGCGATCCAGGCCATGGCCGCCGACGCGCGCACCGCCTTCATGCCCCAATGCGGGCTGGCACCGGGCTTCATCGGCATCGTGGCCCACCACCTGGCGCGTCAGTTCGACGAGGTGCGCGACGTTCAGATGCGGGTGGGCGCGCTGCCGGCATTCCCGACCAACCAGCTCAAATACAACCTGACCTGGTCGGTGGACGGCCTGATCAACGAGTATTGCCACCCCTGCGAGGCGATCCACGGCGGCCAGTTGATCTCGGCCCTGCCGCTGGAGGGCCTGGAGCATTTCAGCCTCGACGGCACCGAGTACGAGGCCTTCAACACCTCGGGCGGCCTGGGCACGCTGTGCGACACCTGGGCCGGCAAGGTGCGCAATCTCGACTACAAGACGGTGCGCTACCCCGGCCACCAGCGCCTGATGAAGTTCCTGCTCGACGACCTGGGCTTGGCCCGCGACACCGCCCTGCTCAAGGACATCATGCGCAAGAGCATGCCGGCCACCATGCAGGACGTGGTGCTGGTCTTCGTCACGGTCAGCGGCCTCAAGAACGGGGTGCTGTTGCAGGAGGTGTTTGCGCGCAAGATCTTTGCCGAGCGCGACGCCGCCGCGCCGCTGTCGGCGATCCAGATCACCACCGCTGCGGGGATCTGCGCGGCGCTGGATCTGTTCCGCGAGGGCCGGCTGCCGCAGCGCGGCTTCTTGCGCCAGGAGCAGCTGGCCTTGCCCGATTTCCTGGCCAACCGCTTCGGCCGGGCCTACCAGCAAAGCCGCCAGGTCGAAAGCATTGCCTGAGCGGCGGCATCATCCACCCCATGAACAACGTCATGCCCATGCCCACCCCTGAACATGCCCAGGCCTTGCTGCAGCGCCTGGGCCTGCCCGCCGCCCGCTACAGCGGCGGCACCCTGCCGGCGCGGTCGCCAGTGGACGGTGCCCTGATGGGCCAGGTGCATGCCACCAGCCCGGCGCAGGTGCAGGCCGCCATCGGGCGGGCCCAGGCGGCCTTTGTGCAGTGGCGCGAGGTGCCGGCGCCGCAGCGCGGCGGCCTGGTCCGACGCCTGGGGGAGGTGCTGCGGGCCCACAAGGCCGACCTGGCCGCGCTGGTCTCGCTG
>JANNZD010000446.1:0-14225 GCA_031410435.1 Betaproteobacteria bacterium | reverse complement strand
CCGTCGGCGCCTTTGCCGGCGGCGGGGGAGTGAGCCCGGACACAAACAGTCCAGTGGACTGTTTGTGCCTGGCGAACGCCATTGGCCTCTGGCCAATGGCACGGAGTCAGCCGGTCACCCGGCGGCCTTGGCCTCGCTCCGCCCGTTCAAGTGCATTCGGCCCAGTGCCCTGAAGCAGCCCCTCCGGAAGGCTGCCTTGAGCCCGAAGGCGACAGATTCAGCTGTCGCCGAACAAGCCACCGTTGCCTGCTGCGGTGGGCGGCGCCACGCCCAGGTGCCGGTAGGCCGCCAGCGTGGCGATGCGTCCGCGCGGGGTGCGCTGCAGAAAGCCCTGCATGATCAGGAAGGGCTCGATCACGTCCTCGATGGTGCCCGGCTCCTCGCCGATGGCCGCGGCCACGTTGTCCAGCCCCACCGGGCCGCCGTCGAAGCGGTGGATCACCGCCTCCAGCATCTTGCGGTCCATCAGGTCAAAACCCTCGGCATCCACATCCAGCATCACCAGCGCCTTGTCGGCGATGGGGCGGGTGATGCTGCCGTCGGCCTTGACCTCGGCATAGTCGCGCACCCGGCGCAGCAGGCGGTTGGCGATGCGCGGGGTGCCGCGTGAGCGGCGGGCGATCTCGAAGGCGCCCTCGGCATCGATCGGCACCTTCAGCAGCCCGGCCGACCGGTGCACGATGGTGCCCAGCTCGGCCGCGGTGTAGAACTCCAGCCGGGCGACGATGCCGAAGCGGTCGCGCAGCGGGTTGGTCAGCATGCCGGCGCGGGTGGTGGCGCCCACCAGCGTGAAGGGCTGCAGGTCGAGCTTGATCGAGCGCGCCGACGGGCCGTCGCCGATCATGATGTCGATCTGGTAGTCCTCCAGCGCGGGGTAGAGGATCTCTTCGACCACCGGGCTCAGGCGGTGGATCTCGTCGATGAACAGCACATCGTTCTTCTCGAGATTGGTCAAGAGCGCGGCCAGGTCCTTGGGCTTCTCCAGTACCGGGCCGCTGGTCTGACGCAGGTTGACGCCCAGCTCGGCGGCGATGATGTGGCTGAGCGTGGTCTTGCCCAGGCCGGGCGGGCCGAACAGCAGCACATGGTCGAGCGCCTCTTCGCGCTTGCGCGCCGCGCCGATGAAGATCTCCAGCTGCTCGCGCGCCTTGGCTTGGCCGATGTAGTCGGCCAGCAGCTTGGGGCGCAGGGCGCGCTCCAGCGCTTCTTCCTGGGGCGACTGGCGCGCCGCGCTCAGCACCCGCGGGCCGGGGGACGCGTCGTTGAAGTCGTCGGTCTGTATGCCCATACAGCGCATTGTCCACGCGGCGGGCCGCTGCGGGCCGGGCCCTGCACGCGAAATTTCAGCGCGACAGCGACTTCAGCGCCAGCTTGATGCCGTCACTCACACCCACATCGGGCGGCAGGGCCTTGAGGGCGGCGGCCGCGTCGCGCTCGCTGTAGCCCAGTGCCACCAGGGCCTGCACGATGTCGGCCTGGGCATCGCTGACCACCGCCGCGCCCGGCAGCCCCAGGTCGGGGCCGAGCTTGCCCTTGAGTTCGAGCAGCAGGCGTTCGGCGGTCTTCTTGCCGATGCCCGGCACCTTGACCAGGCGGCCGGCCTGCTGCTGGGTCACGGCCTGGGTCAGCTCGGCCACCGACAGGCCCGACAACAGGCCCAGCGCCATGCGCGGGCCGATACCCGAGATCTTGATCAGCTGACGGAACACCGCGCGCTCCTGCGCGGTGAGGAAGCCGAACAGCAGCTGCGCGTCCTCGCGCACGATGAAATGCGTCAGCAGCATGACCCGCTCGCCCAGGCCGGGCAGGTTGTAAAAGCTGCTCATCGGCACGTCGACCTCGTAGCCGACGCCGTTGACATCGATGAGCACCTGGGGCGGGGATTTCTCCGCCAGCAAACCTGTGAGCCGTCCGATCATGCGGACGATTGTGTATTACCGACGGAACAGCCCCAGCCGCTGCGCTTCGAGCGCGGCCTCGGCGCGAGAGCTCACGTTGAGCTTGCGGTAGATCTGCTTGACATAGTCGGCGATGGTGTGGCGCGAGAGGCCCAGCTGCACGCCGATCTCGGGCAGCGTGAAGCCCTTGGCCACGCGCAGCAGCACCTCGCTCTCGCGTTCGGTCAGCGACACCTCGGGCATCGCATTGGCCTGGGGCTTGGCCTGGCTGGCGAAATACTTGATCACCTTGCGGGCGATCGACGGCGACAGCGGCGGCTCGCCCTGGGCGATGCGCTGCAGCTGCTCGGTGATCAATTCACGCGATTGTTCTTTCAGGATGTAGCCATAGGCGCCGGCCTGCAGCGCCGGGAACAGATGCTCGTCGTCGTCATGGATGGTCACCACCACCGACAGCGCTTCGGGCTGCAGATCACGCAGCCGCGCCACCACGTCGGTGCCGCTGCCGTCGGGCAGGCCCAGGTCGAGCAGGGCCAGGTCGAAGCGCAGGATCTGCACCTGGTGCAGGGCGTCCTGCACGCGCGAGCATTCAGTGATGCGGGCGTTGGGGAACACCTGCATCACCAGGCTCTTGAGCCAGGCGCGGATCTCGGGCAGGTCTTCGAGCAGCAGGATGTTGTTCATCGGGAGCGGTCCATCTAGGGCGTCAAGACGACGCTTCATTCGATACTAGCAGTGGCTCAGCCGGCTGTGGTGTGCCGTTCCAGCGGCAACGTGAGGCGTATCACGGTTCCGTAGCCTGGTCCCGATTCGACCAGGCACTGCCCTTGCAGCTGCTTGGCGCGGCCCTTCATGCTGGCCATGCCATGGCCCTTGTCCAGGCGGCCGTCGAGTTCGGTGGGTATGCCCTTGCCGTTGTCCTGGATGATCAGCTGGAAGTCGCCCTGGTCGAGGGTGCAGCGCACCGAGCACTGCGACGCCTCGCTGTGCTTGATGATGTTGCTCACCGCCTCGCGCAATATGCGGGTGGTCTGCACATAGGCGCGCGAGGACAGGGTCTGCGGCACATCGTCGTCATGTGGGGCGCTCCATTCGCCCTGCACGCCCGACTGAGCCAGGCGCGACACCACCTCGGCGCGCCAGTCGCCCAGCGCGTCGAGCAGCTTGACCGGCTTGCCGGTGAGGCCGCGCACCGACAGGCGCATCTCTTCCAGCGCCTCGCGCGCCAGGGTGCTGATGCGCTCGCTCTCGCTGGTGTGCACGATGGTCAGCAGCTTGGCGCCCAGGTCGTCGTGCAGATCGGCGGCAATGCGCTTGCGCTCGCGGTCGGTGACCTGCTCGACCTTCAGCTCCGACAACTGGGTGAAGTTGCGCTCGATCTGGGCGGTGGCTTCGCGTATGCGCACCTCCAGCTCGGCCCGGGTCTGCTCGGCCGACAGGAAGGCCCGCCCGTACTGCTGCACCAGCAACAGGCCGAAGGCCAGGAAGCCCAGCGCCGGCAGCAGCTCGGCCACATAGCCGATGCGCGCGTCCAGGGGCAGCAACTGGGTCGCGAAGCCCACCGTCAGCGATGCCGCCATCACCGCCAGCAGCGCGGCCATGGGCCAGAAATGCGTGCTGTTCGCGCGCCAGGCCGACATCAGATAGTAGGCCGATGCGGCCACGCATTGCAGCGTCAGCAGCACCGACCAGAGCCCCGCGGCTGCGTAGAGATGCCCAGGCCCGGCTGCGGCCAAAGACAAGGGCATCAACAGGCATTGCGCCGGCAGTGCCCGGTTCAACCAGGCCCGGCGCTGCCCGGCATAGCGCATCAGGAACTGCACCGCCGCCAGGGTGATGAAGGCCATCAGGCTGGACAGGCTCATCTCGGCCAGCGCATTGCTCACCGGCAGGGTGGACACCCACAGCCGGGCCAGCAGCAGCGACCAGCCCACCATCAGCGCGCCGAAATAGGCCAGGTAGCTCTGGGCCCGGTTGAACCAGCCCATCACGAACATGAAGCTGCCCATCAGCACCAAGGCGCCGCTCATCACCTCGGGCAGACGGATCGCGAACATCATGCGCCGGGCATGCTGGGCGGCCATCAGCTCATAGGGGCCGAATTCGATGTCGGACAGGCCGGCGGCGCGCTCGCGCGAGCTCACCTGGTTCAGTCGGTAGCCCTTGACGCGCAAGTCCAGCAGGTTGTCGCCCGGGTGCAGCAATGCGGCCGGCATCGGGACCAGTTGGGGCCGGTGGCAGTTGCGCGTGACCGGTTCTTCGAAGCGCCCGCCGTCGTGGATGCGCTGGCCGTTCACCCACACCTGCAGCACGCTGCAGGCCCGCTCTACATACAGCGCAAACAGTGGCGCGTCGGCGCTGGCCAGCACTTCATTGGCCGGCAGGCCCAGGGCCAGCCGATACCACATCTCGCCTTGCGGCGCGGCGCTTTGCTCGGGCCAATCGTCGGGCAACCTGACCGTCTCGGCCTGGGCCCAGACCGGTGGCAGGCCCGGCATGCCGGCCACGGCCTGGGCCTGATTCAGGCGCAGCACCAGGGCCTGCACCGGCAGGGCCCAGGCCAGCAAGACCAGCAGGGCCCAGGCCCGCAGCGCCTGAGCGACCCGCCGCGGCGTGCGGGCGCGCAACACGCTGCGCACCGCGCCGGCCGAGACTGCCCCGGTGCTGGCTCGGCATGGGGCTTGGCGGGGCAGGTCGCTCATGGCGTCGGATTGTCTGGCATGCGTGGGCGACGGGTTCGTCGGAGAATCGGCGCTTTCCGCCCGTCATTGCACGCTTGCTGCCCAAATCCATGATCTTGCGCCACGTCTTCGAACCCACCGACAACCCGCGCCTGGCCCACCTGAGCGGCGCCTTCGACGAGCATCTGCGCAGCATCGAGGCCGCATTGTCGGTGCGCATCAGCCGGCGCGAGGCGGCCTTCCGGGTCGAGGGCGCGCGCGAGCCGGCGGGCCGGGCCCTGGCGCTGCTGCAATCGCTGTATGCCCACGCGGCGCGGCCGATCCCGGGCGAGGCCCTGCAACTGGCGCTGGTCGAGGCCCGTCAGTCGCCCCCTGCCGACGCCGCAGCCCTGCCGCCGGGTGCCGAGGCCATCCAGTTGCACACCCGGCGCCCCGACCTGCGCGGCCGCACCCCCACCCAGGTGCAATACCTGCACAACATCCTCAGCCACGACATCACCTTCGGCATCGGCCCGGCCGGCACGGGCAAGACCTTTCTGGCGGTGGCCTGTGCGGTGGATGCGCTCGAGCGCAGCGGGGTGCAGCGCATCGTGCTCACCCGCCCGGCGGTGGAGGCCGGCGAGCGCCTGGGCTTTCTGCCGGGCGACCTGACCCAGAAGGTCGACCCCTATCTGCGGCCGCTCTATGACGCGCTGTACGACCTGATGGGTTTCGACCGGGTCACGGCGGCCTTCGAGAAGGGCCAGTTGGAAGTGGCGCCGCTGGCCTTCATGCGCGGGCGCACGCTCAACCATGCCTTCGTGATCCTGGACGAAGCCCAGAACACCACGCCCGAACAGATGAAGATGTTCCTCACCCGCATCGGCTTTGGTGCGCGGGCGGTGGTCACCGGCGACACCAGCCAGGTCGACCTGCCGCGCGGCGCCAGCAGTGGCCTGGTCGATGCCGCTGCGGTGCTGGACGGCGTGCCGGGTATCGCCTTTTCTCGCTTCAGTTCGGTCGACGTGGTGCGCCACCCGCTGGTGGCACGCATCGTCGAAGCCTATGACGCGGCGCGCCCGGCCGAGGGTCCGCGATGAGCGGGCGCTCCGGCCGCCCGGCGCTGGCCTTGTCGCTGCAATTTGCCGACCCACGCCACCGTGTGCTGCTGCCGCGCCACCGGGTCAGCCGCTGGCTGCGCGCCGCGCTGCAGCGGCCGGGCGAGATCACCGTGCGCATCGTCGGCGACGACGAAGCCCGGGCGCTGAACCGCGACTTCCGCCAGAAGGATTACGCCACCAATGTGCTGACCTTCGATTACGCACATGCGCCCCTGGTGATGGCCGACCTGGTGCTGGCGGCCGGCGTGGTGGAGCGCGAGGCGGCCGAGCAGGGCCTGGCAGTGGCCGATCACTATGCCCATCTGCT
The DNA here is from genome assembly GCA_031410435.1 of Betaproteobacteria bacterium. Classification (GTDB taxonomy): domain Bacteria; phylum Pseudomonadota; class Gammaproteobacteria; order Burkholderiales; family Burkholderiaceae_C; genus Pseudaquabacterium. The sequence continues at coordinate 8,239 of JANNZD010000446.1, read as the reverse complement.
GGTGCATGGCGCCCTGCATGCGCAGGGTCATGACCATCAAGCGGACGCAGAGGCCAGCGCGATGGAGGCGCTGGAAACCGCGATCCTGGCCGGCCTGGGCCTGGCCGACCCCTACCGGCGCTGAGAGCGCCGCAGCGCCCGCCGGCGCTGCCCGCTGTCAGCCCTGGCGCAGCAGGCGCGCCGCGTCCAGCGCAAAGTAGGTCAGCACCCCGTCCGCGCCGGCCCGCTTGAAGGCCAGCAGTGACTCCATCATCACCGCGTCATGGTCGAGCCAGCCGTTGGCGGCGGCGGCCTTGAGCATCGCGTACTCGCCGCTCACCTGGTAGGCAAAGGTGGGCAGGCGGAACTCGTCCTTGACCCGTCGCACGATGTCCAGGTAGGGCATGCCGGGCTTGACCATCACCATGTCGGCGCCCTCGGCAATGTCCAGCGCCACCTCGCGCAGGGCCTCGTCGCTGTTGCCCGGGTCCATCTGGTAGGCCTTCTTGTCGCTCTTGCCCAGGTTGGTGGCCGACCCGACCGCATCGCGGAAGGGGCCGTAGAAGGCGCTGGCGAACTTGGCGCTGTAGGCCATGATGCGGGTGTGGATCAGGCGGTTTTCTTCCAGCGCACTGCGGATCGCGCCGATGCGCCCGTCCATCATGTCGCTGGGCGCGACGATGTCCACCCCGGCCTGGGCCTGCAGCAGGGCCTGCTGCGCCAGAACCGCCACAGTCTCGTCATTGAGGATGTAGCCGGTGGGGTCGAGCAGGCCGTCCTGGCCATGCGAGGTGAAGGGGTCGAGCGCCACATCGGTCAGCAAGCCGAGTTGTGGAAAGCGCTGCTTGAGCGCCCGCACCACCCGCGGCACCAGGCCGTCGGGGTTGGTCGCCTCCCGGCCTTCGGGGCATTTCAGCGCGGGGTCGATCACCGGGAACAAGGCCATCACCGGCACGCCCAGGCGCACGCATTCCTCGGCCAGCGGAAGCAAGCGATCGATCGACAGGCGTTGCACACCGGGCATGCTGGCCACGTCCTGGCAGCGGTCATGGCCGTCGAGCACGAAGACCGGAAAGATCAGGTCGCTGGCATGCAGCCGGTTCTCGCGCACCAGGTCGCGGGTGAAGGCGTCGCGGCGCAACCGACGCGGGCGGCTGGCAGGGAAGGCGGGCTGGCGGGGCGTGACCATGGCGGGATTCCTGTTTTGTGAAGGTTTGCACGGCGCGGGACCGGGCGGGTGGCTGCTAAGCGTTTACCCTGGGTTTGAGGGCTTCCCAGGTTGTTGTGTTCTGCTACCATGTTTTCGGGTGGTGCGCTGCGAGGCGGCCACTCCCTGCTTTTCCTCCCTGAGCAGGTGCCTGGGCGCTTCGGCGTAAGGGCTTGCGACCCCAGCCCCTGTGGCTGGGGTTCTTTTTTTTGCGCTCGGCTTGTGCAGTGGCACGGGGCGCAGGCAGCTGCGGCAGCTGTCCATAATCGGACGATGAGCCCTGCCTACCTCTGGATCAAGGCATTCCACCTCGTATTTGTCGCGAGCTGGTTTGCCGGTTTGTTCTACCTGCCCCGCATTTTCGTCAATCTGGCCATGGTGCCGGCCGACAGCCACGCCGAACGCGAGCGCCTGCTGCTGATGGCGCGCAAACTGTACCGCTTTGCCAACGGGCTGATGCTGGTTTCCCTGGCGCTGGGCCTTTGGCTGTGGCTGGGCTTCGGCAGCGGCCGCTTTGCCGGGGCCTATTGGTTGCACGCCAAGCTCTTGCTGGTGGTGGCGGCCATCGGCTACCAACATGCCTGTCGGGCCGACCTGCGGCGCTTCGAGCAATTGTCCAACCGCCGCAGCCACCGCTGGTTCAGGGTCTTCAACGAGGTCGCGGTGCTGTTGTTCGCCGCCACCGTGGTGTTGGCCGTGGTCAAGCCCTTCTAGCGTTTCGCCGGCCCCCACGCCATGGCCAGCCCCAACCCCTGATGCGCACCGTGGCCACTGGCGAGCGCAGTTCAGCGGTGCCGCTGGCCTGGGCCTGGACCGCGCTGATCGTCTACGCCAGCCTGTTTCCGTTCAGCGGCTGGCGCTGGCCGCCGGGTGCCGGGCTGGCCGACCTGTTGCGCCTGCCCTGGCCGCGCTATTTCATCGGTTTCGACATCGTCAGCAACCTGCTGGCCTATGCACCGCTGGGCCTGCTGGTCTGCGTGGCCCGGCTGCGCCACGGCGCGGGGCCTGGTCTGGCCTGGGCCAGTGCGGTGCTGGCCGGTGGCGCGCTGTCCTATGCGATGGAAGCCACCCAGCACTTGTTGCCGCAGCGCGTGCCTTCGTCGCTGGACGCGGTGCTCAACCTGGCGGGGGTGAGCCTGGGCGGCCTGGCAGGCCTGGCCGCGCAGCGCCTGGGCGGCTTGCGCCATTGGCAGGCGGCGCGCGAACGCTGGCTGGATCGCGGCAACGGCGGCGCGCTGGCGCTGTTGGTGCTGTGGCCGGTGGCCCTGCTGTTCCCCACGCCGGTGCCGCTCGGCCTGGGCCAGGTCGGCAGCGGCCTGCGCGACTGGCTGATCGACGGCCTGGCCGACGTGCACTGGGCCGAGCCGCTGGTGAACTGGCTGGACGCCTCGGTCGACACCGCGCCGGCGCTGTCGGTGCTGGGCGAGGGTCTGGCGGTGGTCCTGGGCCTGCTCGGGCCCTGCCTGCTGGCCTATGCGGCGTCGCGGCCGGGATGGCGCCGCTGGGCCTTGGCACTGGGGCTGGCCGCGCTGGCGGTGGCGGCCACCACCATGTCCACCGCGCTCAATTTCGGCCCGGAGCACGCCATGGCCTGGCAGACCCCGGCGGTGGCCAGCGCGCTGGGCGTGGCCCTGGGCCTGGCCTTGATGGCGGCGTGGCTGCCACCCCGGCTGGTCAGCGCGCTGGCCCTGGTGGCCCTGACCGGCCTGGTGGTGCTGCTGCACTCGGCGCCTACCGACCCCTACTTTGCCCAAAGCCTGCAAGGCTGGGAACAAGGGCGTTTCGTGCGTTTTCATGGGCTGGCCCAGTGGGTCGGCTGGCTCTGGCCGTATGGCGCGCTGGCCTGGCTGGTGGCGCGCTTGAGCGCGCGATGAAACCGCGACCCGGCGCCGCCGGGTCTGCGGGTAATCACTCGGTCCCTACAATCCTGACGCCATGAGCTATTACCAGCATCACATCTTCTTTTGCCTCAACCAACGCAGCAATGGCGAGGCCTGCTGCGCCGACCAAGGCGCGCAAGCCGGGTACGACCGCTGCAAGCAGCAGGTCAAGGCCCAGGGCCTGGCCGGCCCCGGCGGCGTGCGGGTCAACAAGGCCGGTTGCCTGGACCGTTGCGCCGGCGGGCCGGTGGCGGTGGTCTACCCGGAGGCGGTCTGGTACACCTTCGTGGATGCCAGCGATGTCGAGGAGATCGTCGAATCGCATCTGAAGGGCGGCAAGGTGGTCGAGCGCCTGCGCCTGCCGGCCGAGGTGGGCCGTTGAACCCGCGCACAGCGGCATCCTGCCGCGCTTGATGCCGCGATGAAGCCCGACACCCAGCCCCTGCAGATTGCCGGCCCGGCCGGTGCGCTGCAATGCGCGATTGATCTGCCGCCCGCCGGCACGCCGCTGCGCGGCAATCTGCTGCTGTGCCATCCGCACCCGCTGCATGGCGGCAGCATGGACAACAAGGTGGTCATCACCCTGGCCCGGGCATTTCTGCAACTGGGCTACCGGGTGTTGCGCTTCAACTTCCGGGGCGCGGGCGGCTCGGCCGGTGCCTGGGACGAGGGCCGGGGCGAGATCGATGACGCCCTGGCCTGCGTCCAGTACCTGCGCCAGACCTACCCGGGGCTGCCGCTGGCGCTGGGCGGTTTTTCCTTCGGTGGCTATGTCGCGGCCCAGGTGGCCGACCGACTGGCCGGGTCCGACCCGGTGCAGCGCCTGGTGCTGGTCGGCCCGGCGGTCAGCCGCTTCGCCCTGCCGCCCCGGGTGGCCGCCGACACCCTGGTGATCCACGGTGAGGCCGACGAAGTGGTGCCACTGTCGGCCACCCTAGACTGGGCCCGGCCGCAGGTGCTGCCGGTGATCGTGCTGCCCGGGGTCGGGCATTTCTTCCACGGCCAGCTGGGCTTGCTGAAGGCCCAGGTGCTGCAGGCCTGGCAGGCCTGAGGCCGCCGCCATTTCCCTTTTCCACGGATCCCGATGAAACGTTTGCTCGTGTTGTGGCTGGCATGCGCCAGCATGGTCTCGGCGCTGGCCCAGGCCCCGCAGGCGCCCGAGATGGCCGCCAAGGTCTACCTGCTGCTGGACCTGGGCAGCGACCAGGTGCTGGCCGAGCGCGGCGCCGACACCCAGGCCGACCCGGCATCGCTGACCAAGCTGATGACGGCTTGGCTGGTGTTCGACGCGCTCAAGGCCAAGAAGCTCACCCTGACCCAGACCCTGCCGGTGTCCTTGCGGGCCTGGAGCGAGCGCAAGGGCGGGGGGTCGCTGATGTTCATCGACCCCAAGATGACCCCCAGCGTAGACGAACTGCTGCGCGGCATGGTCGCGGTGTCGGGCAATGACGCAGCCGTGGCCTTGGCCGAGGGCGTGGCCGGCACCCTGGACGGCTTTGTCGGCATGATGAACCGTCAGGCCCAGGCCTGGGGCCTGAAGAACACCCAGTTCAAGAATGTCACCGGCTTGACCGAGCCCGGCCACTACAGCAGTGCACGCGACCTGGCGGTGATTGCGGCCCATGTGGTACGCGATTTCCCCGAGCCCTATGCCGCCTACTACGCGCTGCGCAATTACACCTTCAACAACATCCGGCAGGACAACCGCAATATGTTGCTCGGCCGCGACCCGTCCATCGACGGTATGAAGACCGGCTACACCGATGCGGCGGGCTATTGCCTGATCGCCAGCGCCCAGCGCGACATGCCCAATGGCAAGCGCCGCCTGGTCAGCGTGGTAATGGGGGCCGCCTCGCGCGAGGCCCGGGCCAGTGAAAGCCAGAAACTGTTGAACTGGGGCTACACCGCCTGGGACGCGGTGCGCCTGTTCGAGGCCGGCAAGCCGGCTGCCACCGCGCCGGTGTGGAAGGGCAAGCAGCCCAGCGCCGCCCTGGGCGCGCTGCGGCCCATGGTGGTGACGGTGCCCAAAGGGGAGGGCGACAAGCTCAAGACCACGGTGTTGCGCACCGACCCGCTGGTGGCGCCGCTGGCCCGTGCGCAGGTGGTGGGCAGCCTGGAGGTGAGCACTGCTGCCGGTGCCAAGGTGGCCAGCCTACCGCTGGTGGTGCTGGAGCCGGTGGAACAGGCCGGCCTGCTGGGCCGGGCCTGGGATTCGATCCGCCTGTGGATCAAGTAGCGCGCCCGCGACGGCTGGAGCGCCGGCACATGAGCCGGGCTTTGGATCAAGCCGACCGGCCGGCTTTGGTCTAAGCTCGGCGTGCGCCGCAGCGGACCCCGACCCGGGCGCTGCGCAACGCCGTCGGACGACCCAGCACAAGGCCCGCCATGCCGCAAACCGCCAATGCATTGCCCGATACGCTGTGCCACCTCAATGGCCAGACCCTGCCGCTGCGTGATGCCAAGGTGTCGGTGCTGGACCGCGGCTTTCTGTTTGGCGACGGTATCTACGAGGTGGTGCCGGTCTACGGGCGCCGCCTGTTCCGCTTTGACGAGCACATGGCCCGTCTGCAGCGCAGCCTGAGCAAGCTGCGCATCGACAACCCGCACAACCGCGACGGCTGGCTTGCCTTGCTGCGCGAGCTGGTGGCCGCGCAGCCGGCGCCGGACCAGCTGGTCTACATCGAGGTCACCCGCGGGGTGGCGCTGCGCGACCATGTGATGCCCGAAGGCATCGCGCCCACGCTGTTTGCGATGACCAGCCCCTTGAAGCCGCCGTCGGCCGAGACCCGCCACCAGGGCGTGGCCTGCATCACGGCGCGCGATTTCCGCTGGGAGCGCGGCGACATCAAGAGCGTGTCGCTGCTGGGCAATGTGCTGGCGCGCCAGATGTCGGCCGACCATGGCGCGGCCGAGACCGTGATGTTCCGCGACGGCTGGCTCACCGAGGCCTCGGCCAGCAATGTCTGGGTGGTGCACGAGGGTGCACTGCTGGGCCCGCCCAAGGGCGAGCATGTACTCGAAGGCATACGCTACCGCTTGCTGGCCGAGTTGTGCGAAGAAGTGGGAATCGCCTACAACCTGCGCCCCATCGCCGAGGCCGACGTGCGCGCCGCCGACGAGTTGATGCTCAGCTCGGCCACCAAGGAGGTGCTGCCGATCACCAAGTTGGACGGTGAGTTGGTCGGCCATGGCGCCCTGCGCGGCCGGCCCGGGCCGGTGTATGCGCGGCTTTATGAGGCCTACCAGCGCGCCAAGATCGAGCAGTCGATCTGAAGCTGCCCGCCTGCACCCTCACCGCCCTGCGCCATGCCGCCCTCCGCCATCCCGCCCTCCGACATCCCGCCCGAGCCCTCGCTGATCGAATACCCCTGCGCCTTCCCGATCAAGGTGATGGGGGCCCAGGTGGACGGCTTTGTCGATGCCATGGTCCATGTGGCCCTGCAGTTCGACCCCCTGTTCGATGCCGGGCGCATCGAGATCCGTGCCAGCAGTGGCGGGCGCTACCTGGGGCTGACCCTCACCGTCATGGCCACCAGCCGGGCGCAGCTGGACGAGCTCTACCGCACCCTGTCCAGCCACCCGATGGTCAAGGTGGTGCTGTAGTCGCGCCGGCCCGGCATGCTGATCCGTCAACTCGGGCGCCAGCCCTATGCGCCCACGGTGCAGGCCATGCGCAGCTTCACCGAGGGCCGAAGCGCCGACACCCCGGACGAAATCTGGCTGGTCGAGCATGACCCGGTCTACACACAGGGCCTGGCTGGCAAACCCGAGCATCTGCTCGACCCCGGCACCATCCCGGTGGTGGCCAGCAACCGGGGTGGACAGGTCACCTACCATGGCCCGGGCCAGGTGGTGGCCTACCCGCTGATCGACCTGAAGCGCCTGGGCATCTATGTCAAGGAATATGTCTACCGGCTCGAGCATGCAGTGCTCAAGGTGCTGGAGGCGCAGCAGATCACCGGCCATCGCCTGGCCGGCGCGCCCGGCATCTATGTGCGTCTGGCCGACCCGCAGGGCCATGCCGCACTCACCGGCCCGGCCCGCGCCGGCGACCCGTTCCAGGGCCTGGGCAAGATCGCGGCGCTGGGCGTCAAGATCAGCCGCCACTGCAGCTACCACGGGGTGGCGCTGAACGTGGCGATGGACCTGCGGCCGTTTGCCGGCATCAACCCTTGCGGCTATGCCGGGCTGCAGACGGTCGACCTCGCTACACTCGGGGTTTCCACTGATTGGACCACCGTGGCGCGACAACTGGGCGAGCGTCTGGCGGCGCAGTTTACGCCCTGATACACGGATGCCCGCAGGGCACGCACACCACCATGGCCACAGACAATGTCGTTCGCCTAGCCCAGGACGCTGCCAGCTATGACGCCAGCGCCAAGCAGAAGTCGCAGGCCAAGACCGCGCGCATCCCGATCAAGGTGGTGGCGGCCGAGGCGCTGAAGAAGCCCGACTGGATCCGCGTCAAGGCCGGCAGCCCCAGCACCCGTTTTTACGAAATCAAGCGCATCCTGCGCGAGCACAAGCTGCACACGGTCTGCGAAGAGGCGTCCTGCCCCAATATCGGCGAGTGTTTCGGCCAGGGCACCGCCACCTTCATGATCATGGGCGACAAGTGCACCCGGCGCTGCCCCTTCTGCGATGTCGGCCATGGCCGGCCCGACCCGCTCGATGCCAACGAGCCGGCCAACCTGGCCAAGACCATCGCCGCACTCAAGCTCAAGTATGTGGTGATCACCAGCGTCGACCGTGATGACCTGCGCGACGGCGGCGCGGGCCATTTCGTTGATTGCATCCGCCAGGTACGGGACCAGTCACCCGCTACCCGGATCGAGATCCTGGTGCCCGACTTCCGTGGCCGCGACGACCGGGCGCTCGAGATCCTGAAGGCCGCGCCGCCCGACGTGATGAATCACAACCTCGAGACCGCGCCGCGCCTGTACAAGGAGGCCCGGCCGGGCAGCGACTACGCCTTCAGCTTGAACCTGCTGAAGAAGTTCAAGGCCCTGCACCCCGGCGTACCCACCAAAAGCGGCCTGATGGTGGGCCTGGGCGAGACCGACGAAGAAATCCTGGCGGTGATGCGCGACATGCGCGCCCATGACATCGACATGCTGACCATCGGCCAGTACCTGGCGCCGTCGGGCCACCACCTGCCGGTCAAGCGCTATGT
>JANNZD010000445.1:0-3131 GCA_031410435.1 Betaproteobacteria bacterium | reverse complement strand
CATGGACGGCGGCATCCGCAGCGGCCAGGACGTGCTCAAGGCCTGGGCCCTGGGCGCGCGCGGCACCTACATCGGCCGGGCCATGGCCTATGGCCTGGGCGCGATGGGCGAGGCCGGCGTGACCCAGGCGCTGCAGATCCTTCACAAGGAGCTCGACGTGACCATGGCCTTCTGCGGCCGCACCCAGATCGGGCAGGTGGACCGCTCCATCCTGCTGCCGGGCAGCTACCCGACCTGAGGGCATGGGCGGGCGGGCCGCCCGCCCCGAAGCGGCCTGCCCCCTACTTCGACGGATGCGCCCAGCCGTGGCAGGTCTAGTATTCCGACCCCTACCTGGAGTCGACGATGACCCTGCAGCAATTGAGCAGCATCAAGCAATGGCACCTCAGCCACCCCCTGGGCCACCAGGTGGAGCAGCAGGTGTGGGACGGCATCCTCGCGGTCTGGGTGGCCGGCTGGACCGGGCTGCCGATGGCCTGGTTCATGCACTCGATGGCGATCCTGCTGCTGTGCGCGGCCCTGGTGGCCTTGCCGGGCCTGTATGTGGGTTGGCGGCGCCGCTTGCACACCCAGGGCCGGCTGCGCTGCGACTGGCTGTCCAGCGCCCGCACGCCGCGCTGAGCGCGGCGCTGCCCAGGCCGCCGCCCACCGGCCCGGCCTGCGGCGCGACAAGCACAGACCGTAACGGTGGCCGCCGGTCGCCACGGCCGGCCGGCGAAGCGCGTCGCGGCGCTCCTGTTCTTTGGCACACTGCCGTCACCCCCGCTGATTCGTGCGGTCGACCCCTGGAGTGCCCGCAGCATGCGCTACAACGACAACGCCTTCATGACCCAGGTCATCGGCATGCCGCCGGCCCATATGGAGGCTTTTCTGGCCGTCGCCCGGTCGCAGCGCTGCGCGATCCTGGTGCGGGCCACCGGCCCCACCTGCCATGGCCTGCTGGCCGAGGGCTATGACACCAAGGGCTACCGAATCCACGGCAAATCCTGCGACTGGGGCCCGATGGCGGGCTTCGTGATGCGCGACCCGCGCCTGAACAAGGCCGGCCTGGCCAAGGAAGACTTCAACCGGGCCAAGCACAAGGAGGCGCTGGTCGACGATGCCGAAGGCCAGGGCTGGAAGGCCTCGACCACGCCCTTGTTCATCTCGCAGAAGCGCCTGGGCTGGCTGCGCGACAACGGCCACCTGCCCAATCTCAGCGTCATGCCCTATGGCTACCGCGGCCATGCCAGCCGCGGCGGCGTGGCCTTCAACTATGCGCTGGTCAGCGTGCCGGGCGGCCTGTACAGCGTGTGCTTCGACCATGACCAGCCCGGCCCCCGGTGGGTGCAGGAGGCGGGCCGCTTTGCCGAGTCATTGCGCAACCGGTCCGGGCGCGAGCCCATGCTGGCCATGACCAACCCGCCCGACCACTGCGGGCTGTCGCGCAACGCCGCGCCGCACCTCAAGGCCATCACCGGCGACTACGACCTGTTCGCCGTCTGGCCCTATGCCGAGCACTACAACCCCCGGGTAGGCGGCGACGACCACCGGCCCCTGGGCACGGTGCGGGGGTCCAACAGCCCGGCCGAGCGGCACAACATCGAGCATCTCGAGCGCAACTTCACCCGCAGCGGCCAGGGCACCAAGCTGGGCAACATCACCCACCGGATCTACCTGGTGTGCCAGCTGGTCAACTCGATGGTCGAGCAACAGGTGCTGTGGCACAGCGACGAGGCCGCGCGCCCCTTCCTGGACGATGTGGACCTGCCGGTGGTCGCCTTCAACCCCGCGGGCAGCTTTTTCGGTATCGAGACCATCGAGGACTTCAAGACCTATATCGCGGCCTGCGTGCAGTCGGGCATCCATGTCAGCCTGTCCAATGCCTGGGCCCAGGACGTGGTCGACGGCAAGCCCAACCGGCTGGGCGCCGACTACGGCCGCTTCGTGCCCGCCGACGGCGTGCGCATCATCGTGCCGGACTGGTACAACCGCTAGAAATCCCGCGCCGGGCGGCGAGGAGCGCGGGGCCCCCATCGGGCCCAAAGCGGGAGGGGCTTTACGCCGCCCACGCGCCTAGAGCGCGCGCGACTCGAAGGTGTTGCAGTCGGCCACCCGGCCCGCAGCCATGCCACGCTTGAACCAGTTCACGCGCTGGGCCGAGCTGCCGTGGGTAAAGGACTCTGGCCGCACCGTGCCCTGCGACTGGCGCTGCAGGGTGTCGTCGCCGATCTGCGAGGCGGCGTTCAGGGCCTCCTCGACATCCCCCTGCTCCAGCATCTGGCGCATGCGCTGGCCATGAAAGGCCCAGACGCCCGCCAAGCAGTCGGCCTGCAGCTCCAGCCGCACCGACAGCGCATTCATGCGCGCTTCGGGCAGCTTGCCGCGTTGGGCATCGACCTTGGCGGTCACGCCCAGCAGGTTCTGCACATGGTGGCCCACCTCATGCGCGATCACATAGGCCTGGGCAAAATCGCCCGGCGCGCCGAGCCGGTTGCGCAGGGTGTCGTAGAAGGCCAGGTCGATGTAGACCTTCTCGTCGCCGGGGCAGTAGAACGGGCCCATCGCCGCCTCGCCGCGCCCGCAGGCGGTGGGCGTGGCGCCGCGAAACAGCACCAGCTTGGGCTCGCGGTAGCTGCTGCCCAGGGCCTTGAACTGCTCGCGCCAGACATCTTCGGTATCGGCCAGCACGGTGGCGACAAAGGCTGCCTGCTTGTCCTGCGCGGGCGGCTTGCGCGCGGCCGGGGCGGTCTGCGATTGTGGCGCCGGCTGCCCACCGCCACCGTCCAGCAGACCCAGCACTGTCAAGGGGTTGATGCCGAAGATCCAGCCCGCCACCAATGCGATGGCCACCAAGCCCAGGCCGATGCTGCGCCCGCCGAAACCGCCACCGCCGCCACCTCCGCCATCCTCACGCCGGTCTTCGACGTTGTCGCTCTGGCGCTCGCCTTCCCATTTCATCGGTGCATCCTTTGGCGGCAGCGCCGCCGCCTGATCATGCCTTGGGCAGCGTCACACCGCGCTGGCCCTGGTATTTGCCGCCCCGGTCCTTGTAGCTGGTCTCGCAGACCTCGTCGCTCTCGAAAAACAGCACCTGCGCGCAGCCCTCGCCAGCGTAGATCTTGGCTGGCAGCGGGGTGGTGTTGCTGAAC
>JANNZD010000444.1:0-5232 GCA_031410435.1 Betaproteobacteria bacterium | reverse complement strand
CCGATCAGGCTCATCAGGTTGATGGTGCCGCCGGTGGCCAGCAGCGCCAGCACCACGCCGATCAGCGACAAGGGCAGCGAGATCATCACCGCCAGCGGCGCGGTAAACGACCCGAACTGCATCACCAGGATCAAATACATCAGCGCCACGCCCGAGACCAGCGCGATCAGCATGGCCTTGAACACCTCCTGCTGGTCGCGCGAGGCGCCCGCCAGCTCCAGCCCATAGCCGGGCGGGAAGTCGATGGCCTGGGCCAGCTTCAGCGCCTCGGTGGTGACCTCACCAGGTGAACGGCCCTGGGCATTGGCCGCCACCGAGATGGTGCGCTTGCCGTCGGCATGCTGGATCTGCGACGGCCCCTTGCCCATCGTGACCGTGGCGATCTGCTCCAGCGGCACCATGCGGTTACTGCCCGAGACCGCAATCGGCAGGCGCTCGATATTGCCGGCATCCACCCGGTCGTCGGGATGCAGGCGCACTGCCACGTCGCGGGTCTCGCCGCTGGGGTCGACCCAGTCGCCCACCTCGACACCGGCAAAGGCCACCCGCAAGGCCTGGGCCGCGTCGTTGACCGAGATGCCCAGCGAATTGGCCAGGCCGCGGTCGAGCTCGATCTTCAACTCGGCCTGCGGATCTTGCTCGGACAGGCCCACGTCCACCGCGCCAGGCACCTGGCGCAGCCGCGCCATATAGGCCTGGGTGATCTCGAGCAGCTTGCGCGAATCGGGCCCGGAAAATCGGATCTGCACCGGTTTCTGGGCGCCGTTGTTCAGGTCGTCCAGCACCACATATTCGGCGCCCACCAGGCGGCCGGTGAGCTTGCGCAGGTCTTCGGCCACCTGCATGCCCGAGCGCTGGCGGCCGTAGCTCTTGCCGATGTCCACATAGATGCGGCCCCCACTGGGGTTGACATTGCTGTTGGTGGCCACCGTCTCGGGCAGGCTGCGCGCCAGCAGGGCCGCCGCCTCGACCTTGAGCCGGGCGTATTCCAGGCTGCTGCTGGAGGGTGTGCGCACCTCGATCGCCAGGGTGCCGTAGTCCGACGCCGGCAGGAAGCTGGACCCGCCGAACCTGGCCTGCAGCCCGAGTGCACCCAGCAGGCTGGCCAGCGCAAACACCACCATCCAGCGCCGGTGGTGCAGGGCCCAGGCGATCAGCCGGCCATAGCGGTCGGCCTGGTGGTCGAACCAGGCATTGAAGCGATCCAGCCAGCGGCCGATGCCGCGCTTGGGCGCGTCATGGTGGCCGGGCGGATCGCCCCAATAAGCCGAGAGCATCGGGTCGAGGGTGAAGCTGATGAACAGGCTGACCAGCACCGAGGCCACCACGGTCACGCCAAAGGGCCGGAACCACTCGCCCGACACCCCCGGCATGAAGGCCACCGGGATGAACACCGCGACGATCGAGAAGGTGGTGGCGGCCACGGCCAGGCCGATCTCGGCGGTGCCATTGAGCGCAGCGGTGCGGCGGTCCTCGCCCATCGCCATGTGCCGCACGATGTTCTCGCGCACCACGATGGCATCGTCGATCAGCACGCCGATGGCCAGCGACAGGCCCAGCAGGCTCATGAAGTTCAGCGTGAAGCCGGCCAGCCAGACTGCGATGAAGGCCGCCACCACCGAGGTGGGCAGTGACAGTGCGGTGATCAGGGTCGAGCGCCAGGAGTTGAGAAAGACATAGACCACGAAGACCGTGAGCCCGGCGCCGAAGACCAGGGCCTCGATCACATTGCGCAGGCTGTTGGCGGCGTCCTTGCCGCCGTCCTGGGTCACCTCCAGCCGGGTGCCCGCGGGCAGGGTGGCGCTGGCCTCGGCCACCAGCTTGCGCACCGCGTCGGCCACCGCCACGGTGCTGGCCTCGCGGCTGCGGGTGACGGACAGGCCCACATTCGGGTTGCCGCTGCGCACTGAGAAGCCGGTGAGGTCGGCGAAACCGTCCTGCACCGAGGCCACCTGGGCCAGGCGCACCAGCTCGTTGCCGCGGCGCTTGATGACGATCTGCTCGAACTCGGCCGGCGATTCGATGCGGCCGACCAGGCGGATGCTCTGGTCCTCCAGGGTGCCGCGCACCTTGCCCACCGGCGCGGTGGCATTCTGGGCGCGCAACGCGGCCACCACCTCGGTGACCGAGACCGCGTACTCGCGCAGTTTCTCGGCCCGCAGCAGCACGCTCAGTTCGCGCCGCAAGGCGCCGTTGACATTGACCACCGCCACACCGGGAATGCTGCGCAAGCGGTCGGCCAGGTCGTCCTCGGCCAGGCGCGAGATCGCGGCGTGGCTTTGGCGCGTGGACGACAGGGCCAGCTGCATCACCGGCTGGGCGCCGGGGTCGAGCCGCTGCAGCACCGGCTCGCGGATCTCGGTGGGCAGCTTGTGGCGCACCGACCCGATCGCATTGCGCACCTCGTCGGCGGCCTCGATCATGTTCTTGTTGAAATTGAAGGTCAGCACCAGCCGGGCATTGCCCTCGCTGGCGGTCGAGCGCACCTGGTAGATGCCGGCAATGCCCTGCATCGATTTCTCGATGCGGTTGACCACCTCGCGCTCCACCGTGTCGGGCGACGCCCCGGGATAGCTGATGCCCACCGTGAGCACCGGCTGCTCCACATCCGGGATCTGGTTGACCCGCAGCTTGCTCAGGGCCATCAGGCCCAGCGCCATCAGGCCGAGGATGATGACCAGCGTGGCCACCGGCCGCTTGATGCTGAATTCGGACAGGAACATCGCGGCCTCAACGGCTGGCGGCCGAAGCGGCCGGCTCGGCCGGCCGGCTCAGTTCTACGCGCTGCCCGTCTATCAATGCGCTGCCCGGGTTGCGCAAGACCCGGTCGCCGGCCGCCAGCCCGGCCAGCACCGGCAGCTCGCCGCTGCGCGCATCGCGCTCGCCCAGCCTGACGGCCACCCGGTTGACCACCGCGCCGTTCACCCGCCAGGCCCAGGCGGCTTCGCCGGCCCGCTGCAGCGCCGACTCGGCCAGCATCAACGCGGGGCTGCCGCCGGTCTGCACCCGGCCCTCGGCAAACAAGCCGGCCACCTGGGGCGCGCTGCCGGCATCGGCAAAGCCGACGATCACCTCCACCTGTCGGGTGGTGGCATTGGCCGCCGCGTCAATGCGCCTTACCTTGCCGCTGAAATCGGCCTGCGCGAAGCCGTTGACCCGGAAGTTAACCAGCTGGCCCGGCTTGATCTCGTGCATGCGGTCGGCCGACACCATGCCCTCGAAGCGCAGGGTGCGCGGGTCGATCACCTTGACCAGTTCCTTGCCGATCTGGGCCGTGTCGCCGGCCGAGACCTTGCGCTCGCTGAGCACGCCGTCAAAGGGCGCCCGCACCTCGGTGCGGCGCAATTGCTGGCGGGCGGTGGCGGCCCGCGCCCGCGCCGCCACCAGCTCGCTCTGGGCGTTGTTGCGGCGCACTTCGGCATCCTCCAGCGCCTGCATCGACATCATGCCCTGCAGCTGCAGCGTCTTGAGCCGCTGCACCTGGCGCTCGGTTTGCTCGAAGGCCTGGGTCGCGGCCCGCACCGCCTCGTCGGCCGAGCCCAGGCTGTCGCGGATCGCGCTGTCGTCCAGGCGCACCAGCAGATCGCCGCTACGCACCGCCTCGCCGTTCTCCTTCAACACCTGCTGCACCAGGGCGCCGATCTCGGCGCGCAGGTCGGCACGGCGCTCGGGCTGCAGGCTGCCGGTGATCACCGGCCCGGTGGCCTGCAGCCGCACCGCCAGGGTGTACAGGTCTTCCGGGGCGATCAGCAAGACCGGGCTGGACGCCGCCGCCGCACGCGCGGCCGCCGATGCCGCCGCTGCGGCAGTCTTGGCGTCGGGCTGGGCCGCGCGGTTGCAGGCCGTCAGCAGCCAGCACATCAGCAAGAGAACAGGGACAAGTCTGCGCATGGCGGGCGGCGCGGCGGGCGCTGGCCGGCGCGCACCGAAGTGGATGAGGCCGTGAGCGTAGCGGATCGCCGCCGCGCCCGGCGAGCGGCGCACCCCATACCGGTCTGGCAGGCAAGGCAGACCCGGGACATTCCCGATCCAGCCGGCACCGGGGCTTCCGTATGCTGGGCCACCGGGCGCCTGCCGCCCGTCCCCCCACCCTGGCTCACCATGCACCTGAAAAAACTGCTGATCGGCGCTTCGCTCACCCTGGCCACGCTGTCCCTTGCGGCCCAGGGCTTTCCGACCAAACCGATCCGCCTGGTGGTCACCTTCCCGGCCGCCGGGGCGCCCGACATCCTGGCCCGGCTGTTTGCCGACAAGGCCCAGCTGGGCCAGCCGGTGGTGGTGGACAACGTACCGGGTGCGGGCGGCAACATCGGCGCCGACAAGGTGGCCAAGTCGCCGGCCGATGGCCACACGCTGGTGCTGGGCACGGTGGGCACGCATTCGATCAACGGCGCGCTGTACAGCAAGATGCCCTATGACATGGTCAAGGACTTCACCCCGGTGGCCCATATCGCCAGCGCACCCAACCTGCTGGTCGTCACCAACGACCTGCCGGTCAGGAGCGTGGCCGAGCTGATCGCCTACATGAAGGCCAACCCCAACAAGCTGAGCTTCGGCTCACCGGGCATCGGCACCTCGGTGCATGTGTCGGGCGAGCTGTTCAAGTCGCTCACCGGCACCACCATGCAGCATGTGCCCTACAAGGGCCGGCAGTTCGCCATCCCCGACCTGGTGGGCGGCCAGATCCAGCTGATGTTCGACAACATGCCCTCGGCGCTGCCGATGGCCAAGGACGGCAAGATCCGCGCGCTGGCACAGACCACCGCCAAGCGCTCGGCCGCCGCGCCCGACCTGCCCACCGTGGCCGAGACCGTACCCGGCTTCGAGGCCACCACCTGGTTCGCGATGTTCGCACCCGCCGGCACGCCAAAAGACGTCGTGGCGCGGATCAATGCCGAGATGCAGCGAGTCTTCAAGCTGCCCGACGTGGTGGACAAGTTGAAGACCCTGGGCCTGGAGCCCTGGATCTCGACGCCTGAGGAACTGGGCCGCTACCAGGCCGCCGAGATCGTCAAATGGGCCAAGGTGGTGAAGGACTCGGGCGCCAAGGCGGAATGAGGCCCTGACTGGCCCGGGCGTGAGGGACGCTTCGGGCTCGTTGCAGTCCTGGCGACGGGCTGCTCTGGGCAGGCCTGATGCAGGCACTTTGACGCCCGCGCGAGGCCAAGGCCACCGGGTGGCCGGCTGCCTCCGTGCCATTGGCCAGAGGCCAATGGCGTTCGCCAGGCACAA
>JANNZD010000443.1:0-2116 GCA_031410435.1 Betaproteobacteria bacterium | reverse complement strand
GAGGCCACCGCCGCCCGCAGCAGCGACCCGGCCGGCTTCGACCTGGTGATCAATGCCTCACCGCTGGGCCTGAACGCCGACGACCCGCTGCCCTTCGACGTGGCCCGCCTGGACGCCGACGCGGCGGTGGTCGACATCCTGATGAAGCAGCTGACCACGCCGCTGCTGCGCGCCTGCCATGCGCGCGGCATCACCGCCCATCCCGGCCACGAGATGCTGGTGCAGCAGACCCCCGAGTACCTGACGTTCTTTGGCTATCCCGAGATTGCCCAAGCCGTGCAGGCCGACCCATCGGCCGTTCGGGCGCTGTTGTTGTCCCACTGATTGCCACCGAGTTCACTACCCCCAATCCCGCAAGGAGACAAGATGATCATCACCCGTCGCACCCTGGTGGCCGCTGCCGCCTTTATCAGCCTGGCCACCGCTGCCAGCCTCGCGCAAGCCCAGGCCACGATCAAGATCGGCGGCCTGTATGAGTTGTCGGGCGCCGGCGCCAGTGCCGGCACCAACTTCAAGAACGGCGTGGACATGGCCGTCAAGGAGATCAATGCCGCCGGCGGCATCCTGGGCAAGAAGCTGGAGCACAGCATCTCCGACACCCAGAGCAACCCCGGCGTGGCCAAGGGCCTGGCCACCAAGGCCATCGACGACGGCGCCTTTGCGGTCTTCGGCCCGGTGTTCTCGGGCTCGATCATGGTCAGCATGGCCGAGACCAAGCGCGCCGAGGTGCCCAACTTCACCGGCGGTGAGGCCGCAGCCATCACCAAGCATGGCAACCCCTACATCTTCCGCACCAGCTTCACGCAGGACACCGCGATGCCCAAGGTGGCGCGCTACATCGCCACCGGCCTGAAGGCCAAGACGGTGTCCCTGATCTACGTGAACAACGACTTCGGCAAGGGCGGGCGCGACGCGATCACCAAGGCCCTGACCGCCGAGGGCGTCAAGGTGGTGGCCGACATCTCCACCGATTCGGGCCAGGTCGACTTCTCGGCCCCGGTGCTCAAGGCCAAGCAGGCCAATGCCGATGCGATCTTCGTCTACACCAACGAGGAAGAGTCGGCCCGCGCACTGCGCGAGCTGCGCAAGCAGGGCGTCAACAAGCCCATCGTCGGCGAGACCACGCTGACCGGCCAGAAGGTGATCGAGCTGGCCGGTGACGCCGCCAACGGCGCCATCGCCCATGTGGGCCTGACGGTGGATGCGCCCAACCCGCTGATGCTGAAGTTCAAGGCCAATTTCTATCAGAACTACAAGTACATCTCCGACCACAACGGCATCAAGGGCTACACCGGCGTCTACTTGCTGAAGGCGGCGATCGAGAAGGTCGGCAAGGCCGACAAGGTGGCGGTGGCCAAGGCCCTGCATGGGCTGCAGGTGAGTGCGGCCAAGAACCCGGGCGTGATCATGGACTTGAGCGTTGACAACAACGGCGACCTGGACCGCGAGAGCTTCATGGTCGAGGTCAAGGACGGCAAGCAGGTGGTCAAGGAAACCCTGCCGGCGCTGGCCAAGAAGTAAGCCGCAGCCCATCCGCCCCCGGCATCGGAGCACCCCCACATGACCGACTTTCTGCAACTGCTGTTTTCCGGCGTGGCCACCGGCAGCATCTATGCCCTGGCCGCGCTGGGCTTCACGCTGCTGTGGCAGGCCAGCGGCACCATCAACTTCGCCCAGGGCGAGTTCGTGATGCTGCCGGCCTTCATGATGCTGGGCTTTGCTGCCATGGGCGCGCCGCTGCCGCTGGCCTTTGTGCTGAGCTGCTTTGTCGCGGTCTTCGTGCTGGGCTGGGCCTTCAAACGCGGCATCGTCGACCCGCTGCTGCGCTTCGGCATGATGCCCATCGTGGTCGCCACCATCGGCCTAGCGATCGCCGCGCGCAATGGCGTGCGGGCGGGTTACAGCGCCGAGGCCCACCCCTTCCCCAGCCTGTTCGCCGACAAGATCTTCAACATCGCCGGTGTCACGATCACGCTGGGCGATATCGGCACCCTGGCGCTGGCGCTGGCCCTGGTGCTGGCCACCCAGGCCTTCCTGGGCAAGACGGTGACCGGCCGGGCGATGCAGGCGGTGGCACAGAACACCGAGAGCGCCACGGTGCTGGGCATCAATGTGC
>JANNZD010000442.1:0-9036 GCA_031410435.1 Betaproteobacteria bacterium | reverse complement strand
GGCAGGATGCGGCCGGCGGCCATCATCGGCAGCAACTCGTCCACATGCGGGTAAGGGTAGACATAGTGCAGCCGCACCCAGGCGCCGTGGGCGGCGGCCAGCTCGGCCAGCTGCTCGCACAGCTCGGTCATGCGGGTCTTGACCGGCCGGCCGTCGAAAAAGCCGGTGCGGTACTTCACATCCACACCGTAGGCGCTGGTGTCCTGGCTGACCACCAGCAGTTCCTTGACGCCGTTCTCGAACAGCGCCCGGGCCTCGGCCAGCACATCGCCCACCGGGCGCGAAACCAGATCACCGCGCATGCTGGGGATGATGCAGAAGGTGCAGCGGTGGTTGCAGCCCTCGCTGATCTTGAGGTAGGCGTAGTGGCGCGGCGTGAGCTTGATGCCGGCCACGCCGCGGAACTCGGCGCGCTGCTCGGGCACCAGGTCGACGAAGGGGTCGTGCGGCTTGGGCAGGTGCAGATGCACCGCGTCCATCACCTCCTGGGTGGCATGCGGGCCGGTCACGGCCAGCACGCTGGGGTGCATCTGGCGCACCAGATTGCTGCCGCCCTGGCCGGTGTCCTTGCCGCCCTTGGCGCCCAGGCAACCGGTGACGATCACCCGGCCGTTGGCGGCCAGCGCCTCGCCGATGGTGTCCAGGCTCTCGCGCACCGCATCGTCGATGAAGCCGCAGGTGTTGACGATCACCAGGTCGGCCCCGGCAAAGGTCTTGCTGGTGGCATAGCCCTCGGCGCTGAGCTGGGTCAGGATCAGCTCGGAATCGGTGAGCGCCTTGGGGCAGCCCAGCGAAACAAAACCAACCTTGGGCGTGGGCGGGTGGGCTGCAGCGGCGGCGGGTGGGGTGGGCATCGACATCGGCCGATTGTCGGTGACAAGCGTTGGTGGCAAGCGTCAATACCAGGCGTCGGTGCCAGGCGTCAGCCCGGCCCGCCGTCTGGGCCCGCCGCTGCTAGCGCTTGGGCGCGAAGCCCGGCATCCCGGGGAACAGCACGCCGGCCTGCATCTGCTCCTGCATCTGGGTGAACAGGCTCTTGCTCTGCTCCAGGTAGCTGCCCACCAGGCCTTGCATCATCGGCGCCTGGCCGCTGATGAACTGGGCCCAGGTCTCGGGGGTGAAGGACTTGGGGTCGTACAGGCCCTTGGTCTGCTCGGTCAGCCGGGTCTGCATGTCGACCAGGGCCTGCAGATTGTTCTCGAGGTAGTTACCCATCATGCCCTGCATCGCATGGCCATAGAAGCGGATCACCTGCGACAGCATCGGCGTGGTGAACATCGGCATGCCGCCGGTTTCTTCTTCCAGGATGATCTGCAGCAGGATGCTGCGGGTCAGATCGTCGCCGGTCTTGGCGTCGCGCACCTCGAAGCTCTCGGCGTCCAGCACCATCTGCTTGACATCGGCCAGCGTGATGTAACTGCTGGTGCGGGTGTCGTAGAGGCGGCGGTTGGGGTACTTCTTGAGCACTCGCAGGCTGCCCTCGGAGGCGGCTTCAGCGCCAGGTGTGGCGGCGCTGCGGCGTTGGGATGGCATTGCGTGGAACTCCTTGGTCGTTGCAAACCATTCTACGGACCGGCCCCAGGCCGTGCCGGCAGGAGTTTCCCCCGGGCAGGGGGCCTGCCAGAGCCGGGCCTGGCCGCGCACCCGGCCCGCAAAACTCAGGCGGCCGGCAGCACCTGAAAACCATGCGTGGCATCGGCCGCCAATTGCGCGACCAGGCCGAATTCCCAATCCAGGTAAGCCTGCATCGCCGAGCGTGGCGCGTCGGTGCCCTCGTAGGGCCGGCGGTAGCGGTCGATGCGCGGGCTGAACAGACGCCGGTCACCGGCCTCGACCGGCCGGCCCGCCGCGCGCCAGGCCGCCAGGCCGCCGGCCAGGGCCCACACATCGGCCCGCCCCAGGTCGCGCAATTCGGCTGCCGCCCAGGCCGATAGCAGCCCGTCGGCGCAGACCAGCAGCCATTCGGTCAACGCCGGCCGGGTCTGCATCGCCAGTGCCACCTGGTTGCGCAAGACCCATTGCGCACCGGGCAGATGGGCCTGGACATGTTGTGCGCTGCTGCCCAGGTCGAGCACCCCCATGCTGCCCGAGGCCAGGGCCTGCGCCAGCGTGTCCAGGCCCAGCAAGGGCGCGCCGTCCGGCATGCCGGACGCCGGCCGCCAGGGCCCGGTCTCGATGAAGTCGGCCGGGTCGGCATCCACCAGCCAGGCCACCTGCCAACCCATCTGCGCCAGCCAATGCGCGGTCATCGGCGCGCGCACGCCGTCGCGGGCGCGCCCGCCATCCACCAGCACGATGCGCGCGCCGCGCACGGCGGCAAACACATCGGTCTCCTGCACCAGCTGGCCGCCCGGCGCGCTGCCAAAGCCGGGCAGATGGCCGGCGGCATATTCGGACGGGCTGCGCACGTCCCAGCAGTAGGTGGTACGGCCGGGCTCGGCCCGGGTTTGCGCCAGGTCGGCCTGACGCAGGCGCAAGGCGCCGGCACGGTCGGCCAGAGCCTGGGCCGCGACCTGGGCCAGGGCCAGGTGGCCGGCGCTGGCGGGGCCGAACTGGCGCTGCTGGCCATGCGCCAGCGTCAGTCCGGCCAGGGTCCAGCCTATGGTGCCGTTGCGCAGCGCGGCCACCGGGTTGGGGATACCGGCGTTGACCAGCGACTGGGCGCCGATCAAGCTGCGGGTGCGGCCGGCGCAATTGACGATCACCTGGGTGCGGGGGTCGGGCGCCAGGTCGCGCACCCGTAGCAACAGTTCGGCCCCGGGCACGCTGGTGCCGCCCGGGATGCTCATGGTCTGGAACTCATCGAAGCGCCGCGCGTCCAGCACCACCAGGTCGGCGCCGCCATCGATCAGGGCCTTGACCGCCTCGGCCGGCAGTGAGGGGGTCTGCCGCGCATGCTCGACCAGCTCGCCAAAGGCCTTGCTGGGCACGTTCACATCCCGGAAGAGCTCGCCGCCGCTCTCGCGCCAGGCCGCCAGGCCGCTGCCTGCGGCATCGCGTTCGAGCAAGCGGACCTGGCGATAGCCCAGGGCCTGCAGCTTGCGGGCGCCCGGCTCGGCCAGGCCCTGGCCATCGTCATAGACCACGATCAGGGTGTCGCGCCGGGGCAAGCGCCAGGGCGCGTCCAGCTCGATCCGGCCCGATGCCAGCTGCACCGCGAACAACGGGTGGGCCTGGGCATAGGGGTTTTCCTCGCGCAGGTCCACCAGGGCGATCTCGTGGCGCTGACGCAGCTGCTGGCGCACCGCTTCACAGCGCATCACCGGCAGGGGGTCGAGATTCGTCGGGTTCATGCCGATACCCCCGGGCGATCCCAAAGATTGGGCAGCCAACGGTTGGCATAGCCCGAGACAAAGGGCTTGCGGCTGCCGTCTTCGGCATAGACCCAGCGCTGCACTGCACCGATGTTGGCGCCGTAGACATGGATGCTGATCGACACCTGGTCGGCAAGCGGGTTGTGCACCTGGTGGATGTCGCCAAGCCGGGGTGACACGGCCTCGACTTGCCCGGCCTGCAGCCAGGTGGGTGCGCCCTGCGCCACTATGCGTCCGCTGGCATCGGCCGCAAAGGGTTGCGACACCTCCTGCCCGCGCAGCATGCCGATCAGGCCCCAGACGGTGTGGTCATGGATGGGCGTGCGCTGGCCCGGCCCCCAGACAAAACTCACCACCGAGAAATGCCCCAGCGGGTCGGCATGCAACAGGTATTGGCAATAGTGCTGAGGATGGGGCTGGGCCAGCTCGGCGGGCAACCAGTCGTCCCGGGCGACCAGCCGGGCCAACTCGGCGCCGACCCCGGCCAGGGTCTCGGCCTCGCTGGCCGGGGTGGCCAGCTGGCGGCTGACAGCAACGACGAAGTCCCGCAGGGCCTGCAGGCTGGGCGGCGGTGGGGGAGCGGATTCAGGCGGCATGTCAGGGCAGGAGGTGGCTTGCGGGCGGGCCCACAGACCATAGCGCAATCCACCGCCAGTCGTTGGCGGGCTGCAGCCGGGGGCGGCCGGGGGCGGCCGGGGGCGGCCGGCGGGATAATCATGCACACCATGAAACTCGCCACCTGGAACGTCAACTCCCTGGCCGTGCGCCTGCCCCAGTTGCTGGATTGGCTGGCCCTGCAGCAGCCGGATGTGCTGGTTTTGCAGGAGACCAAGCTCACCGACGACAAGTTTCCCCAGGCCGAGATCGCCGCCGCCGGCTGGCAGAGCCAGTGGTTCGGTCAGAAGACCTACAACGGCGTGGCCTTGCTGACCCGCAATTTGCCGGTCATTGAGGTGGTGCGCAACATCCCCGGCTTCGAGGATGCGCAGGCCCGGGTGATCGCCGCGACGGTGGGCGATATGCGGGTGGTCGGGGCCTATTTTCCCAATGGCCAGGCGCCGGGCAGCGAGAAGTTTGCCTACAAGATGGCCTGGCTGCAGGCCCTGCATGCCTGGTTGCTGGCCGAGGCCGCATGCCACCCCAAGCTGGTCTTGATGGGCGACTACAACATCGCCCCCGAGGACCGCGATGTCCATGACCCGGTGGCCTGGGCCGGCCAGATCCATTGCACCGACGAAGAGCGCGGTCATTTCCAGGCACTGTGCGGCCTGGGGCTGGTGGACGCCTTCCGCCTGTTCGAGCACCCGCCGCGCACCTGGAGCTGGTGGGACTACCGCAACCTGGCCTTCCGCAAGAACCAGGGCTTGCGCATCGACCACATCCTGGTCAGCGCCGCGCTGCGGCCGGCGGTGCTGTCATGCACCATCGACAAGCTGCCGCGCAAGAACGAGCGGCCCAGCGACCATGCGCCGGTGCTGGTGGAACTGGCGGGCTGATCGGCCCGCCCCCGGCGGGCAGGCCCGCGATCAGTCTCTCAGTCCTCCAGGCCCAGTTCCTGGATCTTGCGGGTGATGGTGTTGCGGCCTATGCCCAGCTTGTGCGCGGCCTCGATGCGGCGGCCGCGGGTGAGCTCCAGCGCAGCGTGGATCAGCCGGCCCTCGAACTGCCGGGTCAGCTTGTCCCAGACCTCGGCATCGCCCGCTTCCAGCAGCCGGCGCGCCTCGCGTTCCAGGTCCTGCAGCCAGCGTTGGTCCGGCCCGGCTGCACCCTCGGCGTCCGTGCCGGCTGACCCGAGCGGCGCAGCGCTCATCGTTTCTGGCGCCGCGCCCGCAGCCGCCGGCAGGCCGGGCAGGGTCAGGGTTGACGCCGCCACTGGTGCGCCGGGCTCGGGCGCCGGCAAAGGCGCGGCGCTGACGCGGGCCCCCTCGCTGGCCAGCAGCTCGGGCGGCAGGTCCTTGGCCTCGACCACCTGGGCTGGCGCCATCACGGTCAGCCAATGGCAGATGTTCTCCAGCTGGCGCACATTGCCGGGGAAATCAAAGTCCATCAGCCGCTCTATCGCCGCGTCGGTGATGCGCTTGGCGTCCACGCCCAGGTCCTTGGCGCTCTTGCCCAGGAAGTAGCGCGCCAACTGGGGCACGTCCTCGCGGCGTTCGCGCAGCGCCGGCAGGCGCAGCCGGATCACGTTCAGGCGGTGGAACAGGTCCTCGCGGAAGGCACCCTCGCGCACCCGCTGCTCCAGGTTCTGGTGGGTGGCGGCGATCACCCGCACATTGGCCTTGAGCGGCTGGTGGCCGCCCACCCGGTAAAACTGGCCATCGCTCAGCACCCGCAGCAGGCGGGTCTGCAGGTCGAAGGGCATGTCGCCGATTTCGTCCAGGAACAGGGTGCCGCCGTCAGCCTGCTCGAAGCGTCCGCGTCGGGTGGTCTGGGCGCCGGTGAAGGCGCCGCGCTCATGGCCGAAGAGTTCGCTCTCGAGCAGGTCCTTGGGGATGGCTGCAGTGTTGATGGCGATGAAAGGGCCGTTGCTGCCGGTGTCGCCGCGCGGGCTGTGCTTGTGCAGCGCACGCGCCACCAGTTCCTTGCCGGACCCGGACTCACCGGTGATCAGCACCGTCACCGTGCTCTGGCTCAGCCGGCCGATGGCGCGGAACACATCCTGCATCGCCGGGGCCTGGCCCAGCATCTCGGGCATCTCGGCGCTGGCGATGTCGCGCACCGCCTCGCGCAGGCTTTCTTCCATCGCGCGGCGGATCAGCTCCACCGCCCGCGGCAGGTCAAAAGGCTTGGGCAGGTACTCGAAGGCCCCGCCCTGGAAGGCCGAGACGGCACTGTCCAGGTCGGAGTAAGCCGTCATGATGATCACCGGCAGGCCGGGCAGGCGGGCCTTGACCTTGGCCAGCAGGTCGATGCCCGACCCGCCCGGCATGCGGATGTCGCTGACCAGCACCTGGGGCTCATCGGTGTCCAGCGCGGCCAGCACGTCACGCGGGTTCGAGAAACTGCGGGTGGCGAATTGCTCGCGCGCCAGCGCCTTCTCGAGCACGAAGCGGATGGATTGGTCGTCGTCTACGATCCAGATGGGTTTCATGCGGCGGCGGCCTGTTTCCTTGGGGCGGTGGAACTGCCTGGCCAGCCCCGAGGGGCCGGTCTAGGGCAGCGGGATCACGATCGAGAAAATGGTCCGGCCGGGTTCGCTGTCGCATTCGATCAGGCCCAGGTGCTGCTGCACGAAGGTCTGCGCCAATGTGAGCCCCAGACCCGAGCCGCCCTCCCGCCCCGAGACCAGGGGGTAGAAGATGCGATCCCGGATGTCCACAGGCACGCCCGGTCCGTTGTCTTCGATATGCAATTCCAATGCCAAGCGATAACGCTGCTTGCCGATGGTCACCTGCCGGCCCACCCGGGTGCGCAGGATCAGCCGGGCATCACCGGCCTGGATCCGGTCGGCCAGGGCCTGGGCGGCGTTGTGGGCGATGTTGAGCAGGGCCTGGATGAGTTGCTCGCGGTCGCCCCGGAACTCGGGTATCGAGGTGTCGTAATCGCGCCTGACCGCCAGCCCGCGCGGGAACTCGGCCAGGATCAAGGCCCGCACCCGTTCGCAGACCTCGTGGATGTTGACATCGCTGACCACATGCGGCTTGCGGTGCGGTGCCAGCAGCCGGTCCACCAGGGCCTGCAGCCGGTCGGCCTCGTGGATGATGACCTGGGTGTATTCGGTCAGTTCGCGGCGCCGTGCGGCGTCGGGATCTTGCAGCCCGGCGGGCAAGCGCTCCGCAGCGTCGCCCGGGGGCCGGCCTGGCGGCTGGCCCACCTCCATCTCCAGCAGCTGGGCCGCGCCGCGGATGCCGCCCAGCGGGTTCTTGATCTCGTGCGCCAGATTGCGGATCAGTTCCTTGTTGGCCTGCACCTGGCCAAGGGCGCGTTCCTCGCGGTCCTGCCGGGCCTGCTGCTCGATCTCCAGCATCTCCACCAGCACCCGCTCGCCGCCATGGTCGATCTGGGTGACGATCACATGCACCGGCAGCAATTCGTGGGCCGCCAGCGGCCCGCGCCGCATCGTGCCGTCAAAACGGCCGGTGGAGATCTCGTTGCGGGTGACGGCCAGCACGGTCTCGCGCAGCAGCTGGCTGTCGGCAAACCAATCGAACACGCTGCCACGCTGCAGGGCCCGGCGCGACAGGCCGGCCACGTCCTCGAACCGCGCATTGGCAAACAGCAGGGCACCGTTGTGCTGTACCACCGCCACCATGGTGGCCAGCAGGTCAAAGGCGTCGTAGGGCGTGGCCACCAGCTTGCGGCTCAAGGCGCCAGTTTGGCCAGTTCGCGCTTGAGCGCGGCGATGTCGCTTTCGCTGCGCTGGATGCCGGCGCGCATCTGCGCCACCCGGTCCAGGTATTGCTGGTAGTTGCGCTCATTGCCTTGCCGCTCGGGCTCGCCGTTGTTGAACTCGCGCCGCAGCGCGGCCAGCTTGTCCTCCTCGCGCCGCAGTTCGCCCTCCAGGATCTGGCGCGCTTCGAGGTCGCGCTGGCGTTGCGACGCCGGCTCGATGCGGCCGTCACCCGGCCGCACCGCCGACGCGCCCGCTGCGGCGCCGGGGCTGGCCGCCACCGACCGGGGCCGGGGCGCCTGGATCACGGTGATCGGCGCGCCCTCGATGGTGCGGCAGCCGCGGTTGCGCGCCTCTTCGGCGCTGATCGCATCGGTGTAGAGCACCGGCGGACCGGGACAGCGGTAGACGTTGCCGCCCTGCGCATGCGCGGCCGGCCCCCAGGCCAGGCTCATCACGGCAAACGCCAGCATCCAGGGCAATCGGCAGCAGGTTGGCATCGGGCTAGTCAAGGGCGCGCGCCGGGCGGCAGGCGCTACGCCATTGTCGCCCAGCAAAAAGGGCAGCCTGGGCTGCCCTTGCAAGCGGGGCGCGGCAGCCAGAGCTGCCGGCCTGAGGCACCCGATCAGAGTGCGTAGTACATGTCGAACTCCACCGGATGGGTGGCCATGCGGAAGCGGGTGACTTCCTGCATCTTCAGGTCGATGTAGGCGTCGATATAGCTGTCGGTGAACACGCCGCCCTTGGTCAGGAAGGCGCGGTCCCGGTCCAGGTGCTCCAGCGCCTGATCCAGGCTGTGGCAGACGGTGGGGATCTTCGCGTCTTCTTCGGGCGGCAGGTGGTACAGGTCCTTGGTGGCGGCCTCGCCCGGGTGGATCTTGTTCTCCACGCCGTCCAGGCCGGCCATCAGCATCGCGGCAAAACCCAGATAGGGGTTCATCAGCGGATCGGGGAAGCGCGCTTCGACGCGGCGGCCCTTGGGATTGGCCACATAGGGGATACGGATCGAGGCCGAGCGGTTCTTGGCCGAGTAGGCCAGCTTGACCGGCGCCTCGAAGCCGGGCACCAGGCGCTTGTAGCTGTTGGTGCCGGGGTTGGTGATGGCGTTCAGCGTGCGCGCGTGCTTGATGATGCCGCCGATGTAGTACAGCGCGAACTCGCTCAGACCTGCATAACCGTCACCGGCGAACAGGTTGACACCGTCTTTCCACACGCTCTGGTGCACGTGCATGCCGCTGCCGTTGTCGCCGACGATGGGCTTGGGCATGAAGGTGGCCGTCTTGCCGTAGGCGTGGGCCACGTTGTGGATGATGTACTTCTGCAGCTGGATCCAGTCGGCGCGCTGGATCAGCGTGCTGAACTTGGTGCCGATCTCCATCTGGCCCGCATTCG
>JANNZD010000441.1:0-6598 GCA_031410435.1 Betaproteobacteria bacterium | reverse complement strand
CGGCCTGATGGTGGGCCTGGGCGAGACCGACGAAGAAATCCTGGCGGTGATGCGCGACATGCGCGCCCATGACATCGACATGCTGACCATCGGCCAGTACCTGGCGCCGTCGGGCCACCACCTGCCGGTCAAGCGCTATGTGCACCCGGACACCTTCAAGATGTTCGAGGCCGAGGCCCGCGCCATGGGCTTCCGCCAGGCCACGGTCGGTGCGATGGTGCGCAGCAGCTACCACGCTGACCAGCAAGCCGCCGGCGCGGGTGTAGGCGCGGGTGTAGTCGTTTGAGGCGCGGCGCCTGAGGCCGGGCGCGCGCGCTCAGGCCTCTGCCAGCAACTGCTCGACCAGGGTGTGCAAGGCGGCAAAGTCCGGCGCACCCACATAGCGCTTGACGATCTCGCCGCGCTTGTTGATCAAGAAACTGGTGGGTGTGAGCTGGACCTGGCCAAAACTGCGCGCAATCGCGCCGGTGTTGTCGATGGCTACGCCGAAGGGCAGCTTGCGGGTCTCGGCGAAGCTGGCCACATAAGCCGGTGGGTCGTAGCTCATCGCCACAGCCACGGTCTGGTAGCCGCGGCCCTTGTATTTCTCGAAGGTGGACATGATCTGCGGCATTTCGGCCACGCAGGTGCTGCAGCTGGTGGCCCAGAAGTTCACCAGCACGACCTGCCCCTTGAGCTGCGCGCTGCTGAGCTGACGGCCATCGAGCAGCGTGAACTGCACCGCCGGCGCGGGTGCCGGGGCCTGGCCGCCACGCAGGGCCAGCCAGCCGCCCACGGCAAGGGCCGCGGCCAGGGCGGCGGTGGCAAGATGGCGGCGCGACAGTGACATGAGGAGACCTTGATGAAGAAGCGAGAGTTTACGGCCGCGCTGGCCTGGGGCCTGGCCGGGGTGTGGGACACCGCCTGGGCCCAAGGGTTCACTGCCGCTGAGGCCGGCAGCGGCATCCGCAGTGCGCTGGAGCGCGGCGCGCTGGCCGCCATCGGGTCACTCGGCCGGGCCGACGGCTTTCTCGGCAACCCCATGGTGCGCATCCCCTTGCCGGGCATCCTGGCCGACGCCGCCAAGCTGCTCAAGGCCACCGGCCAGCAGCACCGGGTGGATGAGCTGGTCACGGCGATGAACCGCGCGGCCGAAGCCGCCGTGCCCGAGGCCAAGGGCCTGTTGGTCGGCGCGGCCAAATCGGTCAGCTTCGACGATGCGGTACGCATCGTCCGGGGCGGCGATCAATCGGTCACCGAGTACTTTGCCGGCAAGACCCGAGCGCCGCTGGCGCTGAAGTTCTTGCCCATCGTCACGCGGGCCACCGAGCGGGTCGCGCTGGCCGACAAGTTCAATGCGGTCGCCGGCCAGGCCGCCAGGCTGGGCTTGCTCAAGGGCGACGATGCCAATATCCAGCGCTATGTCACCGCCAAGTCGCTGGACGGCCTGTACCTGATGATTGGCGAGGAGGAGCGCAACATCCGGCGCGATCCGGTGGGCACTGGCAGCGCCCTGCTGCGCAAGGTCTTCGGCGCTTGAGCCTGGGCTGGGGCTGTGCCGGCACCGCGCCGCCGCCTGTCACCGGGCTGACGCCGGGCCAGGCTTCGCGGTCCGGATAATCCGGACGATGTCCTTTTCTTTCTCGCGCCCCCGGCCCGGGCCGGCGCGGTGCGGGTTCCGCCCGGCCATCGCCGGCAGCGCGGCCCTGTTTGCGGCCCTGCTGGCCTGTGCTTGTTCACCCGCGCTGGATTGGCGCCAGGTGCGGCCCGAGGGCTGGGGCCTGGCGGGCTTGATGCCCTGCCGGCCTGACCAGCAGCAAAGGCAAGTAGCACTGGCCGGCAAGACGGCAGCCCTCGGCCTGTGGGTTTGCAGCAGCGGCAGCTATACCTTTGCGCTGGCATCGCTGGAGGTGGACGAGCCAGCCCGGGTCGGCCCGGTGTTGCAGGCCCTGGCGGCGGCCGCCCAGGCCAATGTGCAGGGTCGGGTGCTGGGCCAGCAAGCGGCCGCTGTGCCCGGAATGACACCTCATCCGGCCGCGTTGCGGCTGCAGCTGTCCGGCCGCATGCCCGATGGCCGCGCGGTGCAGGAGCAGGTGCAGGTCTTCAGTCACGGCCTGCGGGTGTTCCAGGCCGTGGCCCTGGGCCCCGACCTGGGCCCGGCCCAGACCGCGCCCTTCTTCGATGCGATCGAGATCGTCAAATGATCGCGCCACAGCCCCTGGGCCGGGCGCAGATCGCGCTGGTCTTCGCCGTCTTCGCCTTCGCCTACTTCTTCTCGGCCCTGGTGCGCGCCGTCACGGCCACCCTGGCGCCGGTGTTCAGTGCCGAGCTGGGCTTGGCGCCGGGCCAGCTGGGCTTGCTGGCAGGGGCCTACTTCCTGGGGTTTTCGCTGATGCAATTGCCCTTGGGCAGCGCCCTGGACCGGTGGGGCGCCAAGCGGGTGCTGATGGCCCATCTGCTGGTGGCGGTGGCGGGCTGCCTGGGCTTTGCGGCGGCCGGCAGCCTGCCGCAGCTGCTGCTGGCGCGATTGCTGATCGGCGTGGGTGTGGCAGCCTGCCTGATGGCGCCGCTCACCTGCTTTCGGCGTCTTTTTTCTCATGCACTTCAACTGCGTGCCAATTCCTGGATGTTGATGACCGGGTCCTTGGGCATGCTGGCGTCCACTTTGCCCGTGCAATGGTTGTTGCCGGCGCTTGGCTGGCGCGGCCTGTTCGTGCTGGTGGCGGGCTTGCTGGCCTTGTCGTTGCTCCTGATCGGGCATTTCGTCCCCGCCGATGCCGCCACTGCCGGGGCGGGCACGGCAGCGGATGGCGGCTACCGCCGTGTCTTTAGGCACCCGGCCTTTGTGCGCATGGCACCCATGGGCTTCTTTGTCTATGGCGGCATGGTTGCGATGCAGTCGCTGTGGATAGGCCCCTGGCTCACCCAGGTCGCCGGACACAGCCCTGCGGCTGCCGCGCGCGGCCTGTTCATCGTCAATTTGTCGATGCTCGGGGCCTTCTTCAGCTGGGGCCTGGTGATGCCGCGACTGATCCGCATCGGCTGGGCCGGTGAGCGCTTGATCGCCTGGGCCTGGTGGCCCGGGGTGGTCTGTCTGGCCTGGATCGTCTGGCAGGGCGCTGGCGCCGGCCCGGGCTGGTGGGCGCTGTGGTGCGTGCTGACCAGCGTGGTCTCGCTCAGCCAGCCGGCCATCGGCCAGGCCTTTCCTGCAGCCCTGGCCGGGCGCGCCTTGTCGGCCTTCAACCTGCTGATATTTGCCGGTGTGTTCAGCCTGCAATGGGGCATAGGCTTGGGCATAGACGCTTTGCAGGCGCGCGGCGCGAGCGTGCATGACGCCTACCGCTGGGCCTTTGGCGCATTCCTGCTGGCCTGCCTGGGGTCCTTCATCTGGCGCCAGGCCTGGCAGGCGCCAGGCCTGGCCGACACCGCCGCTGCGGCCGGCAGATAATCAGTCCATGTTGCGGCAACTTCCATGATCGGCCTGTTCATCATCGCCCATGCCCCGCTGGCCAGTGCCTTGCGCGCAGCGTCGGCCCACACCTACCCCGAAGCCAGCGCCACGGTCGTCGCCTATGACGTGCCGCCGGGCGCGCGGGTCGAGGATTACGAGGGTGAGGCCCTGCGCCTGCTCGACGGCATGGGCTGCGCTGAAGTCCTGATACTCACCGATGTCTTCGGCGCTACGCCCTGCAATATTGCCCGGCAGCTGGCCGACCGTCCCGGCGTGCGGGCCGTGGCCGGGGCCAGCGTTCCGATGCTTTGGCGGGTGCTCAATTACCGCGACCGCCCGGTGGACGAACTGGTGTCGATTGCCATTGCCGGCGCCACCCAGGGTGCGATGCAGGTAGCGGCCCATCGCCCCCAGAACCAGTCCCAGAAACGCCCAGGCAATGATCCAGACGACCGTCATCATCAGCAATAAGCTCGGCCTGCACGCCCGGGCATCGGCCAAGCTCACCAAGCTGGCCGGCAGCTTCAGCAGCGAGGTGCATCTCGCGCGCAACGGCCGCCGCATCAATGCCAAGAGCATCATGGGCGTGATGATGCTGGCGGCCGGCCTCGGCAGCGAGGTGTTGGTCGAGGTCGCGGGCAATGACGAACAGGCGGCGATGCAGGCCCTGCTGGCCTTGATCAACGACAAGTTCGGCGAAGGCCAGTAGCGCCAGCGCAGCGTCGGGCCCTGGCGCCCGTGCGCTGAGATGCACCGATAGCACGCGAAATGGGCGGCCGCCGGGTTCGCGCTGCTACAGTGGGTGATGAGCCCCGCCGCTGCGGGGGCTGGCGCAGATCCGTGCCCCGTCAGGAGCGTGTCCCATGAGCATTCAGATGTTCGGTCTGCCGGTCTCCCGGGGCGTGGCCATCGGGCGTGCCGTGATGGTGGCCGCCAGCCGGGTCGATGTGGCGCACTATTTCATCGATCCCGGGCAAGCCTTGGCCGAAGTGGATCGCTTGCGCCATGCCCGGAACACGGTGGTGTCCGAGCTCACCGCGCTCAAGCTCGACCTGCCCGGCGACGCGCCCACCGAACTGGCGGCGCTGCTGGATGTGCACCTGATGTTGCTGAACGACCCGATGCTGGCCGATGCCACCCGCCATTGGATCGAGGCGCGTCACTACAACGCCGAATGGGCTGTTACCGCGCAGACTGAGGTGCTGGCGCGCCAGTTCGACGAGATGGAGGACGAATACCT
Organism: Betaproteobacteria bacterium; assembly: GCA_031410435.1. Classification (GTDB taxonomy): domain Bacteria; phylum Pseudomonadota; class Gammaproteobacteria; order Burkholderiales; family Burkholderiaceae_C; genus Pseudaquabacterium. The sequence continues at coordinate 1,928 of JANNZD010000441.1, read as the reverse complement.
GCGCGAACGCAAGGCCGACATCGAACAGGTGACCGAGCGGGTCTTGCGCGCCTTGGCCAAGGAGGAGGCGCTGCTGCCCCAGGTGGCGCGCAGCCGGCAGCTCGGCAGCGAGGATCCCTTGGTACTGGTGGCCAATGACATCGCGCCGGCCGACATGCTGCAGTTCCGCGGCAGCGTCTTCAAGGGCTTCGTCACCGACGTGGGTGGGCGCACCTCGCACACCGCCATCGTTGCGCGCAGCCTCGATATCCCGGCCATCGTCGGCGCCCGTGAGGCCAGCCGCCTGGTGCGCCAGGACGACTGGCTGATCATCGACGGCGACAGCGGGGTGGTGGTCATCAACCCCAGCCCCATCGTGCTGGAGGAATACCGCTTCCGCCAGCAGCAGAGCGAACTGGAGCGCGCGCGCCTGCACCGGCTGCGCCACAAGCCCTCGGTGACGCTGGACGGGCAATCCATCGAGTTGCTGGCCAACATCGAGCTGCCCGCCGACGCCGTCAATGCGCTGGCGGCGGGGGCGGTCGGCGTCGGGCTGTTCCGCAGCGAGTTCCTGTTCATGAACCGCAATGGCAGCCTGCCTGACGAAGACGAGCAATTCGAGGCCTACCGCGCCGCCGTCGAAGCCATGCAAGGCATGCCCGTGACCATCCGCACGGTGGATGTGGGCGCCGACAAGCCTCTGGAGCGGCTGGCCTCGCACGAGCATGCGCTCAACCCGGCGCTGGGCCTGCGCGCCATCCGCTGGTGCCTGTCGGAGCCGGCCATGTTCCGCCAGCAACTGCGTGCCATCCTGCGCGCCAGCGCCTACGGCAAGGTGCAGGTGCTGATACCGATGGTGGCGCACCGCAACGAAATCCTGGCCACGCTGGACGCCCTGGCGCGCGCCCGCCAACAGCTCAGCGATGCCGGCATGGCCTACACCGACATCAAGGTGGGTGCGATGGTCGAGATCCCCGCGGCTGCCATGACCATGCCAATGCTGCTGCGCCACTTCGACTTCGTCTCCATCGGTACCAATGACCTGATCCAGTACACCCTGGCGATCGATCGGGCCGATGAAGCCGTCGCCCACCTGTACGACCCCTGGCATCCGGCCGTGCTGGGGCTGATCGCCAGCGTCATCGCCGCAGCCAATGCGGCCGGCAAGCATGTCAGCGTCTGCGGCGAAATGGCCGGCGACGTGGCCTTCACCGAACTGCTCCTGGGTCTTGGCCTGCGCAGTCTGTCGATGCATCCCAACCAGCTGTCGGCGGTGAAGCAGCGCGTGCTGCGCGCCGACACCGCCAGGCTGGCCAAACTGGCGCAGGATGCGGTGGCCTCGGACGACCCTGCCAGTGCCTGGCAACTGGCCTTGGCCAAGTTCGCGCTGCGGCCCAATGCGCATTGAAGCTTGAGAAGGCGTTGATGGGCAGCGCCGGACCCCAGCAAGGCCAGCAGCATTTTGGTGACGCATTGGACGGGCCCGCCAGAGCACCTGGCGTTCTGCTTCATAGGCGCTGAAAAAGGCTGCTACACTGGTGGGCTGCACTGCTCAAACAGCCCTCGGGGGCAGATAAAAACGGCGCAGCAGCATTGGGCAAGCAGCAAAAGCGGCAAGCAAAAAAGTCTGTAATTGGGGTTTACACGGCCCTGAGCACATGACAGAATCCAAGGCTGGACGCAATTCAAGCAACCCGGTAACGGCAAGCAAGAAAAGCGGAAAAACCAAGCGGTTGACAAGGTTATGAAGTTAGGCCACAATCCCATTTCTTTGTCGCTGATAAATCAGTGATAAGTGCCGAAAGGCAAGCTCTTTAACAACAAACAGCCGATAAGCGTGGGCGTTGGAAGGCGAGTGCTTGGTGTTGAAAGACACCGAGTCCTTAGGACTTTAAACGCTCACTGAATTGAATTTTCATGCAAGTGAAGTTCACTTCAATTCTTTGAGT
>JANNZD010000440.1:0-3939 GCA_031410435.1 Betaproteobacteria bacterium | reverse complement strand
CGCAGGCCCACCGCGCCGGCGGGCAACTCGTCGGCCGTGACCAGCACCGGGCCGAAGCCGCCGGTGGCGTCGAAGTTCTTGCCGATGGTCCACTGCGGCGTGCGCTTCTGGTAGTCGCGCACCGACATGTCGTTGAAGCAGGTGTAGCCGAACACATAGTCCAGCGCGTCGGCCTGGGCCACATGGCGCGGTACGGTCTTGCCGATCACCACCGCCAGTTCTGCCTCGTAGTCGAACTTGTCCGACACCCTGGGACATACCCCCGGCTGGCCATGGCCCAGCAGCGAGCTCTTGCCGCGGTAGAAGAACCAGGGATAGGTCGGTTTTTCGGTGCGACCACCCTCCTTGGCATGGTCGAAGTAGTTCAGGCCTAGACAGACTGTCTTGCCGGGCTCGGGCACCAGCGGCGCCAGGCTCAGGCCGGCAAGTGGCAAGCGAGGCAAGCGCGGCGCCTGGGACGCGATGGCGGCCTGGCCGGCGGCGATCAGGTCGGTGCCGGCGGCCAGCGCGGCGCGCAGGTCGGCGGCCAGGTCTATGACCTGCTCGCCATCGAGCACGCCCAGGCGCGGCTGGCCGTCTTTCAGATAGGTGGTGAAGCGCATGGGGGTTCTCCGGTCAGGTCAAGGGGCAAGGTGAAATGGATGGCGCGCTGGGCTTCTTTCAGCCGCGCGCTGGGCGGGGCCGAGATGCCCCATTGATCGACCCGGCCGGGTGGCCAGGCCCAGTCGCCGGGGCTGCCGGGCTGGTAGCCCGCATCGATCTGCTCGACCTCGGCGGTGTATTCGATGACGATGCCGAAGGGGTCGATGAAGTAGTTGAAGGCGTTGTCGCCGGGGCCGTGACGGCCCGGGCCCCATTCAATGCCGTGGCCAGCGTCCTTCATGCGGCCACCACCGCGCATCACCGCGTCCAGCGTGGGCATCAGGAAGGCGATGTGGTTGAGCGCATCGTTGTCGGTATCGCCCAGCGCCAGTGAGTGGTGGTCGTCATTGCAATTCATGAAAGCCATGATCCGCGTGCGGTCGGCCAGCACGAAGCCCAGCGCCTGGCCCAAGAAAGCCTGCGCGGCGTCGATGGCGTGGCTGTTGAGCACCGCATGGGCCAGGCGCAGGGGCTGGTCGGGCGGCGCGGGGGTGTCGGGGTTGCGCAAGTTGTCGCCATGCACCACCTCGAAGCGGCGGCCGTCGGCGTCACGGATCAGCATGCGCTGGCCACCGGCGGGGTCGGTGGCCGCTGCGGGGGCCTGCTCCAGCGTGCCGCCCGCCGCCCGGGTGGCCTGGCCTATCGCGGCCAGCGCCGCCAAGTTGCGTGCACGCAAGGTGACACAGCGCAGCTGCGGCCGGCCGGGCGCGGCATGCAGCGCCAGCAGGTGGTGATCGCTGCCGCTGCCCCGCAGGTAGAGCGCGCCGGCGTCGCGTGCGGCCACGTCCAGCCGCCACACCTGGGTGTAGAAACGCTCGGCGGCGTCGAGGTCGGGCACGCTCAGCGCCACGCTGCGCAGGCCCTGGATCCAGGGCGACTTCATCGGGACACCCGGCGGACAAGGCGAGGAGCGCGCGCCACGCGGCGATGGCCGTAGACGGGGCGGATCCGGCCCAGCGGGCAGGCGGTGGTGGCACAGGGCATGGCAAGACTCCAGCAGCGAAGGCAAATTTTATATACAAAACATAATTTTATGATAGATAAGACACAAATTGACAGCAGCTCGGCTTTGTGTACATTGCGGCCCATATGGCCAGAACCCCTGCAACTGCCCAGCCCAATGGCGCTGCCACCCGCGCCACCAGCCTGTACGACCAATTGCGCACCGACCTGTTGGGCGGTGGTCTGGAGCCCGGCAGCAAGCTGGCCATCGAGGCCCTGGCCGAACGCTATGCCGCCAGTGCCACCCCGCTGCGCGAGGCGCTGAACCGCCTGGTGTCCGACGGCCTGGTGCAGCGGCGCGAGCAGCGCGGCTTCGTGGTGGCCGGCATCAGCGCGCAGGACCTGGCCGAGATCACCCAGACCCGATGCTGGCTGGAATCGATCGCGCTGCGCGAATCAATGGCGGCGCGCAGCACCGCCTGGGAGGAGGCCCTGGTGCTGGCCCACCACCGGCTGGCGCGCACGCCGCGCTCGCTGGCCAGCGACCACTTCGACGACAACCCCGAATGGGAGCCGTTGCACCGGGCCTTTCACCGCGCGCTGATCAGCGGCTGCGGCTCACGCTGGCTGCTGGCCTTCTGTGATCAGCTGGCCGACCAGCACCATCGCTACCGGCGCTTGTCAGCGCCACGGGCGTTTGCCAAGCGTGCTGTGAAGGGCGAGCACCAGTTGCTGCTGGAGGCTGCGCTGGCCGGCCAAGCCGACGACGCCGTGGCGCTGCTGTGCCAGCACTTCGAGCGCACCGCCCGCATCATCCGGGACGATCCGGGCCTGTTTTCGGCGGCATGAGCGGGCGGCGCAAGGCGCGGACAATGCGCCAGATCGCGCCAGATCGCGCCAGATCGCGCCGGTCGCTACCCGATCTGGGAGGGCGGCCAGCCCATCTTCCTGCCGGCGGCAAGCAGATTTGGCTGGCCGCTGGCTTGCCCTTGCGGTATCTGCCTACAGCCGCTGCCAAGGGATTGGTTAACACTCACCGGATGGACCAGACAACAGCGTTCGGGTCGGACAGTACGGGCCTGCCGCTGGCCCGGCCTGGCCTGCCGCAATCCACCGGCGTCGGCCCACCGACCGTGCTGCTGGTGGCAGACGACCCGCCTAAGCTGCAATCGGTGCTGGCCCTCCTGCCGCTGCTCTCTGTGGCGGTGTGCAGCGCCGAGGCTGCGCCAGGCGTCCTGGCCAAGCTGCCCGTGCAGGAGGTCAGCCTGGCCTTGATCGATGTGCAGTCGTCGGGCGAAGCCGCCGCTGCCGTGGCGCAAGCGCTGCGCGGATCGGCGCGCAGCCGCCACATACCGATCATCTTCCTCCTGCCGACGGGGCCAAGTGCGCCGGAAGCCTTGCAAGCCTTTGGCGGGACCGAGGCCGCTGCGATTGACTACCTCTACAAACCCCTGGATGCGCTGGTACTGGCCAGCAAGCTCAAGATGTTTGGCGACCTGCACCGGCAACGCCGATTGCTGGCCCAGCAGCTGAGCGAGGCCCACCAAGCCGCCCAGCTGAATGCCTTGATGCTGGCCGCGCTGTCGCACGACATCCGCTCCCCCTTGGCGACCCTGGTCTTGAATGCCGAGATCGTGTTGCGGCGTGCCGACAGCCCCGGCCTGCGCCAAGCGGGCGAGCGGGTCAAGGCCGCTGCCGCGATGATGGGGCGCCAGGTCGATCACCTGGTCAACCTCAGCCAAGGGCCCACCGACAGCCTGCGCACCGACATGGCACTTGGCGACTTCGGGTCGCTGGCATCCGGCCGGGTTCAAGCCCTTGTCGAGTCCACGCCCGGTGGGGCGCCGATCACCTTGAGCGTCGACGGCCCGATCCGCGCGCGCTTCGACCCGGCCCTGCTGGCGCAGGCCGTGGATCAATTGCTGGGCTTGTCCGTGACCCATGCCCAGGGGCAGCCGGTGGCGGTCACGGTCACGGGCCGCTCGCAACATGCGGTGGTCCTGCAGATCGCCATCGCGGCGGTGCTGGCCGACCCCTTGTTGCTGCACTTGTTTGGCAGGGGGCCGGCAATCAAGGGCTTGCCCGCCACACGCCTGGGGCCGGGGCTGGCTGCCGCTGGACGCATCGCGCGCGCGCATGGAGGTTCATTGATCGGGCGCTCGCGCGAGCCGGACGGCACCCTGTTTGAGCTGATGCTGCCGCGCGGCGGGCAGGTCTGAGAGCCTGTGATTTATTCCGACATGCCCGCTCACCACCCCAAAAGACGCCCGCTCGTCGTTGCAAATGCTCGTCATAGCCCGGGCTATGACTGCGCTTTGCGCCTAGATCGCGCGCCTTTTTGGGCGTTGCTCGGTC
>JANNZD010000439.1:0-4565 GCA_031410435.1 Betaproteobacteria bacterium | reverse complement strand
CCGAGGCCGGCCCGCCGCCCAGCCGAGCCACCGGGCGCGGCCCTACTTGACCCAGGTGTTGAGCTGGATGATGGGCAGCAGCACGGCCAGCACGATCAGCAGCACGACCGCGCCCATCGCCACGATCAGCAGCGGCTCCAGCAGCGTGGCCGCCGCCATGGAGCGGCGCTGCACCTCGACACTCAGCTGGCGCGCCGCGCGGCCCAGCATCTCGGGCAGCTGGCCGGTCTGCTCGCCCAGGCGGGCGAACATCGCCAGGATGCCGGGGAAGCGCTTCTTGCCCGCCAGCGCCGAGCCCAGCGGCGCGCCTTCGCGCACCTGGGTGAGGGCATCGAGGGCGTCGGCCTGCATGGCGCGGTTGGACAAGGTTTCGGCCGCCGCCTGCAGCGCCTTGAGGATGGGCACGCCGGCATTGGCCAGCATCGCCAGCGTGCCGGCAAAGCGCGAGGCGTTGTAGCCGCGCGCCACCCGCCCGATCAGCGGCACGCCCAGCAGGCCGGCATCGAAGCGCTGGCGGAAGGCCTCCTGGCGCAAGGCCAGGCCCAGCGCCGTGGCGCCGCCGGCCAGCGCCAGCACCACCAGCCAGCCCCACTGGCGCACAAAGGCGCTCAGGCCCAGCATCGCCACCGTCAACCACGGCAAGGCGCGCTGGTTGCTGATGAACACCCCGGCCACCTGGGGCACCACATAGGTGACCAGAAAGATCACGATCACCAGCGCGATCAGCGAGACGATGGCCGGGTAGAGCGCCGCGCCCAGCAGCTTGGCGCGCAGGGCCTGGCGCTCTTCCAGATCATCGGCCAGGCGCTCCAGCACCGCCCCCAGCGCACCGCTCTGCTCGCCGGCGGCCACCACCGCGCGGTAGACATCGTCAAACTCGCGCGGCGTGGTGGACAAGGCCTGGGCAAAGGGCGCACCGGCATTGACCTCGGCGCGCAGGTGCGCCACCAGGTCGCGCTGGCGCGGGTCGTCGGCCTCGTCGGACAGGGATGTCAGCGCCCGCTCCAGCGGCAGGCCGGCGCCCACCAGGCCGGCCAGCTGACGCGTCCAGACCGCCAGCGTGGTGCTGCTGAAGACGCGCCGGGCCCAGCGCGAGCTGCCTGCCGTCTGCACGCTGGCGGCCAGCGCCGCCACGGCCAGCGGCACCAGGCCCTGGGTGCGCAGCTGGGCCCGGGCGGCCTTGGCGTTTTCGGCCTCCAGCACACCGCTGCGGGCCTTGCCGTCCAGATCGAGGGCGTCGTAGGTATAGGCAGGCATAAACCGGGAAGTATCGGCTACCGGCGCATGGCCGCTGGTGGCCAGGGCGTGCAGTTTGACGCTGCCGGGCAGTGCCTCAAGCGCCAGCCCTGGGGGTGTCCGGCGCCCCGGCCAGCGGCAGCGTCACCACAAAGCGGCTGCCGCGGCCTTTGCCTGCGCTGTCTGCCTCCACCGTGCCGCCCAGCGCGGTGGCCAACGCGCGCACCACTGGCAGGCCGATCCCGGTGCTGGCGCCGTTCAGGCCTATGCCTTGGCTGTCCTGCCCAAAGGCCTCGAACATCAGCGGCAGGGATTCGGGCTGGATGCCGATACCGTCGTCGGTGACGGTGAACACGATGTTCAGGCCCTGCACCGCGGCGTCCAGCCGGATCGCGCCGCCTTCATGGGTGTACTTGGACGCGTTGTCCAGCAGATTGCCCAGCAGATGGGTCAGGCGCCCGGCATCGCCGCGCAGCGCCACCGGCCCGGCCGGCAGGGCCAGCGTCAGGCGCTGCTGGCGCAGGTCCATCAAGGGCCGGGCGTCGGCCAGCACGCTGTCCACCACGGCGGCCAGGTCGCAGGCCTGCGCCCCCGCGGGCTCGGCCTGGCCTGCGGTGCGGGCATGCGCGGCCTGCACCAGCCGGGCCATGCCGGCCGCCTGCTGTTCCACCAGGGCCTGTACCCGCGGCAACAGGGTGGCATCGCCTTGTGGCAGCCCGACCATGGCCGAGGCCAGGCGTATCGGTGCAAACGGGTTGCTCAGTTCCTCGACCACCGCGGCCATGAAATCGGCCTGCTGCTGTAGCGCGCGTTCGGCGGCGGCCTGCATCTCCTGGGCGCCCAGCGCGGCCAGCACCAGCTGCTCATTGGCCTGCTGCAACAGCGCATGGCGGCGCTCGTGCGCAGCCAGCGCCTGTGCATGCGCGTTCGGGGCGGCAGGCGGCTGCGCCGGCCCCGCCGGGGGATCGCCAAACTGCGCGAACTGGCCGGGCCCCTTCTGCTTGGCCTGGTACATCGCCTTGTCGGCATGCGCGATCAGGTCCGTGATCGATTCGCCATCGTCGGGATACAGGCTGATGCCGATGCTGGCCGACAACTGCAGGCTTTGCCCGCCCAGGTCCAGGGGTTGGCCCAGCTCGGCCAGGAGCTTGGCCGCCAGGCGGCCGGCATCGGCCGCCTGCGTGACCTCGGCCAGCAGGATCAGGAACTCGTCGCCGCCATGGCGGCTGACCGTGTCGACCTCGCGCACCGCCTGACTCAGCCGCTGCGCCACTTGCAGCAGGGCCTGGTCGCCAATGGCATGGCCAAAACTGTCGTTGATCTGCTTGAACTGGTCGAGGTCCACGAACAACAGCGCAAGCCGGGTCGCATGGCGCCGGGCCGCCGCCAGGGCCTGGGTCAGGCGGTCGAGCATCAAGGCCCGATTGGGCAGCCCGGTCAGTGGGTCCAGCCCGGCCGCCCGGGTCATGTCGCTCAGGGATTGCATGGCCAGCTGGGCTTCGGCCTGGTCGCGCAGGGCCGAAACCACCAACTGCGCATTGGCGGCACGCATGCGGGTGGCCTGATCATTGCTGAGCCGGGCCTCGGCCACCACCACCTCCTGCAGCAGCCGCAACAGCACCGCGCGCGCGGCATCCACCTTGCCTTGCACCCGGGCCAGAGAGGGTTCGACCGACATGCCGTCGGCAGGCGTGCGCACGCGGTCCGAGGCGTCGGCCTGGCCGCCCGCTGCGGAGGGATCCTGGTCCGGTGGAGGGGTCATGGTGGGGCCTGGGGGTGGCGCCGCACCGGCTCAGTCGGCGTCGGCGCGGGTGGCGTGCGGCCGGTCCTGGCGGGTCGGCCGGCCACCCAGCAGGCCCTCCTGCCCGGGCAGGGTCTGGCCTATCTGCAGGCCCCGGGCATCGATGCTGTACTCGCGCAGATCGTCCGAATGGGCGCTGGCCCGCACCTTGACCACCGCCGTGACGCGGCGCAGGCGGCTTTCAACCTCGATATAGCGCTGCACGATGATCGCGTCGGTCAGGAAGGCCGTGCCATAGGGGCTGAAACGCAGGTCGGAGTAGCGGTCTTCCAGCTCGGACGTCATCAGCACCGACACCCCGGTATTGGACAGGGCCGTGACCAGGCGCAGCAGCGATTCGCGGAAGTCCTCGCGGAAAGTCGGCGCCAGCGACAGCTCGAAACCCGACAGCGAATCAATCACCACCCGGCTGGCCTTGCGGCGCCGGATCTCACCCACCAGCAGCACCACGACCTCATCGATCGACAGGTCGGGCGCCTGGCTGTCAAGCAGGGTGACACTGCCACTGGCGATCAGATCGAACAGCTTGGCGCTGCGTTCGCGGTTGGGACGCTGCTCGAAGGCGGCGATCACGCCGGCCTCGCCCAGGCGCGCCCCTTCGGCCAGAAAGGACGCCGCCAGGATGCTCTTGCCCGAGCCCGACGGCCCGGCCACCAGCAAGGAATAACCGCGCGGCAAGCCGCCGCCCAGCATCTCGTCCAGCCCCGGCACGCCCAGCAATGCCCGCCCGACCAGGCCGGGCCGGTTCGCCAGGCTGTCCGGCTGCACCGGCATCACCGCCGAGGCCGGCTCAAAGACCTCGATGCCGGCCTGCCCGATGCGGTAGGTGTGCAGCCCCGGCAGCGTGGGCTGGCCGCGCATCTTCAGGATTTCGATCTTGCGCACCATCGAATTGCGCTGCACGCTCTGGCGCATCCAGATCAGGCCGTCGGCCACGGTGAACACCGGGTTGGCATCTTGCTCGTTGAAATACTCGCCCAGCAGGAAGGTGGTGGCCTGCCAGGTGGTCATCATCATGCCCAGCTGCTGCACGAACTGCTGCAGCTTGGTGTGCGGCGAGCCGCTGCTTTCACCGGCCAGGATCACCGACCGGAAGGAATCGACGAAGACCAGCGCCGGCGCATGCGCGACCACCTCGTCGACGATGCGGCGCAGCACCAGGTCGAGGTCGCCGGCCATGGCTTCCTCCGACAGGTTGACAAAGCGCACCCGCTGGTTGAGCGCCCCGGGATCGAAGAAATCGTACTGCTGCTGGTAGCGCAGCATCTTCAGCGGCGGCTCGCCCAGCACCGTGAAATACAGCGCCGGGCGCTCGGCCGAGGCCAGCGCAAACATGATCTGGTGCGCCAGCGTGGTCTTGCCGCAGCCGGGCTGGCCGGCGATCAGGTTGAAGGAGAACTCCGGCAGGCCGCCGCCCAGCACCGCGTCCAGCCCGGGCACCCCTGTGGCCAGCCTTTGGATTGTCACTTTGGTCGTCATGGAAGGGGATCCTGCGCATCCGCGCTGTTCAAGGGGCTGTCGGGCGGGC
>JANNZD010000438.1:0-2520 GCA_031410435.1 Betaproteobacteria bacterium | reverse complement strand
CGCCCCAGACCGTCACCGTGCATGGCAAGCCCGCTGCCGTGGTGCTGTCGCCGCAAGACTACGCCCGGCTGAAGAACGCCCCGCGCCAGCGCCTGTCGGCCGACCTGCTGCGGCCCGGGCTGCTACCGGATGACGAGGCCGGGCTGTTTGACCGCCAGCCCGACGACGACAACCACCGCGACATCGCGCTGTGAGCTGGCTGCTCGACACCTGCGTGCTGTCGGAGTACGTGCGGCGCACGCCCTCGCCCGCCGTGATCCAGTGGCTGGACGCGCAGGAGGAGGCGCAACTTTTCGTCAGCCAGCTTTCGCTGGCCGAGCTGGAGCGAGGCGTGATCAAGCTGCAAGCGCAGGACGCGCCCCGTGCACGCCGGCTGGGCCAATGGCTGGTGCGGCTGGAGCAGCGCTTTGCCGACCGCAGCTTGCCGGTGGACCGGTCGGTGCTGCGGGTGTGGTCGCAATGCTGTGCCAAGGCCGACCTGGCCGGCCAGCGCCTGGCCACGCTGGACGCATTGTTGATGGCCACGGCCCAATGCCACGGGCTGACCGTGGTGACTCGCAATGTGCGCGACTTTGCGCGCTATCCGCTGGTGCTGAACCCCTGGGACGCCCCGGCTTGAGCCGGCGCTGCCAGCCCGCAAACGCAACGGGCCGCATGTAGCGGCCCGTCTGGTGAGAGGCCCGCAGGCCCGGATCAGTGCTTCAAGCGCTTGCCCGCAAGCATGCGGGCAGATCCTTCGCCAGGCAAACGCGAGGCCGCAAGGCCTCGCTCGGTCCGGGCTCAGCGCAACGCAATCGGCTTCACATCCCGCGACGCCGCACCCACATACAACTGGCGCGGCCGGCCGATCTTGTACTCGGGGTCACCGATCATCTCGTTCAACTGCGCGATCCAGCCCACGGTGCGGGCCAGCGCGAAGATGGCGGTGAACAGCGGCACCGGGATGCCGATGGCGCGCTGCACGATGCCGCTGTAGAAATCGACATTCGGGTAGAGCTTGCGCGAGACGAAGTAGTCGTCCTCCAGCGCGATCTTCTCCAGCGCCATCGCCAGCTTGAACAGCGGGTCGTTCTCCAGCCCCAGCGCGCCCAGCACCTCGTGGCAGGTCTCACGCATCAGCTTGGCGCGCGGGTCGTAGTTCTTGTAGACCCGGTGGCCAAAACCCATCAGCTTGACGGTGGAGTTCTTGTCCTTGACCTGGCGGATGAACTCACCGATCTTCTCGACCCCGCCCATTTTCTGGATGTCGCCCAACATGTTCAGCGCGGCCTCATTCGCCCCGCCATGCGCCGGGCCCCACAGGCAGGCTACGCCGGCGGCGATGGCCGCGAACGGGTTGGTACCCGAGCTGCCGCACAAACGCACCGTGGACGTGCTGGCGTTCTGCTCGTGGTCGGCATGCAGCGTGAAGATGCGGTCCATGGCGCGCACCAGCACGTCGTTCTGCACATAGTCTTCGCAGGGGTTGGCAAACATCATGTGCATGAAGTTGGCCGCGTAGGACAACTTGTTGCGCGGGTACATATAGGGCTGGCCCTGGGTGTACTTGTAGGCCATGGCCACCAGCGTGGGCATCTTGGCGATCAGCCGGATCGCGGCGATCTCGCGGTGCACCGGGTTGTTGATGTCGGTGCTGTCGTGATAGAAGGCCGACAAGGCGCCGACCAGGCCGGTCATGATGGCCATCGGATGCGCATCCCGGCGGAAGCCGCGCAGGAAGAACTGCATCTGCTCGTTCACCATGGTGTGGTTGGACACCCGGGCGGTGAAGTCTTGCTTCTGGGCCTCGTCGGGCAGGTCGCCGTAGAGCAGCAGGTGGCAGGTCTCGAGAAAATCGCAGTTCTGCGCCAGCTGCTCGATCGGGTAGCCGCGGTACAGCAGCTCGCCCTTGTCACCGTCGATATAGGTGATGGTGGAGTTGCACGAGGCGGTGCTCAAAAAACCCGGGTCGTAGGTGAACTTGCCGGTCTGGCCGTAGAGCTTGCGGATGTCGATCACATCCGGGCCGATGCTGCCCTTGTAGAGCGGCAGGTCCATGCTGGGGCTGCCGTCAGAGAACGACAGGGTGGCTTTCACGTCAGACGGGGTCATGGGCATTCCCTTTTCTTGGGCTGGGTTCTGAAACGTCGGCAGGGTTCAGGTCGGTCTAGCACGCAACATGCCAAGCACCTCGGCCACCTCGGGGCAGGCCAGTTCGGCGTCCGGCTCACGGCGTGCGAGCAGCAAATCCAGCAAGTCGTTGTCGGCCAGGTCCATCAACATCTGCAGGCCCGTGGCATGCCGCAGGCACAAGCCGTCCTGGTGGCGCTTGAAGAATCGGTCTATGTAGAGGTCGTTTTCCAGCATGCCGCGTCGGCAGCGCCAGCGCAGGCGGCTGAGCTCTCTCTCATCGATGGGCCGCAAATCCTCAGGCGCAGTGTGCATGGCAGGGCTTGCTCGACGTTGACAAACAGGGCGGATTGCGCGGGCCTAGATGGCCCGGCGCACCATCAGTTCCTTGATCTTGCCGATGGCCTTGGT
>JANNZD010000437.1:0-16766 GCA_031410435.1 Betaproteobacteria bacterium | reverse complement strand
GTGGTGCACGAAGTACTCGGCGATGTCGCCCATCACCTTGAGGCTGAACTCGGTCGAGAAGATGCAGGTGTTCTGGCCCTGGTCTTCCTTCAGGATGTCGGCCTGCACCGTGCCGCGCACATTGGCTTGCGCCCATTCGCGGATCTTGGCCAGCTCGGTGTCGGTGGGCTCGCGGCCGTTGTCGGCCAGGAACTTGGTCGTCTGCTGGTCGATGGCGGTGTTCATGAACATCGCCAGGATGCTGGGCGCCGGCCCGTTGATCGTCATGCTCACGCTGGTGGCCGGGTGGCACAGATCAAAGCCCGAATACAACACCTTCAGGTCGTCCAGGGTGGCGATGCTGACCCCTGAATTGCCCACCTTGCCATAGATGTCGGGCCGGCGGTCGGGGTCATTGCCGTAGAGCGTGACCGAGTCGAAGGCGGTGCTCAGCCGTTTGGCCGGCATGCCCTCGCTCACCAGCTTGAAGCGCCGGTTGGTGCGGAAGGCGTCGCCCTCGCCGGCAAACATCCGGGTCGGGTCTTCGCCTTCACGCTTGAAGGCAAAGGTGCCGGCGGTGTAGGGGAAGCTGCCGGGCACGTTGTCAAGCATCAGCCACTTCAGCAGCTCGCCATGGCATTCGTAAGCGGGCAGCGCCACCTTGCGGATCTTGCTGCCGGAGAGCGTGGTGTGGACCAGGCCGGTGCGGATTTCCTTGTCGCGGATCTTCACCACATATTCGTCGCCGGCGTAGGCGCGCTGCATCTCGGGCCACTGGCCCAGCAGCTTGGCGGCGGCCGGGTCTTGCTTGGTGGCGCGCGCGTCGGCCAGGCGCAGCACGGTGTTCTTGGCACCATCGCGCGCCGCATCGTCCTCCTGCAGCATGCGTGCCGTCTCGCGCAGTTGCTGCAGCTCGCGTGCCAACCGGGCCTGGGCCCGGGCCCGGGCCTTGTAGCCGCGCACGCTGTCGGTGATCTCGGCCAGGTAGCGGGTGCGTGCTGCAGGCACCACCGGGGTCTGGTGGGTGCTGTGGCGGGTGGCCACCAGCGGCAGGCGGCCGTCACGAAGCGGCAAGCCCAGCGCCACCAGCCGCAGCTTCAGGGCCTGGTAGAGAGCCGTCACACCATCGTCGTTGAAGCGGCTGGCCATGGTGCCGAAGACCGGCATCTGGTCGGGCATCACGGTGAAGGCCTCGCGGTTGCGCTGCACCTGCTTGGCCACGTCGCGCAAGGCGTCGAGCGAGCCCTTGCGGTCAAACTTGTTGATCGCCACGAATTCGGCGAAGTCGAGCATGTCGATCTTCTCGAGCTGGCTGGCCGCGCCGAACTCGGGCGTCATCACGTACATTGGCACATCCACCAGCGGCACGATGGCCGCGTCGCCCTGGCCTATGCCCGAGGTCTCGACGATGATCAAGTCAAAGCCTGCGGCCTTGGTGGCGGCCAGCACATCGGGCAACGCGGCGCTGACCTCACTGCCGGTGTCGCGGGTGGCCAGGCTGCGCACATAGACCTTTTGTCCATCGCGCCAGGGCCCAATCGCGTTCATGCGGATGCGGTCGCCCAACAGGGCGCCGCCGCTCTTGCGGCGCGACGGGTCGATGCTGATCACCGCGATGCGCAGGGCATCGTCCTGGTCCAGCCGGATGCGCCGGATCAGCTCGTCGGTCAGGCTCGATTTGCCTGCGCCGCCGGTGCCGGTGATGCCCAGCACCGGGATCTTGCTGGACTGGGCCAGCGCCTGCAGGCCGGCCAGCAGCGCCGGGTCCGCCTGCTGGTTCTCCAGCGCGGTGATCAGCTGCGCCAGCGCGCGCCAGGCCGCTTCGCTGTGGCCCTGCACGGCGGACAGGCTTGTCGGCGCATAGGGTGACAGATCGCGGTCGGCGCGCATCACCATCTCGCCGATCATGCCGGCCAGGCCCATGCGCTGGCCGTCCTCGGGGCTGAAGATGCGCACGCCCTGTTCGGCCAGGGCCTTGATCTCGGCCGGCACGATCACCCCGCCGCCGCCGCCGAACACCTGGATGTGCTCGCCGCCCCGGGCCTTGAGCAACTCGACCATGTAACCGAAATACTCGTTGTGGCCGCCCTGGTAGCTACTCACGGCAATGCCCTGCACGTCTTCTTGCAGGGCGGCGGTCACCACTTCGTCGACCGAGCGGTTGTGGCCCAGGTGGATCACCTCGCAGCCCATGCCCTGCAGGATGCGCCGCATGATGTTGATGGCCGCGTCATGGCCGTCGAACAGGCTGGCGGCGGTGACGAAGCGCACCTTGTGCTTGGGCCGGTAGTTGGCCAGCGCCTGGTATTCGGCGGTCAGATCGGTCATGGCGGCGGTCTCCTGGGCGGCTTGTTCGGGGCGGCTGCGGCCTGCAAAGAGGGCAAAATGCGGACCAGCGACGAGTCTAGAGCCGACGCGCAGGCGCTGCGAGTGCGCGAACGCTCACAAGCCTGACGCAATTTGCCAGAATCAGGCCATGTCCACCCCTGCCACCGCCGCGCCCGGGCCGTCCCCGGCCTTGGCCACGCCGGGCGCGCCCACGGTGTCGATTGCCTTCGTTCGCAGCGCCCTGCGGGCCCTGTCGCCCGGCCAGCGCCGCATGGCCTTGCAGGATGCCGGCATCGACGACCACTGCCTGGCTCAGGCCGGCGCCCGGGTGCCGGCGGCGGCCTTTGCGCGCCTGTGGATAGGCGTGGCGCAACTGCTGGACGATGAATTCTTCGGCCTCGATGCCCGCCGCATGAAGGTGGGCAGTTTTGCCATGCTCTGCCATGCCCTGGCGGGCCAGCAGCAGGTGGGCCCGGCCCTGCGCCTGGCCTTGCGCGGCCTGGGCCTGTGCCTGGACGAGATCGGCCTGGGGCTGCGCACCGGCGCCGGGCTGGCCACCGTCACCCTCAGCAACCGCATCGCCGCCGGTCGCAGCGACGCGGACGCGCTGGACGCCCGGCGCTTTGCCGATGAAACCCTGCTGGTGATGGTGCACGGCCTGCTGTGCTGGATGGCGGGCCGGCGCGTGCCTTTGGCGCGGCTGGATTGGGGCCACCCCGCGCCGCCCCATGCCGATGAATACCGGCGCATGTTCTCGCCGCTGATCCGTTTCGACGCGCCCGACACGGCCATCAGCTTCGATGCCCGGGTGCTGCAGGGCGCGGTGAATGTCACGCCTGCAGGCCTCAAGGCCTTTTTGCGCGATGCGCCGCAGTCGGTGTTTCTCAAGCAGGTGGTGGCCACCGGTTTGAGCGACCGTGCCCGGCGCCAGTGCCGCGCCGCGCTCGACCGGGGTGACACCGCCCCCACCTTGACGCTGCTGGCCCATGATCTGCGTCTGTCCACCGCCACGCTGCGCCGCCGCCTGGAAGAAGAAGGCACGAGTTGGGGCCATCTGAAGGACGAGGTGCGCTGCGACCTGGCCTTGCAGCACCTGGCTGAGGGCGGCTTGAGCGTGGTGGAGATCGCGGCCCGCCTGGGTTTCAACGATGCCAGCACCTTCTACCGCGCCTTTCGCAAGTGGACCGGGTCGGCCCCGGGCGCCTGGCGCAGCCTGCACCGCGCGGCGCCGGGCGCGGATCAGCATCCGGTGAGCGCGCCATGAACAAGGCTTTCACCCGTGAGCCCGAAGGCGACACCGACGACGACGACGGCGGCCCGGCCCTGCCGCCTTTGCCGGCGGGCACCAAGAATTACCTCACCCCGCCGGGCTACCAGCGCCTGCGCGACGAATTGCTGGCGCTGATCGACGAGGAGCGCCCCAGAATCGTCGAGATCGTGTCCTGGGCCGCCAAGAATGGCGACCGGTCAGAAAACGGCGATTACCTCTACGGCAAGAAGCGCCTGCGCGAGATCGACCGCCGGATCCGCTTTCTCACCCGCCGGCTCGACATCGCCGAGGTGGCCGACCCGGCCCTGCATCATGGCAGCGACCAGATCTTTTTTGGTGCCACCGTCACTTACGCCAACAGCCAGGGTCAGGAGCGCACCATCACCATCAAGGGCATAGACGAGGCCGACAACCTGGCCGGTGAGGTGAGCTGGATCGCGCCCATCGCCCGCGCCCTGTTGCGGGCCCGCGCTGGCGACGAGGTGCGCCTGCAGACCCCGGGCGGGGTGGAGACGCTGGAAGTGCTGTCAGTGCGCTACCCCGCGCCGGGCGGCGCCTGAGCCGGGCGCGGGGCGTTGCCGGCGGGCACCAGAAACCAAGCGGCGCCCGGCTGCATAAGCAAGCGGGCGCCGGTGGTATTCCCCTGAGCAAGTGCCGCGTTCAGCGGTCTGGTGCTGAATGTAGGCGCCGTCCTACAGCGCAGGATGTGACTTAGTACCGGCCCGGCGCGGCGCAATGTGTCAGGGTCGGCCGGGTAAGCCGGCGCTGCCAGCTTGGGGGCAGCTCAGGGCTTGACCCGCGCGGCACGCAGCACCGGCGGTGAACGCTTGACGATGCGCAGCACATCGGCCAGGTGCTGGCGGTCGCGCACTGCCAGCAGCAGGCGCAACTCAGTGGCGTCGGCGGCTGGGTCGTTATCCATCTCGATATGGCTGATGTCGGCCTCGGCCGCGCTCACCGCCGCTGCGATCTGGGCCAGCACGCCCTTGCCGTTCTTGACCAGCAGCTTCACGCTGGTCTCGTAATTGTGGGTCGGTTGTTCGGCCCATTCCACCGCGATCCAGTGCTCGGGGTCGCGCTCGGCCAGGCGCCTGCCGGTGCTGCATTCGGCGGTGTGCACCCGCAGGCCCTCGCCGCGGCCCAGGTAGCCGCGGATGCCGTCGCCCGGGATCGGCCGGCAGCAGGGCGCCATCTGCACCGACGCGCCTTCGGTGCCGTCGATCACCACGCCTGGCGCCGGCGCGCTGGCCGCGTCGCCGCCGAAGCGGTTCAAAGTCAAGGTCACCGCGTCGGGCCGGATGCCGCGCTCAGCCATCTGCTGCGCCAGGCGCTTGGCCACGATGGTTGCGATTTTGCGGCCCAGACCGATGTCGACCAGCAGGTCGCTGCGGTTGCGGCTGCCGCTCCAGCGCGCCAATTGCTGCCACAGTGCCTGCGCCGGCGCGTCGTCAAGCTCGGCCGAGGGCAGCAGCAGGCCTTCGACGCGCAGCGCCTGGGCCAGCAGCTTTTCGCCCAGGCTGCGCGATTCCTCGTGCTCCATGGTCTTGAGAAAGTGCCGGATCTTGGACCGCGCCCGGCCGGTACGCACAAAGTTCAGCCAGCCCGGGTTGGGCCGCGCGCCGGGCGCGGTGACGATCTCGACCACATCGCCACTGGACAACTCGGTGCGCAGCGTGGCGGCTTCGCCGTTGACCTTGGCCGCCACGCAATGGTCGCCCACGTCCGAATGGATGGCGTAGGCAAAGTCCACCACTGTGGCGCCGCGGGGCAGCGCCAGGATCTTGCTCATCGGGGTGAAAACGTACACCGCCTCGGGCACCAGATCGATCTTCACATGCTCGAGGAACTCATTCGCGTCGCGGGTTTCGTCCTGGATGTCGAGCAGGGACTTCAACCACATCTGGCCCAGGCGCTGGGCCTCCAGCGCGCCGGTGCCGCTGCTCTTGGGGTCGCGCTTGTACAGCCAATGCGCGGCAATGCCGGATTCGGCCACCGCATGCATGGGCTCGGTGCGAATCTGGAACTCCACCGCCGTGCCCAGCGGGCTGACCAGGGTGGTGTGCAGGCTCTGGTAGCCATTGGCCTTGGCGATGGCGTTGTAGTCCTTGAAGCGCCCCGGCACCGGCTTGTACAGCTGGTGCAAGGTGCCCAGGGCCAGGTAGCAGTCCATCAGATGGGGTACCACGATGCGGAAGCCGAAGATGTCGGTCACCTGCGCAAAGCCGGCATGCTTCTGGCGCATCTTGCGGTAGATGCTGTAGACGGTCTTCTCGCGGCCCGAGACCTGCACCTTGATCTTGTGGTCGGCAAAGGCCTTCTCCACGTCGCGCCGCACCCGTTCGACGATGTCACGCCGATAACCCCGGGCCTTTTGCACCGCCTTGGCCAGGGCCGCGTGGCGCCAGGGGTAGAGATGCTCGAAGGACAGCTCCTGCAGCTCACGGTAGATCGTGTTCAGGCCCAGCCGGTGCGCGATGGGGGCGTAGATGTCGAGGGTCTCGCGGGCAATCCGGCCGCGCTTGGCTGGCGGCATGGCCGACATCGTGCGCATGTTGTGCAGCCGGTCGGCCAGCTTGACCAGGATCACGCGCACATCGCGGGCCATGGCCAGCAGCATCTTGCGGAAGGATTCGGCCTGGCCTTCCTCACGGGTGGAGAACTGCAGCTTGTCCAGCTTGGTCAGGCCGTCCACCAGTTCGGCGGTGGGGGCGCCAAAGCGTTCGATCAGCTCCACCTTGGTGATACCGCAATCCTCCATTGCGTCGTGCATCAGCGCGGCCATCACCGCCTGGGCGTCCAGGTGCCAGTCTGCCACCATGCCGGCCACCGCCAGGGGGTGGGTGATGTAGGGCTCGCCACTGGCGCGCAACTGGCCCAGATGGGCCTCGTCGGCAAACTTGTAGGCGTCGCGCACCAGTTTGACGTCGGCCTTGGGCAGGTAGGCCAGTTTGTCGGCCAGGCCGGCGAACGAGGCTACCTCGGCCTTGGGGTTGGCCGGCGTGATGTTGCGCGAGCGGGCCTGCAGCACCGCTGGCAGCAGCAATTCAGCAGCAAAGGATCGAATGCCCATGCCCGAATTTAGCCTGCTTTGTTGCAGCGCACGATGGAAGTGGCCGTACTTGCGCAAATTGGATGCAGGCGGCTTGCCGGCCAGGCATAAAAAAAGCGCCCGCTGGGGCGCTTTCAGGCAGAGGCAGCGGGATCAGGCGCTGCAGGGCTGCATCAGATCGGCACGCGGCGCAGCATCTCGACGCCGATTTCACCGGCGGCGATCTCGCGCAGCGCGGTCACGCCGGGCTTGTTCTTGCTTTCGATCTTGGGGGCATGGCCCTGGCTGAGCATGCGTGCCCGGTAGGTTGCCGCCAGCACCAGCTGAAATCGGTTGGGGATGTTCTTCAGGCAGTCTTCGACGGTGATGCGGGCCATGGGCTTGCCTTCGGGTAGTGGTGCGGTGGTCTTGCGGCGGGTCAGATCAGGTCCAGCGCCGCAAATACCTGCGACTTGTTGCGTAGCTGCGCGGCGTAGCGCAGGCGCTGGGAATGCACGACAGTCTTCAGATCAAACAGCGCTGTCTCGAATAAACCGTTGATTATAACAAAGTCGAAGTGGCGTGCCTGGGCCACCTCGAGGCGCGCGTTGGCCATGCGCTGTTCGATCACCTCGGGGTGGTCTTCGCCGCGCCGGGTCAGGCGCTGGCGCAATTCGTCCCAGCCCGGCGGCAGGATGAAGATCAGCACGGTGTGGCTGAACAACTGCTTAATCTGCAGCGCACCCTGGAAATCGATCTCCAGCACCACATCCTCGCCCGCCGCCAGCCGCTGCTCCACGGCGGTGCGCGACGTGCCGTAGAGGTTGCCATGCACCTCGGCCCATTCGAAGAAATCGCCCTGCGCGGCCATGGCGCGGAACTCGGGCTCGTCAATAAACCAGTATTCCCGCCCATGCCTTTCCTGCCCGCGCGGCGCCCGGGTGGTGTGCGAGACCGACACCGCGAGATGCGAATCCAGCTCCAGCAGGGCCTTGACCAGGCTGGACTTGCCGGCACCGCTGGGTGCGGCGACGACGAACAGGTTGCCAGGGGTTTCCATTGGCCGGAATTGTGGCGCAATCGCCAGGCCGGGCCTGCTGGCCGGCGACGGGCCGGCCTATCAGGGCTCCAGCTTCAGCGCCACCAGGATGCGGGCCACCATGTTGTAGGACGCGATCACCCCGATCAACTCGAACATCGACTGGTCGCTGCCCAGGGCCTGGCGGGCCCGCTCGAACACCGCATCGCTGACCTGCACATCACGGGTCATCGCCACCACCAGGCCCAGGGCCGCCTGCTGAGTGGCATCGAAGACCGGGTCGTGCTGCGCGGCTGGCCTGTCGCCCAGGGCTTTGATCGCCGCCAGCTGCTCGGGTGTACCGCCGGCCGCCAGGTAGAGCGGCGCGTGATGGTGCATCTCATAGGTCGCAGCGGTGAGCGCGGCCACGCCGCACATCGCCAATTCCTTCAGCAGCGGCGGCAGCGACAAGGACTGGCGCACCCGCCCCATCAATTCGCCCCAGCCGGTGGCAAAGGGCGGGCTGTGCAGCAGCAGGCGGTCCAGCTCCAGCAGTCGGCCCCCGCGTCGCTTGCGGATGCTGGCCACCAGATCGGCGGGTCCGACTTGCGCGTCGGTGAGTTGCGGCAGGCGTGTCACGGCGGGCTCCTGTGGATGCGTACGGGTGCAGGCTGGTTGAGTTCGGCGCGGCGCCGCTAGGGGCTACTCGATGTTCTGCACCTGAACTTCGGGTGCAAAGCCAAGCACTGGTCATGCCTTGCTATTTCGCCTGCCTCGGCTCGAAAAACCCACAGCACACGCCGCAGGTAAAACTTGCAGGGCCGACCTGGCAGGGTGTTGCCAGCGCACGAAGTGATGACACCGTAGCGCGTGTCGGATGGGGCGCACTTTGCCGGGGCTGGGTGATTGCAAGTCGGGCACAGGGGGCGAAAGCAGTGTGGGCGTCCTGACAGACGGCTGGTGCGTTCAGCCGGCAGCGCGGCAAGTTGCGATCGGCCGTGGTCGCGGCCCAGACCGCAGCAGCTGGGCCGGCTTACGGCACGATGCGCCTGGGGGATATGCAATGTGGCAATGCCGGCACGCATGACATGCAGGCCACGATGATGGTGGGCATGAAAAGCAGGCAGAGCAAGCAGGCGTCGGGCGACATCGACAAAGATTTTGCGATGATGATGAAGCTGCATCACCAGCAGGCTGTCGACATGGCCGCGATGGAGATTGCGCATGGCAAGTTGCCCGCCATCAAGACCATGGCGCGCCGTATCAGCGCGGCGCAGATGAGCAAAATCGGGGCCTTTGTCGCGTGGCTTGCCAAGCGGAAGTAGGCCCCTTGGGCTCCGCTCCGAGACGGCGGCCTTCAGTGCTGGTCGATGGCCGCATTGCGCAGACGCAGCGCATTGCCGATCACCGACGCTGAGCTCAGGCTCATCGCCAGCGCCGCGATCATCGGCGACAGCAGCCAGCCGGTGAACGGGTACAGCAGCCCGGCAGCAAGCGGGATGCCGAGCGCGTTGTAGACGAAGGCGAAGGCCAGGTTCTGCTTCATGTTGGCCACCGTTGCCACAGACAGCGCGGTGGCCGTGGCGATGCCGCGCAGGTCGCCCTTGACCAAGGTGAGCTGCGCGCTGTTCATCGCCACGTCGGTACCGGTGCCCATGGCGATGCCGACGTCAGCGCGCGCCAGCGCTGGCGCATCGTTGATGCCGTCGCCCGCCATCGCGACGACCCGGCCCTCGGCCTGCAGCTTCTCGACCAGCTTGAGCTTGTCTGCGGGCTTGACCTCGCCGTGCACCTCGTCGATGCCCAGGCGCTGGCCCACGGCACGCGCCGTGGTCAGCCCGTCGCCGGTGGCCATCACGACGCGGATGTTCGCCTTGCGCAAGGTGGCCAGTGCCTCGGCCGTGGTCGCCTTTACCGGGTCGGACACGGCCAGCAGGCCCGCGAGTTTGCCGCCGACAGCCAGGTGCATCACGCTGGCGCCTTCGGTGCGCAGCGCTTCAGCCTGTGCCGCCAACGGCGTTACGTCGATGCCGAGCTGCTCCATCAGCGTGGTGTTTCCGAGCGCCAGCGCCCGGCCGGCGACGGTGCCGCGCACGCCGATGCCGGAGGCGGAATCAAACTGCTCGGGCTTGTCGAGCGCCAGACCCTTGCCGCGTGCCGCAGCCACGATGGCCGCGGCCAGCGGATGTTCGCTGCCCTGGTCAAGGCTGGCGGCCAGGCGCAGCACTTCATCGGCATCGAATCCGGCGACCGCGATGGCCGTCTCGAAGCTCGGCCGTCCTTCGGTCAGTGTGCCGGTCTTGTCGACGATCAGCGTGTCGACCTTGCGCAGATTCTCGATCGCGGCAGCGTCGCGGAACAGCACCCCATGCATGGCGCCGCGGCCGGTGGCGACCATGATGGACATCGGCGTGGCCAGGCCCAGTGCACAGGGGCAGGCAATGATCAGCACCGCCACAGCGTTGATCAGGCCGTACACCCAGCTCGGCTCGGGCCCGAACAGGCCCCAGCCGAAGAAGGTCAGCAAGGCGGCCGCCACCACGCCATAGACAAAGTAGCCGGCCACGGCATCGGCCATGCGCTGCATCGGCGCGCGCGAGCGCTGCGCCAGTGCCACCATCTGCACGATCTGCGACAGCACCGTCGCCGAGCCGACATGCTCGGACTGCATCACCAGCGCGCCGCTGGTATTGAGCGTGGCGCCGATCAGCTTGTCGCCCACGCGCTTGGTCACCGGCAGTGGCTCGCCGGTGAGCATCGATTCGTCGAGCGCGCTGCTGCCCTCGACGACCACGCCATCGACCGGCACCTTCTCGCCGGGTCGTACGCGCAGCCTGTCGCCGACATGCACGCTGGCCAGCGGGATGTCCTCTTCGGAGCCATCCGCCGCAATGCGCCGCGCGGTCTTGGGTGCCAGGCCGAGCAGCGACTTGATCGCCGCCGAGGTCTGCGCGCGCGCCTTCAGTTCCAGTAACTGGCCCAGCAGCGTCAGCGAGATGATCACCGCCGCCGCCTCGAAGTACACCGCCACGCGGCCCATCGAGACAAAGGAGTCCGGGAACACCTTCGGCGCCATCGTGGCCACCAGGCTGTAGACGAAGGCCGAGCCGGTGCCCAGGCTGATCAGCGTCCACATGTTGGGGCTGCGGTTGACGACGGACTGCGCGCCGCGCACGAAGAAGGGCCAGCCGGCCCACAGCACGATGGGCACCGAGAGCACCAACTCGACCCAGCTCTGCGCGCCCATGGCCATCCAGCCCAGCCGGTGGCCGAACATCGCCAGTACCGTCACGATGACCGTCAGCGGCAGGCTCCACCAGAAGCGATGTGTGAAATCGGCCAGTTCTGGATTGGCTTCGTCGTCCAGGCTGGGCATGACAGGCTCGAGTGTCATGCCGCACTTGGGGCAGTTGCCCGGCTGGTCCTGGCGGATCTCCGGGTGCATCGGGCAGGTGTAGGTCGTGCCCGCAACGGCTGGAGCCGGCTCGGCTGGGCTTGCCACGGGCCAGAGGTACTTCTGCGGCTCGGTCAGGAACTTGGTGCGGCAGCCGGCGCTGCAGAACCAGTAGGGACGGCCGGCATGCTCGGCTTTGTGCGGCGATTCTGCGGTGACCGTCATCCCGCAGACCGGATCCTTCAGCGCCGCGTCGGCGGCGCCCGGTGCTGCGTGCTGCTGATGTTCCTGGTCGTGCTCGTGGCCGTGCCGATGGCCGGCATGGCTGCTGCGCGCGTCTTGGGTGGGCATGTCCATGGGTGTCATTCCTGCCCCGGTTGGGGCTTGAGGCTGTCATGCATGCCGTGACCACCGTGCCCATGCAACAGAGGCATCAGCGGGCAGGCCAACAGCAGCAGGTAGGGCCAGATAACTGCCAAAGTATTCCAGTGTTCGCGCAGCAGACGGACGCCAGCGATCAGCGACACCATCAGCAGCGCCGCGCCCAGAGCGCTAGGCTTGCGCTGAGGCGGTACAGGCGTCATTGCGTGGTGATCAACGGCAGGGTCCATGCTGATCTCCTTCGAAGCATTGCGTGGGCATCGACGCAGTGCAAGCCTGGACCTTGCCACCGCTAGAAAGTCAAGCACTGTCGCATTGGTGGGCATCCCTGTCTCGCAGGGCCTTGCGTTCTTCTTACGGCTGCGGGGTGATCTCGCCTGCAGTGAGGCGCGCTGCAGGACAGCGCTTGGGCCCTCGCGGCAGGCGTGCTGGCGCCGGGCCAACCCGCCTCGCGGCGCGGCGAACAACACCCCGATCAGGATCAACCAGAACTGCCACCCCCACGCATGCATGCCAACCCTGTAGCCACCGTCATGAAACATGGCTGGCTCCCGATCAGGTGCTTGCGGTTGTGGTCAGTGTCGCGCTCACTTGACCGTCGAGGCCGGCGGCATCCGGTCGGCCATCATGTCCATCATCGTTTGCATCATGGCCATGTGGTCGGCCATCCTCTGGTGGCGCTTGGCCATGTCGGTCGGCATACCCTTGCCGTCGCCCATCCCGGCCATTGGAGCCGCGCCGCCGGACGAACCCATCAAGCTCATGCCACCCATTCCGCCAGCGCCGTGCATGGCCTGCATCTCCTTCATCATGGCCATCCCACCCTGCATCGCCTTCATGTGATCGGCCATCAGGGCTTAGCGGTCTGCGGGCGTGCTGGCGTTCACCATCTTCTGGTGCATCTCCTGCATCGCCTTCATGCGGGAATCCGGCGCCGCCATCGACCCCGATGCGCCCATCGCCCCGGATGCCGTGCTGGCAGAGGGTGACGCGGCATTCATGGGGCCGGGACTCGCGCAGGCGCCCAAGAGGGCGGCGACCGACAAGGCAGTGAGGGTGCGAAGGGTGTACAGGGTGAACTCCTGGGAGGTGGGTTGCTGCTGGTCGACAAGCCGTCTGGCGGCCAAGGTGAATGCGGTCTTCGTGGCATCGCTTGCACATTGCGAGCAAGTTCATGCGCGTGGACGATGTGGGAGCCTGAAACTAAGATCAAAGGTGGTTGACGTCTGTGCGGCGCCGAACCCACATGTTCCCGCTGCGCAGATCAGCGCCTCAGAGTGGGCCCATCGAGGCTGCGGACGCTTGATGCGCATCAAGGCGGCCGCAAACTGATCGCTCAGCGACAGCAGCAGCCGCTGCGCGGCGCCGTTTGCCCCACCGCGATCGAGGCGTCGGCGATGGGCACAGGTGTGTAGCCGGCCGCGCGTATGGCGTCGCTCAACTGGGTCCTGTCCGACGCGATCGGCTCGATCTGTACCCGGCGCGTTGCCAGGTCGGCAGTGACCTGGGCGCCCTGGTCGATCGCTCGGACTGCCTTGGTGATGCTGCCGACGCAATGTCCGCAGGTCATGTCCTGGACTTCGAAAGTGACCATCTTGCGCTTTCATTGGTTTTCAATGAGCCGACTTTCATCCTTCCCACCGTGAGAAGGTCAAGCACTTCGGGTGATGACCCTTCGGCCGGCAGGTGGGCATAGCCCGCTTGACCTTGCCATGGTGGGAAGGTATAGACTCAGTTGCTTTTCATGAGCGAACAGGATGGCGTCATGATGAACATCGGTCAGGCGGCCGGCCTGTCAGGCGTGTCGGCCAAGATGATTCGCCACTACGAAGAGTCGGGCCTGCTGCCTACCGCGCAACGAACGGAATCCGGCTATCGCCAGTACGCGCAGAACGATGTCCATACCTTGCGCTTCATCCGGCACTCCCGCGACCTCGGCTTCTCGTTGACGGAGATCGCCGAGTTGGTCAGCCTGTGGCAGAACCGCCGTCGCCCGAGTCGCCAGGTCAAGGCCCTCGCCGAGGCGCACATCAGGGAGCTGGAGCAGAAGGCAGCGGAGTTGTTGGCGATGAAGTCGGCGCTCGAACACCTCGTGCATTGTTGTCACGGGGATGATCGGCCGGAGTGCCCCATCCTGGACGGTCTGGCGGGCACAGACACCCTGTCGTCGGTGGCATCCGCCAGCCAACGCCGTGCAGTTCGCAGCGCGCACCGCATCCGGGGTTGAGTCCTGATGGGAGGCCACAGAGCGCTGCTTCCAGGCTATGGGTCGCGCAGGGACCCCCGAGGACATGGCCGGCGCCGCCTTCAGTTGGCGTATCGCCTTCGCTCGCGGCTCATGGCCGCATCTCGCACAGTCTGCGCAACTCGGCAATGTCCGGATCGATACCGAGACCCGGCCGGCACCCGGGTTGCACAACCCCGTCGCGGACCCGACTGAGGGCCGGGCTCAGCCCGGTGCGCAAGGGGTTGTCCTTGGCATCAACCTCCAGCATGCCGCCTGGCCGCCCGCAGACAGCCAGCACATGGGCAGACGCCAGCAGCCCGATGCCGGCGCCGAGGAAGTGCGGGCAGTAGCGCAGCCCGGCCGCGTGGATCGGCTCGATGACGGGGAACCAAGCCGACACGCCGCCCCACTTGGCCAGGTCAGGCTGCGCAACCGCCAGGGCGCCACTGACTGTCATGGACTCGACGGCGTTGCTACCGATCAGGTTCTCTCCCACCGCCAGCGGGATGCGGGTGCTGCGGGCCAATTGCTGACATGCCGAGATCGGGCGGTCGGCAAGCGCGCTTGGCCCGTCAGCTGGCCAGCCGCACCAGTGCCTGGCCCATGCGCAGACTGGTCCCGGTCGTGATGCCGTCGGCCAGTGCAAAGCCCGACGGTGCAAAGACGATGATCGTCGAACCATGCTGGAACCAGCCCATCTCCTGGCCCTTGCTGAAGTGTGCATCGCAGGGCAGTTCGTCGGGGCCGCGGTAGTCAAGCCCCAACAACGGGCTCAGCCAGTGCAGCCGCAGGCTGGCCACCAGGACAGCGGCCACGGGCACCAGTGCCACGGGATGGCCACTGCCGGCCAGTCGGGTGTGGATCACCGCGCGTTCGTTTTTGCAGAACAGCCTTTCAACCCGTTTGAGCGCGATCGGATTGACGTTCCAGGTGTCGCCTGCATGATGGGTCACATGCCGCACCTGGCAGTCGTGCGGTGCGTGGAAGCGGTGGTACATGCTGGAGGTCAGGCGCAGCGTGACGTAACAGCCATCGCGGTAGAGCTCGAAGGCCACCGGGTCAGCGCCAAACAGGTCCGGCAAGGTGTACGGAAACCCCTTGGCCTGGAACACCTGCAGGCCTTGCACGGGGCCGCAGGCGCCAACGATCGCATCGCAGGGGCTGCACAGCATGGCCGGGTCGCTGTCGATCACCCTGGCGCCGGGCTTCAGTTCGCGGATGAAGCAGTCGTGCAGGCTGTCAAAGCGTTGTTTCTTGGCGTCGCTCAGATCCAGCTCGGCAAACAGCTGCCAGGCGCGGATCGACAGCGTGCGTACCCATGGGTTGCGGCGCTGGCTGAACCAGCCCATGAACCGAGTCAGCGCGATGCGCGGCAGGCGGTTGGTGAGCAGGAAGTTCAGATCCTCCTGCTGCAGGAGCCGATCGCGAAGTTGGCGGATATTCATGAGCCTGTCAAAGCAGATGGGTAGAACGGCGGCAACACTTTGGAGTTGCCTGATGGATCAGACCTTTGCGCTGTCGGCGCTGGCGTATGCCGCGTATGCCGCCCTGGCCGCCCTGGCCGCAACCTTGCCGATGGCCAAGCGCCGGCTGGAGTTGTTGATTGCCAAGCACCCCTCGCTGGCTGGCCACGCGCGCATGGCCAAGCGTGTTGCCGCGCTGCTGCCGGGCTATGCCTATGACGCCACGCGCTTCTTCAACTCCGACATGGCGCCAGCCGAGGCGGTGTCGCGTCGGCGTGCCGGTCTGGCGCGTTTGTCGCACTTGTTTGCCCAGCGCTTTGCCCAATCGCTGGCGCTGACCGAGCAGGCCGCCGCAGGCCTGTCGGACCTGCAGTTCACCGGCGCCTACCGGGTGCCGTTCCAGTACAGCCCTTACCTGCGCCAGCAGCTCAAGGTGGCCAGCTTTGTGCGGGAGTCGGCCGGCGTCACCGTCACCGATCTGGACGGCAATGTCTTCTACGACTTGACCGGCTCCTACGGGGTCAACGTCTTCGGCCAGAATTTCTACAAACAATGCATCGCCGAGGGCAGTGCCCGGGTGCAGGCGCTGGGCCCGGTGCTGGGCAGCTGCCACCCTTGCGTGGCTGACAACATCCAGCGGCTTCGCCGGCTCTCCGGCCTGGACGAAGTGTCCTTCCACATGAGCGGCACCGAGGCGGTGATGCAGGCCGTGCGCCTGGCGCGTTACCACACGCGGCGCAGCCACCTGGTGCGGTTTTGCGGTGCCTACCATGGCTGGTGGGAGGATGTGCAGCCCGGCCCGGGCAACCCGGTCAAGCCGCGCGACACCTACACCCTCAAGGAGATGGACGCCGACAGCCTGCGGGTGCTGCGCAATCGGCGCGACATCGCCTGCGTGCTGGTCAACCCGCTGCAGGCGCTTCACCCCAACAAGGGGGCACCGGGGGATGCGTCGCTGGTCGACAGCAGCCGCCGTGCCGGCTTTGACCGCGCTGCCTACACCGCCTGGCTGCAGCAGTTGCGCCAGGTGTGCAGCGAGCGCGGCATCGTGCTGATCTTCGACGAGGTGTTTCTCGGCTTCCGCCTGGCGCCGGGTGGCGCGCAGGCCTATTTCGGCGTGCCCGCCGACATGGTGACCTATGGCAAGACGCTGGGCGGCGGCCTGCCGGTGGGCGTGGTCTGCGGCCGCAAGGATTTGATGAAGCGCTACCGCGAGAGCCGGCCGGCCGACATCTGTTTTGCCCGCGGCACCTTCAATGCCCACCCCTATGTGATGGCGGCGATGCAGGTGTTTCTGGAGAAGCTCGAAACCCCCGAGTTGCAAGCGATCTATGACGGCATGGACCAGCGCTGGAACGCTCGCGCCGCTGCCTTGAACCAGCGCCTGCAGGCCGCCGGCCTGCCGTTGCAGGTGGCCAATCTGGGGTCGGTGTGGACGGTGTTCTACACCCGGCCTTCGCGCTACAATTGGATGCTGCAGTTCTACCTGCGTGCCCATGGCCTGGCGCTGAGCTGGGTGGGCACCGGCCGCTTGATATTCAGCCTGAACTACAGCGATGCCGACTTCGACGCGGTGGTCAGCCGCTTCGTGGCGGCCGGGCACGAGATGCAGGCCGATGGCTGGTGGTGGACAGATGCCGCGCTGACCGACAAATCGATCAAGCGCGGAATTCTGCTG
>JANNZD010000436.1:0-15212 GCA_031410435.1 Betaproteobacteria bacterium | reverse complement strand
ACCGAGCAACGCCCAAAAAGGCGCGCGATCTAGGCGCAAAGCGCAGTCATAGCCCGGGCTATGACGAGCATTTGCAACGACGAGCGGGCGTCTTTTGGGGTGGTGAGCGGGCATGTCGGAATAAATCACAGGCTCTCAGGCGCCCTCGCGCAGCCTGAAGCGCTGCAGCTTGCCGGTGGCGGTGCGCGGCAGGCTGTTGCGGAACTCCAGCGCCCGGGGGTATTTGTAGGGAGCGATCAGCGCCTTGACATGGTCTTGCAGCAAGCGCGTGCAGGCCGGATCGGCCGGATCGGCCGGCACGCCCGGCTTGAGCACCACATAGGCCTTGACCAGCTGGCCGCGCTGTACATCGGGCACGCCGATGACTGCGCATTCGGCCACCCAGGGGTGGCGCAGCAGCGCGTCTTCCACCTCGGGGCCGGCGATGTTGTAGCCGGCCGAGACGATCATGTCGTCGGTGCGGGCCTGGAACCAGAAATAGCCGTCGGCGTCCATGCGGTAGGCATCACCGGTCAGGTTCCAGCCGCCCTGCACATAGGCGGCCTGGCGCTGCGGGTCGTCCAGGTAGCGGCAACCGGTGGGGCCCTTGACCGCCAGCCGGCCCACCTGGCCTGGCGGCAGCGGCTGCAGCCTGTCGTCCATCACGCAGGCCTGGTAGCCGGGCACCACCCGGCCGGTGGCACCCTCGCGGGCCTGCTGCTCGTCGGCCGAGATGAAGATGTGCAGCATCTCGGTGGCGCCGATGCCGTCGATCAATTCGATGCCGGTGGCCTGGCGCCACAGCGCCCGGGTGGCGGCGGGCAGGGCCTCACCGGCGCTGACGCATTTGCGCAGCGTGCCGCCCTGCCCGGCCGCCACCCGGGCCTGGCCGGCCGCCTCGGCCAGCGCACGGTAGGACGTGGGCGCGGTGATCAGCACCGTGGCACCGAAGCGCTGCACCCCGGCCAGCAGGTCGGCCGGCGCGCTGCGCGGCAGCAGCACCGCAGCCGCGCCCAGGCTGAGCGGGAACAGCAGCAGCCCGCCCAGACCGAAGGTGAAGGCCAGCGGCGGGCTGCCGATGAACAGGTCGTCGGCCGTGGCGCGCAGCACATGCGGCGGGAAGCAGGCGCATGCCGCCATCACATCGCGGTGGCTGTGCATGGTGGCCTTGGGGGCGCCCGTGGTGCCCGAGGTGAAGGCCAGCAGCGCGATGTCCTGCGCGGCGGTATCGACCGGGTCGAAAAGGTCTGGCCGGGCCGCGGCCAGGGCTTCCAGGCTGCCGGCCTGGGGTGCGGCGGCACCGAAATGGCGCACCGCATGCAGCCCGGGCCGGCCGGCGCCGGCGCTGGCCAATTCATCGGCCAGCGCGGCATCGCACAGGGCATGGCTGATCCGGGCCTTGTCGATGATCTGGCCCAGTTCATGGGCGCGCAGCATCGGCATGGTGCCCACCGCGATGCCGCCGGCCAGCACCACCGCCAGCCAGCAGGCGGCCAGCAGGGGCTGGTTGGCCGCGCGCAGCAAGACCCGGTTGCCGGGGACCAGGCCCATGTCCTGCACCAGCACATGGGCGATGCGGCTGGCCTGGGCCAGCAGGTCGGCATAGGTCCAGACCGTGCCGTCGGCAGCGATCAGGCAGCGCCTTGCGCCCTGGCCGAGCGGGTCTTGCCGTACCGGCCGGGCCAGCAATTCGACCGCGCAGTTCAGCCGGGGCGGGAACTGCAGCCCGGGCAGGTCCAGCACAAACTCGGGCTGGGCCGCCGGCGGAGGCAGGCGGTCGCGGGCAAACGTGTCAAGGTGCGCGCTGACGGCTGCGGCGGGGGCAGATCGCATGGCCGCGGCGGCTCAATCGGGGATGACGGCGGTGGCCTCGATCTCCACCCGGGCGCGGTCCTCGATCAGGCCGCGCACCTCGACCGCGGTCATCGCGGCCTGGTAGCAGCCGATCAATTCGCGCCAGGCCTGGCCCACCGCCTTGCCGGCGGCCAGGTATTCGCGCTTGTCCAGCACATACCAGGTGATGCGCACCAGGTGCTCGGGCCGGCCGCCGGCCGCGTGCAACACGCTGACGATTTGGGCCTGGGCCTGGCGCGCCTGGTCGGCGAAGTCATCGCTGTGGAACACGCCCTGGGCGTCCCAGCCGATCATGCCGGCGATATAGACCTGGCGGCCGCGCGCCACCACGCCATTGGCATAGCCCTTGGGCCGCGGCCAGCCGGGCGGGAGCAGCACCTGCATCATCGCGGCCTTCCAAAGTAGATGACTTCTAAATACTTTACTCCTAAATCAATTCACTGAAAACCCGCGCGGCAACCGCTTCAGATCGGGTCCCAGGTGAACACGTCGCCCGAGCGGTCCAGCGCATAGAAGCCCGACTTCAGCGCCGGCATCGCATGGCTGGCCACGGTCTCGGCGGTCCAGCCTTCGCTGCGGTGCACGCTGCGCTCTGGCCGGGGCTGGCTCATCAGGAAGATCTCGTTGTTGCGCACCGCAAAGATCTGGCCGGTCACCTCGCGCGCCGCATCGCTGGCCAGGTAGACCGCCACCGGGGCGATCTTGGCCGGTGTCATCTGCTGGATCTTGGCCACCCGGGCCTGCTGCTCGGGGGTGTCGGTGGGGATGCTGCCGATCATCCGGCTCCAGGCAAAGGGCGCGATGCAGTTGCTGCGCACATTGAACTTCTGCATGTCCAGCGCAATGCTCTTGCTCAGCGCCGCGATGCCCAACTTGGCGGCTGCGTAGTTGGCCTGGCCGAAGTTGCCGATCAAGCCCGAGGTGCTGGTCATGTGCACATAGGCGCCGCTGTTCTGCTCCTTGAAATGGTTGGCCGCCGCCCGGCTGACATAGAAGGCGCCATAGAGGTGCACCTTGATCACCGCGTCGAACTCGTCCACGCTCATCTTGTGGAAAAAGCGGTCGCGCAGGATGCCGGCGTTGTTGACCACCGCGTCGATGCGGCCGAAGGCATCCAGCGCGGTCTGCACGATGCGGCCGGCACCGGCCATCTCGGCCACGCTGTCGGTATTGACCGCCGCCTCGCCGCCGGCGGCGCGGATCTCGGCGGCCACGCGCTGGGCCGGGCCGGCGTCGCCGCCCTCGCCGGCAACCGACGCGCCGATGTCATTGACCACCAACCGCGCGCCCTGCGACGCGCATTGCAGCGCGATGTCGCGGCCTATGCCACCGCCGGCACCGGTGACGACGACGACCTTGCCTTGCAGCATATTGCCTTGGCTCATCCTGATTTCTCCTTGGCTGTGGGCCGGGCTCAACGGCCCGGCCGGGGGTTTTCCATGGACCGGGCGATCAATTCCTTCATCACCTCGTTGCTGCCGCCGTAGATGCGGCCGACCCGGGTGTCGGCATACAGCCGGGCGATCGGGTACTCGTTCATATAGCCATAGCCGCCATGCAGCTGCACGCATTCGTCCACCACCTGGCCGACCATCTCGCTGACCCACCATTTGCTCATCGCCGCGGTGGCCAGGTCGAGCGTGTCCTTGAGCGAACGCTGGATGCAGTCGTCGACGAAGCTGCGCGCAATCGTCAGCTTGGTCTGGCATTCGGCCAGCTTGAAGCGGGTGTTCTGCATCGCCATCAGCGGCTTGCCGAAGACCTGGCGCTGCTGCACATAGGCCAGGGTCTCGTCGATGGCGCGCTGCATCGTGGCCACCCCGCCCACGCCGATGATCAGGCGCTCGCGCGGCAGCTGCTCCATCAGCTGCACGAAGCCGCGGCCCTCCTCGCTGCCCAGCAACTGGTGGCAGGGCACCCGCTTGTCGTCGAAGAACAGCTCGGTGGTGTCGATGGTGTGCTGGCCCACCTTGTCCAGCAGCTTGCCGCGCCGGTAGCCGGCCAGGCCGTCGGTTTCGGCCATCACCAGGCTGATCCCCTTGCCGCCCTGCTCGGCGCCGGTGCGCGCCACGATGCACACCAGGTTGGCGTGGTAGCCATTGGTGATGAAGGTCTTGGCGCCGTTGATCACATAGTGGTCACCGTCGCGCCGGGCGCTGGTGCGGATGGCCTGCAGGTCGGTGCCGGCGCCGGGCTCGGTCATGGCGATCGCGGCCACCCTCTCGCCGCTGGCCATTTTTGGCAGCCAGCGCAGCTTCTGGGCCTCGGTGCCATAACGCAGGATGTAGTGGGCCACGATGCCCGAATGCACGCTGTTGGAGAAGCCGCCCGCCATCTTGTAGGCCTGGGCCTGGGTCAGCACCACCTCATGGCCGAAATGGCCGCCGCCGCCGCCATATTGCTCGGGGATGCTGGCGCACAGCAGGCCGGCGGCGCCGGCCTGGGTCCAGATTTCGCGGTCGGCACGGCGCTGCTCGCGCCAGCGCGCATCATGGGGCAGGCATTCGCGGTCGAAGAAGCGGTTGGCGGTGTCGGCCAATTGCTGCAGGTCGCTGTCCATCCAGGCCGGCGTGGGTTGGGGAATCATCCGGGGTCCTTTCTCGGACTGAGTTCGGGGCGATGGGGCGCGCGGGGATCAGCGCAGCACCGCGCTGTCCTGCGCGGCCCGCACCAGCGCGTCGGCGTCGGGCTGCAGCAGGAAGCCCGCCTGCGTTGCCCGGGCGGCGGCGCGGCGCACCGCGGCCACATAGCCGGCATGGTCGGTGTAGCGCTCCTGCAGCGACAGCCGTGGGTCGCCCGCGGCCTGGCGCTCGGCCGGGCTGCGGGCAAAGGGCAGCATGCCGCCCACATAGTGGCAGATCTGCCCGGCATGGAAGGGCCGGGCGCCGCCGGCGGTGATGTTCCAGCCCAGGTAGGTGCCCAGCGGTGCGTCATGCAGCACCACCGGCACGCCGCCCAGCTCATTGCCGTCGGCGTCCACCTTGGGCGCCAGCATCTTCAGCACCTGCTTGATGCGCGGCGGCGCCAGGCTGGGCACGCCCGAGCCGTCCAGCGCGTCGAACTGCGGGCCCCAGTCCAGGTCGTGCACCGGCATGATGAAGTCGGGCTCGGGCAGCGTGGCGCGCAGGCCCGGCAGCGTCGGGAAGCCCAGTGCGGCCTTGTGGGCCTCGGCCAGCTGGCCAGCGGCCAGGGTCGGGTAGCGGCTGGGCGGCGGCAGCGTGCCCTTGACCACCCATTGCCGGAAGTGCCAGCGCAGCGCATTCACGGTCTCGGTGTGCGGCATCGGGTTGGCCGGCAGCACAGCGCTGCCGAAGTTGTTGCCCGGGCAGGTGGCGCCGCTGCCGGGCAGCTTGACGCCGGCCAGGCTGGTGTCGAATCCGCCCGCGCCGCCGCCATGGCTGGAGCTGGCCAGGTAATAGCGCCGCACGTTGTCGGGCAGCGGCAGGTCAGCCTTGGCATCGGTGCCTACCCATTCGGGTGTGAGCTTGAGGGCCCAGACCTCGGCCGAGCCGAAATGCTCGATCACCTTGGGGCAGGTGCGGCTGGCGCTGCAGCGGTCCAGGATGCCGGCAGCCGGCAAGCCGCGCACCGGGTCGGCCTGCGGCAACCACCATTGCGGCCCCTCGCTGCCGGCCTGGTAGAGCTCGAGCACGCCGTCAGGCTGGGCCCAGCGGAAGTTCAACGCGATGCGCCGGCCGGCGATGATCGGCCACAGGCCGTCATGCACTTGCGCGCCGGTCTCGGCCTGGTTGAAGCCCAGGCGCAGCCAGCCACGCAGGAAGTTGCCCGATTGCGAGACGCCCCGGCCGATGCTGTGACGCACCCGCCCGGCTGCCGGGTTGGGGTTGCCCAGGTCGTCGGTCTTGGCGGTCTTAAAGAAGTGGCCCAGGTCGCGCCAGGCCGCAAAGCCCAGGCCCAGCACATAGGGGTCGGCGGCGGTGAAGACCACCTGGTACAGGCGTTTGGGGTCGAAGCCCGCCTTCAGGCAGATCTGGGTTGCATCCGGCGTGCCGGGGAAGGGCCGGGCCGCATCGCAGCGCGCCCAGGCCCATTGGTCGGCGGGCACGGCCTGCTCGTCGATCACCTCGCCGCGCTGGGTTTCGCCGCCGCGTGACACCAGGCGGGCCTGGCGCGTGTCCAGGCTGGCCGGCAGATAGGGCAGCGGGTTGGTCTGCACCAGCAGGGGCTGTGAATCGGGGCCGCTGCGGTTGACGATGCGGCCGAACACCTCACCGGTGATGCGCTCGCCGCCCGGCCCCCTGGCCACCGGCAGGCGCAGCCACTGCGCGCCCGCCACCGACCCGGTGGCCCGCACCGCCGTGTTGCCGGCGTTGTCGCCCTGCCAGGCGCTGGCCAGCAGGGTGTCGCCCGCCTGCAGTTCGGCCGGTGCGATGTCGAAGACCCGGCCCCGGTTGGGCACGTCATGCCACATCAGACCACTGGCCTGGGCCGGGTCGAGGGGCGTGACCAGCACGAAGCTGGCCACATAGCGCGCCTTGCCATCGGGGTCCAGGGCCAGCTTGATGTCCTGGATCAGCGCATTGCCGGGCAGTTGGGGGTCGACCTCGCCAAAGGCCCGGCCGGCGATCTGCTGGTAGGCCATGGCCGGCGCCGCCGCACCGGCGGCCACGGGCAGCGCCTGGGTCTCGTCGATCACGATGCGGGTAACGCGGGCCTGGGCGGCCGACCCCAGCAGGCAGGCGGAGCCCAGCAGCGCGGCCAGACGGTGTCGTCGTTTCATGACATGCTCCTCAGTGTGTGACGTGACTGGGCCAGCTGGGCCGGCAGGGATTCGCGCAGCAGGCGCTTGTGCACCTGGCCTGCGCAGGTCAGCGGCAGACTGTTGGCAAACGACAGGCTGCGCGGGCATTTATAGCCGGCCAGGTGGCTGCGGCAATGGCGGCGCAGGGCGTCGGCCTGGGCCAGGGCGCCGGGCCTGAGCACCACCACAGCATGCACCGCTGCGCCCCATACCGCATGCGGCAGGCCGACCACCGCCACCTCGGCCACGGCCGCATGCTGGCGCAGCACGGCTTCGACCTCGGTCGAATAAATGGTCTCGCCGCCGCTGACGATCAGGTCGTCGAAGCGGTCGACGATGACCAGGCAACCGCCGTCCTCCAGGCGTCCGGCATCGCCGGTGCGCAGCCAGCCGTGCTGCAGCACCTGGGCCGTGGCCTCGGGCTGGCGCCAGTAGCCCGGCATCACCATGGCACCGTACAGCAGGATCTCGCCGACCCGGCCGGCGGGCAGCTCGGCGCCCTGCGGGTCGACGATGCGCAACTCGGCGGCCAGGCCGGCGCGCCCGGCCGCGCCCGGGCTGCCCGGCCAGGCGGCCGCGCCAGCGGCTGCCGGCCGGATTGCCGGGTACAACTGCAGGCAGGCACTGGCAACCGTCTCGGTCAGGCCATAGGACTGCACCAGCAGGGCCGCCGGCCAGGCCGCCCGGGCACGCACCAGCAGCGCCGGGGTCGGCGCTGCGGCAACCAGGCGGATGCGGCGCAGGCCCTGCAGGCGGCCCGGGTCGAAAGCCGGATGATCGAGCAGCGCCTGCAGCAGGCCGGGCGGCAGCAGGATGTCATTCACACCCTGGGCCTCGATCGCCTGCAGCAGGGCTTCGGGCTGAACGGCCGGCAGGGTCAGGCAGGTGGCACCGGCCAACAGCTGGGCCGCCAGATGGCCCAGCCCGGCCGCCTGGCACAGCGGCGCAGCCAGCAGCGCGACCGTGTCCGCCAGCGGTGGACAGGCGGCGTGGCTGGCCAGGGCCGCGGCCCAGACATTGGCATGCGACCACATCACCGCGCGCGGTGGCCCGGCACGGCCCCCGGTGAAGACCAGGGCCGCCAGTGCCGCACCGCCCGTGCGGCTGTCGGCCAACGGGTAGCGCCCGGCGGCCAGGCTGGCCAGGCGCAGGCCGTCGATTTGGCTGCCCCCGGCATTGAGCGCCGCCGCCAGTCCGGCCTGTGCGGCCAGCGTGAGCAGCGCCGGATCGACCACCAGCAGGCTGGCGCCACATTCGCTCACGGCCTGGCGCAAGCCGGCCTGGCCCCAGCCGGCGTCCAGCGGGCAGGCCACAGCGCCCAGCCACCAGCAGGCCAGCAATTGCTGCACCAGTGCCGGCTTGTTGGGCGACAACAGGGCCACCCGGTCGCCCGCCGCCACACCGCAGTGCTGCAGCGCCGCCGCCAGCTGTGCCACCTGGCCCTGCAGGGCCGCACAGTCCAGGCCGGGCAGGCTGTCGTCACCCAGGTGGCGCAGTGCCAGCCGGCCCGGGTGGGCCTGCAGGCTGCGGTGCAGACCCTGGGTCAGGTACATCGAGAGCGCCGCAACGCATGCATGGCGCGATGTTTGCATCGCTTGCCCGGCGCCGCCAAGGCCCCAGGTGACAGGCCGGCTCGATCCGGCAAAAAAACCGGGCTGCCGCCTGCAGCACCACTCATGCCCGGCGGTCCCC
This sequence comes from Betaproteobacteria bacterium, assembly GCA_031410435.1. Classification (GTDB taxonomy): domain Bacteria; phylum Pseudomonadota; class Gammaproteobacteria; order Burkholderiales; family Burkholderiaceae_C; genus Pseudaquabacterium. Next base: position 6,925 of record JANNZD010000436.1, on the reverse strand, counting down.
GGTGATCCACTGGCGGATCATGGCCACGGACGGCTCGCCCAGCAGCATCTGCTCGCGCTCGCACAAGAACAAAACCTGGTTGACCAGGCGCTGGGCCAGGGTCTGCACATCGTCCTGGCCGCGCCCGAAGACATGGCCGTTGAGCTGCATGCCGCGCAGGATGAAGACCACATCGCGCATGGCCAGGTCGGTGCCGTGGCGCTGCAGGTATTGCTCGCGGATGCGGCGAGCGGTCTCGGTGGGCTCGTAGTCTTGCTGGGCCAGGTCGTCGCACAGCAGCAGCAGGATCTGTTGCAGCACCGGCGGCGGCAGCAGGGGTGCACCGGTCAGGCTGCAGACCTCGCGCACCACCTCCAGCACCGCCTCATGGCCCAGCCAATGCGATTCGCGCTCGGCATAAGCCTCGGCGCTGTCGCCGCCGCCCAGGCTGTCCAGCGCATGGCGGGCCGGGTCAGCGACCCGGCCGCCCGAGCCGTTCAGCCAGACCAGCGGGGCCAGGTTGAGCGACCGGTAAAAGGGCTTGAAGGTGCCATGGCCGTTCCACTGCTCCAACAAGGGCGCAAACTCATGGCGCAGGCGCAGCGCCAGCGGCCCGGCGGCCAGCGGCACCGGCGACTGCGCCACCCACTGCTGGATGCGCTGGGCGATGCGGGCCAGGTCGGCCGGCGCAGCGGCGCGCGGCCCGGTCGGCGTGGCAACGGCGTCGGCTGACGCGACAGGCGCCGGGGCCGGCGCCAAGGGTTCGGGCAGGTCCGGCGGATCGACCGGCGCGGCGCTTTCCAGCGCGTCGGCGCTCAGCCCCAGGGCCTGCTCGACGAACAGGCGCTCATCGATCAGCAGGTCGGCGCTGGCCTGGTAGGCCGCCGACGGGAAGCCGATCGCCAGCACCGAGGTGCGTCGGTCAAAGCGCCGCAGCTTGCGCAGCACTGGCGTGAAATCGGCGTCGGCCGAGAAGACGATGAACTCGTCATAGCGGGTCTCGTGCTGCAGCAGCTCGATGATGTCGAGCACCATGTGGATGTCGGTGCTGGTCTTGCCCTGGGCCGTGACCGGCGGGCAGTCGACGATCTCGAAGCCGGCGCGCAGAAAGGCATGCCGGTAAGTCTGGTACCAGTTGGGGTTGAGGTAGCAGCGCCGCACCAGCAGGCGGCGGCGCGCCTGGGGCTCATGCCCGACCGGGATTTCCAGCGATTCGGTCAACCAGCGTATCCACTCGGTGGGCTGGCGCGCAAAGCGCTCGGCCGCCGCCGGTTGCAACTGTCGCAACTGGGTGTAGACATTGTCGAAGTCGACGAACAGGGCACTCTTCATGGGCAGGCGTCTCGGCGGGAGCAGGCAGTATGGCCCAGCGCCCCGCGCGGCGGCCGCGTGGCACCCCGCAACCATTCTTTACACCAGGCCGCGACACCCGGCGCTGTTCGACGCATCAAGGGGCGGCGGGCTGGTCTACAAACCGGTATCCGGTATTCCAACGGCGCCCGCGCCCGCCCCCTCATGCCCCTCAAGCCTGGTCTGCGTCTCTTGCTGCTGGCCGCCGGCCTGGCCCTGGCGGCCTGTGGCGGCGGGGCCGAGGGCGCTGGCGCCGCGGCCGCAGCCACACCCCTGGGCACCGCGGCCACTGCCACTCCGACCGCGGTGGCCCCCACCGCCGCCAATGCGGTGGCCAGCCCCGAGGCCCTGCCCACCCTGGCCGCACCCGAGCCCAGCGCCAGAGCGCCGCTGTCGGCCCCCAGCCTGCCCCGCGCTGGCCTGGAAGCCGCCGATATGGCGGTGCTGATCAAGGCGGGCGACCCGCTCAGCGAGGCCATCGGCCTGGCCTACCAGCGTGCCCGGGGCATCCCGGAGGCCCACATGATCCGGGTTGAGCTGGCCGGCGACGGCGACGCGATCAGCGCGGCCGACTTCGCGGCCTTCAAGACCGTGCTGGACGCGCGCCTGCCGGCCACCGCCCAGGCCACCCTGGTGACCTGGCAACGCCCGTCGCGGGTGCAGGGCAGCTGCAGCATGGGCCTGACCAGTGCCCTGGCCTTGGGCTACGACCCGCCCCACTGCGGCGGCTGCAGCCGCACCCTGGCTTCGACCTATTACGACAGCGACAGCAGCCGGCCCTTCAGCGATCTGGGCCTGCGCCCGTCAATGATGCTGGGCAGCCCCAGCCTGGCAGCCGCCCAGGCCCTGATCGCGCGCGGCCTGGCAGCCGACGGCAGCGCGCCGGCCGGCACCGGCTACCTGCTGCGCACCAGCGACACCGCGCGCAGCGTGCGCTACCCCGACTTTGCCGCGTTGCCGGCGGCCTGGGCCGACCCGCCCGGCCTGGTGCTGCGCTACCTGGATGCCAGCGCCCCCGGCAGCGCCCAGAGCCTGAGCGGCGTGAACGACCTGCTGTTCTATTTCACCGGCTCGGCCAAGGTGGCCGGCCTGGCCAGCAATCAGTTCCTGCCCGGCGCGGCGGCCGACCACCTCACCTCCTTCGCCGGCCAACTGCCCGGCGCCAGTGGCCAGATGCCAGCCACCGATTGGCTGGCCGCCGGTGCCACGGCCAGCTATGGCACGGTCGAGGAGCCCTGCAACCACCTGGAAAAATTCCCCCGGGCCTCGGTGCTGATCGAGCATTACCTGCGTGGCGCCACGCTGATCGAGGCCTACTGGAAATCGGTGGCCTGGCCGGGCCAGGGCCTGTTCGTGGGCGACCCCCTGGCCCGGCCCTGGAACCAGGCGCCCAGCGCCCAGATCGAGGGCGACGCCCTGGTGTTGCGCAGCCGCTCGCTGCGCCGCAACGCCACTTACCGCCTGGAGTACCGGCCCTATGGCGGCACCGCCTGGGCCCTGCTGGGGTCGATGACGGCGGGTCAGCCGGGTCCGATCACCTGGCGCGTGCCCCTGCCTGCCGACACCGCCGGTGGCCACCTGCGCTGGGTCGGGCCCTGCGCCACCCAGCCCGGCCAGCGCTGCGTGCTGGCCCAGTCGGTCTAGCGCCGCCGGCGCCAGAAAGCCAGCCCCGCGCCGGCGCATGCGGCAGCGCCAGGGCGGAAAAAATCCTGACCTGCCTAGGCCAGCAGGCGATAACGCCGCACCCCGTCGGCGCCGACCTGGCCCACCGCCTCACCGCGTGCCACCAGGTGGTTGAGATGGGCCAGGCTCTCGCCGGTGGCCATGCCGAGCAGCTCGCCCCTGCCGTCGATGGGCCGGGCGAACAGCGCGCCGAACACGTCGATGGCCCGCTTCGGGCTGTCGGCCAGGCTGCGGCGCAGGCGCAGCAGGCCGCGCTCATGGCCGCCGGCCAGGCGGTCGAGCCGGGCATGCAGGCCGCGGAACGGGTCGCCATGCGCCGGCAGCACCAGCAGGTGGTCGCCCAGCTGGCCGCGCAGCTTGTCGATCGAGGCGATCCAGTCCCCCAGCGGGTCGGCATCGGGCTCGGTGGGGAAGACGCTGACATTCGACGAGATACGCGGCAGTACCTGGTCGCCCGAGATCATCACGCCCAGGCTTTCACTGACCAGGCAGGCATGTTCGGGCGAATGGCCACGCCCCACCACCACCTGCCAGGCGTGCGCCCCGATGCCGAGGGTCTCGCCGTCGCGGATGCGCCGGAAGCTGTCGGGCAGCGCATGCAGGTATTTGCCAAAGCCGCCAAAGCGGGCACGGTAGACGTCCAGCGCCGCCTCGTCCCAGCCGGCCTGCTGGTAGAAACGGATGGCGTCGGCCGGCGCCTCGCGGCCGGTGTCGGCGGTCAGGGTGCGGCAGGTCAGGTATTCCAGCCGGGTCATCCACAGGCGCACCTGGCATTTGCGGCTGAGCCAGCCGGCCATGCCGACATGGTCAGGGTGCATATGGGTGCAGAAGATGCGGGTGATGCGTGCGCCCTGCGAGGTGGCCGCCAGCGGGCCGTCGTCGGCAATCAACTGGCGCCAGGCGGCCAGCACCTCGGGCGTCTTGGTGCCGGTGTCGACGATGGCCCAGCCTGGGCCCTGCTCGTCCTGGTCGGCCACGGCCCACAGGTTGATGTGGTTCAGTGCAAAGGGCAAAGGCATGCGGATCCACAACACGCCGGGCGCCACCTCGCGCACCGCGCCAGGCGCCGGCGGCTCACCGCAGGGGTAGACCAGGGCATGGGCAGCGGGCAGGTCGCCGGCTTGGGCGCCGTCGGGGCGGCCATCGGAGGTGGGTAGGTCTGACATGGCGCGATTGTCGTCGCGCCAGCGCCTGCTGCCTGTCGCGCAGCGGTCGGCCCCGACCCCGGGCGGGCTGATCAGCCCGCCAGCCAGCCCAGCAGGCGCCGGTAGACCGCCGGATCGCAGAGCAGGTCCAGGTGGTGAATGCCATGGCCGACCCAGGTATGGGCCTTGTCCAGGCCCAGGTCCATGGCCTGGCGCTTGTGCCGGCCCAGCGCACTGTCGACCGGCACCAGGCCATCACCCAGCAGCGACCCGGCGCTGTCCGGGCCGCCGGCGGTGCTGGCGATGGCATAGCAGGCCACGCCAGCGGGCAGCGGCAGCGGCTGGCGCAGGTCACGGTGGTCGAAGCGGCTGGCGCCCTGCCAGTCGCGCGCCAGCAGATTGCCGTGGCGCAGGTCGGTAATGCCCTCGCTGCGGATGCGCGACAGGCGCGTGAAAGGCGCCACATAGGGGCTCAGGTCCATCACCCGGTGCAGCCAGTTGCCGGCCCGCTCCAGCGGCGCACCGTGATGCGGCGTGCCCAGGAACACCAGCTTGCTCAGCCTTTGGGGCCAGGCCTGGCCGGCGCTGTGGGCCTGCGCCAAGGCGCTGCGCGCCACCAGGCCGCCCATGCTGTGGCCGATGACGGTCAGCTCATCCAGCGGCACCGGCCATTGCGTCACCAGGTCCTCCAAGGCCCGGGCCAGGTCGGCGCCGTTGTCCGAGATATGGCGGCCCGAGTTGTAGCTGGCATAGACCGGCGCCATGCCCAGCGCCGCCGCCAGCATTGCGCCGTGGTCATGGCCCTGGCGCAGCCAGCCGCCGTCGCTCATGCACAGGCCGTGCACCAGCAGCAACAGTCGGCGCGGCGCGGTGGCACCCAGCGCCGCCGGGTCCAGCGGCCGGCCGTGCTGGCGCAACTGGGTGGCGATGGCCAGCGGGTTGCCAGTGCGCAGCAGGTGGTCCCCCAGCACGCCGTTGAGCGCGGCCACCACCGCGTCGCGGCGCGGGCTGGCGGGCGTGTCCGCCAATGTCGCCTCCAAGGGCGCGAGTTGGCCGACCAGGCTGGCCAGGCCGAACAAGCCGTCCAGGCCTGCGCCCACCAGCCGGGTGCTGCCCTGGATGCTGCGGTAGACCAGGCCGGTGAGGCCCTGGGTGCCTGGCAGGCCGTCGGTATCCCCGGCCTGCGCCTGCTCGGCGCCCGGCCGACGGCGCAGCGGCGGCGCCAGGCGCTGGATCTGGCCGTGCAAGGCCTCGACCAGGCCGGTGACATGGCGGGTGGCGTCCACCGCCAGGCGCAGGCTGCCATGGGCGTCGGCCAGCGGGCTGGGGCCAGGGCCAGGTGCGGGGCTGGCGGCGGGCGCTGCGGCCGGTTCAGGGGTCTTGCGGGGTGGACGGGGCATGGTGGATCAGACAAGTGCCGGCGCGCGATGCACAGCCGCAGACCAGTTTTGGATCAAAGCCGCCCCAGGCCACGCTGGGCTTGCAGCGCGGCACGCGCGGCCGGGCTGTCGCCCAGCACCGTGAGCTGGCGCGAGCCGGCAAACACATCGCCGGGCTTCAGCCCGTAGACCTGCCGGATCGAATGGCTGAAGTGGGTGGAGTCGGGGTAGCCGGCGTCCAGCGCCACCTGCACCAGGTTGGTGTCGCGGGTGACATGGTGCAACAGGCTGCGGGCGCGCTTCCAGGTGCGCAGGCTGCGGAACGAGCGGCCGGCCTCGGCCTTGAACAGGTGCAGAAAGCGCGAATAGGACAAGCCCGAGAGGCTGGCCGCCTGCTGTGCGCTAAAGCCCCGGGCCGGGTCATTGCGGATGTCGTCGAGCACCCGGGCGATGCGCGCATCGACCCGGCGCGCCGGTAAACACTCGCCAAAAAACAGCGCGTCGAAACGGCCAGTGTCCAGGTTGATGGCCGCGCCCCGGATGCGCATCTCCCGGTGCGCCTGGCGCACCCTTTGCACCGTGGCGGCAGCGGCTTGGGCGTCGAGCGGCTGCAGGCGCTCACACTGCAGCAGCCAGGCGGGCAGCCGGGCCTCGTCCACCGTCTCGGGCTCGATGGTCAGGCTGCACACCAGGCGCTGGGCGCAGGCCACCCGGTGCGGGGTGCCGGGTGGCAACACCGCCAGGTCGGTGCTGATCCACGGGCCATCGCCCTGCCCTGCCGCCCCGCCCAGCGACAAGCGCAGCGGCGCACCCAGCGAGACATACACCAGCCAGCCGCCCAGCGTGCGCTGGCTGACCTGGCCCAGCAGGCCGGCGTAGAACACCCGGTCGTTGTTGAGCCACATCACCCGGTTGCGGCGGTCGCCCGGCGGCAAGGTGTCGGTGGCGGCGGGGCGCAGCGGCAGGTCAACGGTCTGAAGCGGGGGCATGGGCACGGGGTCGAGGCTCCTGGCGGACAGCGGCCGCGGGGCGGTGCGGGGCGGTGTGATTCGGTGCGCCAGGGTGCGCCGCGCCGAGCCGCGACGCTAACGGATGTGCGCCAGCCTGACCACCGGGTAAATCGGGGCCTGCCCAAGCCTCAGTCTGCCGGCCCCGCCTCGTCATAGCCCGCTTGGCCGGGCAGCAGCACGCCGCTGATGCGGCCCTGGGCATCGCGTTGCAGGCGCGGGTGCAGCGGCGGCAGGTGGGTCAGCGCGGCGGCATGGGCCAGCAGCGCGGCCAGGCCGGTGCGGTTGATGCCCGAGCCTGAGAAAGGCAGCAGCGATTCCACCGTGCGCAGGGTGGCGAACTCCATCTGGAAGCGGCCCTGGGCCTGCTCGGCCAGGGCCA